>DKCG01000030.1 GCA_002449145.1 Christensenella sp. UBA6880 | reverse complement strand
GGTGGTTTTGTAATACAAAAACAATCCGCACCTTTCGGGTGCGGATTATCCAAAGTGAAGTTGAACTTGCTTATCTCAGATGGTTTCCTTTGAGGGAACTTCGCCTTTGAGATAAGATTCGATTGCCATACGGATTGCGTCTTCTGCAAGCACAGAGCAATGAATCTTTTGCGGCGGCAAACCGTTGAGTTCCTCGATAACTTGCTTGTTTGTGAGTTTGAGTGCCTCGTCGATCGTCTTGCCGATGATCATTCCCGTTGCCGTCGAACTCGAAGCAACTGCCGCTGCGCAACCGAACGTCTTGAACTTTGCATCCTTGATGACGTTGTCTTCGATACGCATCGTGATTTGCATAATATCGCCGCACACTTCGTTTCCTACCGTGCCGATTGCATTGTAGTTTTCAACCTCGCCCATATGTTGGGGATTCTTAAAAACTTCCATAACTTTTTCGTTGTACATATATATACTCCTTAAAGGCTATGCCTTGATTTATTTCGTATTTCACGCACTAATTGTTTTTACGGCGCTTCGTGCTTTGCCGTTTCTGCCCTTCTGCCCTATTACTTTTTGTAAAGAGGCGACATATCTCTGAGTCGTTTTACTATCTTGACGAGTTCTGTGACCGTGTAATCGACTTCTTCCATCGTATTGTGCTTGCCGAACGTGAATCTTATCGAACCGTGTGCCGTGCCGACGGGAACGCCGATTGAGAGCAACGTTCTTGACGGTTCGAGCGAGCCTGACGAACACGCAGAACCCGACGAGGCGCTGATTCCCGCAAGGTCGAGCGAGAACAAGATGGATTCGCCTTCTATATAGCGGAAACTGAAGTTTGCATTGTTGGGAAGACGTTTAGAGGTGTCTTTTGCGCCGTTGTAGTAGATGTCGTCGATTTCGTTCAACACGCGTTCTACGAAGTGGTCACGAAGCGAGGCGACGTATTTGTCGTCTTCTTCGATGGTTTTGAGTGCGTCGTCGAGTGCGACTGCCATACCCACAACGCCCGGCGTGTTGGTCGTGCCGCCGCGATGCGCTCTTTCTTGCTCGCCGCCGGTGAGCAACTTTTCGATGCGGATGCCGTTTCTGACGTACAGCAGCCCCATTCCTTTCGGACCGTAGAACTTGTGTGCAGACATAGAAAGCATATCCACGCCCAAATCCTTAACGTTGTACTTAATCGCGCCCGTTGCCTGCACAGCGTCCGTGTGGAACAATACGCCGTGTTTGTGTGCAATCTCGCAGAGTTCTTTGATAGGTTCGACCGTGCCGATTTCGTTGTTTGCAAACATTATGCTCACAAGAACCGTGTCGGGACGAATTGCCTTTTCGAGATCTTCGGGCGATACGAAGCCTTCGTTGTCTACGGGAAGATAAGTTACTTCCCAGCCGTATTTTTCGAGTTGCTTGCAAGTGGTGTAAATCGCAGGATGCTCGATGACCGACGTGACGATATGTTTGCCTTTTTGAATATTTTGAAGGGCAATGCCTTTGACAGCCCAGTTGTCCGATTCCGTACCGCAAGAGGTAAAATAGATCTCGCTCGGTTTTGCGCCTATGCAATTTGCAAGCATTTGACGAGCTTCGTCAACGGCTTTTGCGGCTTCGCGACCGTATATGTGCTGGGAATTAGGATTGCCGAACACATCGGTAAAGTAAGGCTTCATAGCCTCGAACGCTTTGTTCGATAGCGGCGTCGTTGCCGCGTGATCGAGATAAATTCTGTCCATATATAACCTTTTTGCGCTTTCGCGCTAAAATTTAATTTCCTTTTGTACGTCGCAAGTTCGATTTGAAGAACCGAAAGCAATTCTCTCGAATCCGCCCGACGTTCTCAAATGTGAAACTCGTTTCATATTTTGTATAATAGGTATATCACCTGCGGGCTAGATTGTCAAGCGTACAAATTATATTTGTACGAGAATTATTCTTCGTCTTCGACGTCGAGAGTTGCGTTGTGATAAACGTTTTGAACGTCGTCGAGTTCTTCGAGTTTGTCAATCATCTTGATGATGGTTGCTTGTTGTTCCGCGCTCGGCGTGACGTAGTTGTCGGGAATCATATCGACTTCTGCCGAAAGCACTTTTACGCCGTCTTTTTCGAGTGCTTCGCGCACCGATTGAAGTTTTGCGGTGTCCGCATACACCTCGAAAACGTCCTCATCCTCGGAATTGATGTCCTCGAAACCGTCGATTTCGAGAGCGTACATCATCAAATCGTCCTCTGCGATGTCCTCTTTTGCGATGGTGATGACGCCTTTGCGCTTGAACATAAATGAAACGCAACCCGTCGTACCCATCGAACCGCCGAATTTGTCAAACAAGTGACGAACGTCGCCTGCCGTGCGGTTTTTATTGTCTGTGAGCGCTTCGACGATGATTGCCGTTCCGCCGACGCCGTAGCCCTCGTAGGTCATATCTTCGTAGTTGATAGATCCGAGTTCGCCGCTTGCCTTCTTGATGGAACGCATAATGTTGTCGTTGGGCATATTGTTGTCTTTTGCTTTGGCAATTACTTGCGCGAGTTTGCTGTTGCTGTTGGGGTCTGCGCCGCCGTCTTTGACTGCAACTGCGATTTCGCGTCCGATTTTGGTGAACACGTTTGCACGCGCCGCGTCGGTTTTGCCTTTCTTTTGTTGAATGTTATGCCATTTGCTGTGTCCGCTCATATTGTTCTCCTGTTTATAAAGTTTGATACATCGAAACTGCGGTTGCGACCGCAACGTTCAATGATTCGATTTCGTTTTTCATAGGCAACGAATAAGCGTTTTTCGCCGCGCGTTTGAGAGAATCTCTCACGCCGTGCGCCTCGTTGCCCGCAATCAAAAGCACGGGCGTAGACGGTTTGTTTTGAAGAATATTCATTCCGCCCATGTCCAAAACCGCGCTGTTCGTTTCGCTCATAAGTTCGAGTGCGTCGCTTTCGTTTATCTCGTGCAAGCGCACTCTGAAAAGTCCGCCGAGCGTCGCCCTTACCACTTTCGGCGAAAACACGTCCGCCGTGTCCAAAAGGTATACGTCGTTAAAGTCGCACGCGGCAGCCGTACGCAGTATCGTGCCGAGGTTGCCGGGGTCGCTCACGCCGTCGAGCAAAACCGCGTTGCCTTTCGGCATAGCAAATTCGGTTGACGGCATTTTGCAAATCGCCACTATGCCGTACGGCGAAACCGTGTCCGCAACGTACTGCATAACCTCGTCACTCACATAATACACTTGCGCGCGCGTAAAAGCAAGAGCCTCGCGAGATTTTTCGCTACCCCCCTCGCCGAACAAGTGCTCGACTTCGCCCTGCCTTTGCAAGGTTGCAAGCACGTATTCGACCTCTACGCTCGACGGCATATCCTTTATTACATTCGTCCCTTCAACCAAAAACAGTCCCGACTCTTTGCGGAACTTCTTTTGAGAAAGCGAGCGTGCCTTCTTCACGAATTGATTTTTGGTGGAAGTGATGATTTCTGTCATTCTAACCGCCTTAAATATCGGCTTTCGCACTCAAAAGCGAGAGCAAAAATCCGAAAACGGTTCTAAATCAATGTTGCGCATAAAACCTATGCGCAACATTGAAAAACGATTATTCTATTATGCAAGAGCGTTTTTTGCGCTGTCGCAGAGTGCCGTGAACGCTTTGGGATCGCTGATTGCGATTTCGCTCAAAACCTTTCTGTTGAGGTCGATACCGGCAACTTTAAGACCGTGCATAAGAGTTGAATAACTCATACCGTTGATACGTGCGGCAGCGTTGATACGAGCAATCCAGAGGCTTCTGAAATCGCGTTTCTTTTGCTTTCTGCCGACGTATGCGTACACGCCGCTCTTGAGAAGTTGTTGCTTTGCAACACGATAAAGGGAATGCTTACCAGCATAGTAACCCTTTGCTTGTTTCATTATTTTTCTACGCTTTTTGACTGCGTTTACTGCTCTTTTAATTCTCATTGTTCATTCTCCTTATTTGTACGGCAACAACTTTTTGAGTTCTCCGCATCTCGTTTCGTCTACGTATTCGATGGAACGAAGATCTCTCTTTCTCTTGGTTGTCTTCTTGGTAAGAAGGTGGCTGTGTGCAGAATGGCCTCTCTTGTAAAGACCGTTTGCTGTAACGTGGAAACGCTTCTTTGCTCCGCTATGTGTTTTTTGTTTTGGCATAGGTCTGCCTCCTATTTTATTTTGCTTTTGCTTGCTGAGCAAGCAACAATAGTGTCGTTATTTCTTTTGTGCCGGCGCGAGAATCGTGTAAATCATACGACCTTCTTGCACGGGCTTTTTCTCGACGGTAAATTCGCCGCCGACCATCGCGATGTAGTCTTCAACGATTTTGACCGCGATTTCGGGATGCGCTTGTTGGCGTCCTTTGAGTCTTATCGACGCTTTGACTTTATTGCCGTCCGCAAGGAATTTTGCGGTTTGTTGGGCAAGTCTCGTAGTGTCGCCGATGTCGATTGTCGCAGAAAGGCGGATTTCTTTGATTTCCATCACTTTCTGATTCTTTTTGGCTTCTTTTTCGCGTTTTTGTTGTTCGTAGCGATATTTGCCGTAGTCCATCAATTTGCAGGTCGGAGGCTGAACGGAAGGCGGTGAAACCTTGCAGATGTCAAGCCCTTTTTCTTCCGCAATCGCTCGTGCATCTCTCATCGAGATAACGCCGTACTGTTGACCGTCGTCGCCGATGAGGCGCACTTCTCTGTCTCGGATTTGTTCATTGATTTGCAGTTCTTTCAAATTGCTACTCCTATACACCTCGAAAGGTTTATTACATAAAAAAGAAGTGTCGAAGCAAAGTTGCCTCAACACTTACCGATTGTCCTTATCATAGACAAGACTTTGTGAAGTGAGAACCATATCGCCGAAGGCTGATGGTGAAAGGCAATACCTTTGCTTTGCTCGTATATACTAACAAAAATAGCGACTCGTGTCAAACGAAAGTCGAATATTTCCGAAAATTTATTTAATTTCGGCAAAAACGCTTATTTTTAGAGTATTTTATGAGCGTTTTCGGGGTTGCAAAACTATTTTATTTGCTTGGTTGCGACTTCCAGTAAGGCGAGTTTTGCAAAGTCGGAAACGGTCATTACGCCCAAATCGCCGTCGGTGCGGTGACGGACGGAAACGACGCTTTCTTGCGCTTCCTTGTCGCCTACGACAAGTATATACGGCACTTTTTCAAGTTGCGCGTCACGGATTTTCTTGCCGAGTTTCTCGCTTCTTACGTCCGCTTCAGCGCGCAAACCCATATCGAAAAGTTGATTGCGAATATTCGTCGCGACATCTGCCGTACGGTCGGTGAGCGACAAAACGCGCACTTGTTCGGGCGCAAGCCACATCGGGAACGCGCCGTTGTACTTTTCAATAAGCATTGCCAAAGTGCGCTCGTAACAACCTATCGACGAGCGATGAATTATTATCGGGCGAGCCTTTTCGCCGTTTTCGTCGATGTATATCATATCGAAGCGCGTAGCGAGCGAGAAGTCGATTTGAACGGTGAACAGCGTATCTTCCTTGCCGTGCACGTTTTTGCCCTGCACGTCGAGTTTAGGCCCGTAGAACGCCGCTTCGCCCCACGCTTCCGTATGCTCTATGCCGAGATCGGAAAGGATATTCTGCATTGCGGTTTCCACTCTGTTCCAGTCCTCTGCCGTGCCGACATACTTGTCGGGATTGCTCGGATCCCAGCGCGAAAAACGATAACCGACGTCGTTTTGAAGTCCGAGAACGCCGATAAGGTATTTTATTAGGTCCACCGCGCCCTTAAACTCGGATTCGAGTTGCGCGGGCGTGCAGATTATATGTCCGTCCGAGAGCGTGAACTGGCGTATTCTCGTAAGACCGTGCATTTCGCCGCTTGCTTCTTTTCGGAATTCTATTGCGGTTTCCGCATACCTTACGGGCAAGTCGCGGTAACTTTTGAGTCCGTTTTTGTAGATTGTGAATTGAAGCGGACAAGTCATCGGGCGCAAGCACAAAATTTCGTCGTCAACGTCCTCGTCGCCGATATAGAACATCTTGTCCTTGTAGTGATCCCAATGCCCCGAAATGATAAAGAGGTTGTTTTTGGTCATAATCGGGGTTTTGGTGAGTTGGTAACCGCGCTTTTGTTCCTCGTCCTCGACGAAGCGTTCCATAATCTGAATAATGCGCGCGCCTTTGGGCATCATAAGCGGAAGTCCTTGCCCGATATTCTCGTCGGTCATAAACAAACCGAGTTCTTTGCCGACTTTGTTGTGGTCGCGCAATTTGGCTTCTTCGAGTTTTTGGATATACTCGTCGAGGTCTGCTTTTTTCTCGAAACAAGTGCCGTATATGCGGGTGAGCATCTTATTTTTTTCGTTGCCCTTCCAGTACGCGCCCGTGAGCGAGGTGAGTTTGAACGCCTTGATTTTGCCCGTAGACGTGAGGTGCGGACCTGCGCAAAGGTCGATAAAATCGCCTTGCTGATAAAAGTATATTTTCTCGCCGTCGGGAATATCCGCCAAAAGTTCCGCCTTGTATATCTGCTTCATCTTCGCAATACGCCCTTCCGCCTCTTTGCGAGTGCATTCTATGCGGGATATGGGCATATTTGCCTTGATTATGCTTTTCATTTCCGCTTCGATTTTACCGAAGTCGGCTTGGGTTATGGGCGTTCTGAAATCGAAATCGTAATAAAAACCGTTGTCTACGGCAGGACCGATTGCGAGTTGTACGGTGGGATAAACGTTTCTGACCGCCTGCGCAAGAATATGCGCGCAAGTGTGGCGATACACCCGTCTGCCGTCCTCGTCCGCAAACGTAAGCACTTCAAACGTGCAATCTTTGTCCAAAACGGTGTCGAGAGAAGAAACGACGCCGTCGATTTTGCAAGCAAGAGCGTTTCTTGCAAGAGAATCGGAAAAACTCTTGATAGCGTCGAGCGCAGACGCCCTACCGTCGATAGAAATAATTTTGCCGTCTTTCAATGTCAAATTCATAGCAAGCCTCCGCGCAATCTGCCTTACCACAGCAGTACGCACAAAATAGTGAAACAAATTATAAATACGGCGGCGATTTCTGTCAACGAAAAACCGCAAATAAAAAACCGTTGCTACATATGGTGGTGACGCGCTCAAACTATGACAAAAAAGCGGCGTCGAAACACATTCGACGCCGCAAAAAAACGTTTTGATTGTTTTACGCTTTGATGACAAAACTAAACTCGTGATAACGGTTGGGAAGTATCTTGTAACGTTTTTTCGTGCAGGCAAGTGCAGGTACGTCGCCGCCTACGCCGCGTTGCGCGCCGTCTATGCACACTTCAACTACGCCGCCGTGTTTGAGTTCGTGCGCGTGCGTCGCTTCTTCGAGTGCCTCTTGTGTGTAGTCGTGTACGCTGAATTCAAACGGCTTGTCGCAAGCAACGAACGTAAGTCCGTCCTCGCCGCCCACTTTGAGCCAGCGTGCGTCGGTGTGATTGCCGTTCTCTTGCGGAACAAGATAGTTATGCTCGAAATCCGCAATTTTGCCTGAATAGATGCCGAGTTTTGCGGCGGATTTTCTGTCGCAATAGTTCTCGTGAGGTCCTCTTGCGAAGAACGTCATATCGTCGGAAGTTGCAAGCCCCATTCTGAAGCCGTATCTCGGCAACGAGAACATATTGTTCTTCACTCTCATAGACACTTTCAATCCGTCTTCGCCCGCTTCGTACACGGTTTTGAGCGACCACATTTGCGGCGAGCAAGACCAGTCTATCACGAGCGACTTGTCCGTTATCGTCATATTCGACTTGACGAGGTGGTCCTTGCAAGACTTGAAGTAGGTTTTGCCCAAGAGCGCGATTGCAACGGGCGGAACTTGCGGCGATTTGTCGTTGTCGATTGCGGCGCGCCAAAAGTTGAGCATAATCGGCGATGCGAGTTTTTCCTTGCCGTCCACGACGATTGAGGAAATACAGCCGCCGTTTTTGGACACGGTTGCACGCATTTTTCCGCATTCTAACACAATCTTTCCGTCTTCGTTGAAAACGGTTTTGCCTTGCGCGCTCTTAAACTCTTGCGGAACGTAACCAGTCATATCGATTTGCTCGCAAGCCACGACGTCGCCGTCCTCGAACACGTCAAAACTGCCCTTCACCACCGCGTAGCAGTTGATTGCAACTTCGCCTTTGCCTTGCGGAATCGCAAATGGCATATCCACACTTCCCTTTTCGAGAGGTTTGACGGATGGCATATCAACGATTTTGGTTTGGGTCACAACGCCGTTTTGCAAAAGCTCGAATCTCAAAGCAAACTTGTCGAGATTTGTGAACATATATTCGTTCGTAAGTTCGATTTTGTCGCCCTTACGCTCGAATTGCACTTGTTGATAGACCTTTGCGACCTCGTAGAACGCCGGATTCGGGCTTCTGTCCGCTCTGACGATACCGTTGAACGCAAACGTGCCGTCGTTTGGTTTGTCGCCCCAGTCGCCGCCGTAGGTGTATTCGACGACGCCGTCTTGATTGACGCGCTTGATTGCTTGGTCGGCAAAGTCCCAGATATATCCGCCGCAAAGTCTGTCGTTCTTTCTAAAATGTTTCCAGTAGTCCTCGAAGTTGCCCAAACTGTTGCCCATACAGTGCGCGTATTCGCATTGAATGAACGGTTTGTTCTTGTACATTCTCGGCGTGAGCAAATGTCCGAGCGGCGCCCACAACGCCATAGAGTGAATGTGGCATCTGTTGTTGGCGATTTCTTCCATTTGTTCCTCTTTGGTGTACATCTCGCTCATAATGTCGGTAGTCTTAAGGTATGCGTCAGGTTCATAGTGTATGGGGCGAGTGTTGTCGAGTTCGAGCGCGGCTTTTTTCATTGCGGGGAACGCTTTTCCGTTTCCGCTCTCGTTGCCGAGCGACCAAAAGAGTATGCACGCGTGGTTGCGATACGTCAAAACCATATTTCTCATACGCCAACACACTTGCTCTGTCCATCTCTTGCTCGAGCGAGGAATGCGAGTTGCAAGACCGTGCGTTTCGAGGTTGTTTTCACACATAACCATAATGCCGTACTTGTCGCAAAGTTCGTAGAAGTGGCGGCTGTTGGGATAGTGCGAGGTTCTTATGCTGTTTACGTTATGTTTTTTGAGCAGAAGAATATCTTTTTCGGTGTACTCTCTTGGCACGGCGTGACCGAAGTCGGGGTGAAATTCGTGACGGTTTACGCCTCTGATTTTCAACTTTTTGCCGTTAAGCGTTATGTAGGGTTGCTTGCCGTCGATTGACGGTATAATCTCGACCTTTCTGAATCCGAAATCTATCTCGCGCATATCGTGGAAAACGGTCTGCCCTTTTTCCTGCGACGTGAACGTAAGACGAAGTTTGTAAAGATACGGATCTTCCGCGCTCCAAAGGTGCGGATTGTCTATATTTTCCACCATTTTGACAGCCATAGACTCGTCTTCGTCAAGACCGAGTACGGCAAAGTTGCCCTCGCACACCTTGTTGCCGTTTCTGTCGATAAGTTCGATTTTGACGTCGGCATCGGAAATCTCAACGCCTTTTGCGCAGTACACGCTTGCGTCGACCAAGAGTTTGGCTTTTGAATAATCCTCGTTGAACTCTGCGCGCGCGTACATATCCTCTATGCGCACGTCGGGAAGGAAAATCAAGTTGACGTCGCGGAAAAGTCCCGAAATGCGCCACATATCCTGATCTTCGAGATAACTGCCCGTCGTGTAGCGGTAAACGATGATTTTAAGTTCGTTTTCGCCAACCTTGACGTAAGGCGTAATATCGTATTCCTGATAGTCGAATGTATCCTCGCTGTATCCCACGAACGAGCCGTTGACGTACACTTCCGCACCGCTGTTTGCGGCAAAATTGACGTGTATGCTTCCGCTCACCTTGTCCAGCGCGAACGTGCGCCTATAAACGCCGCAATTGTTTTCGTTTTCGTTGATGTGCGGCTTCCCGGTTGTGGCAATCGGATAAGGATAACGGATATTCGAATAAATTGGTTTTCCGTAGCCTTTGAGTTGCCAGTTGGACGGCACTTCGATTTTGTCCCACGTTTTGGGATTTGGGTCGAGAATCGCCGCAGACACGTAATATTTGAAGTCCCATTCTCCGTTCAAAAGAAGGGTTTTGGCATTGCCGTTTCGGTCTATCGGGAAGCCTGCGCCGTGCTTTTTTTCAACGTTGACGCAATAAACGTCGGGATTGTTGTAGCAATTTTTCATAATCTTTTTCCTCTCGCGGTTAAAATTATTGTTCGTCCGCAACGTAAAGTATTCTGCGGCAGTTTGGACATTCGGCATAATCGCCGACGTTGCGAAGTTTGGATTTTGTATCGTTGTCCACTTCCATCATACAGCGACCGCAAAGGCAATTCTTGCTGTCGTATTTTACGAAAGCGGGCATTCTTTTCGCGCCTCTGAGCGCAAGATAGGTGTGCATAACGTTTTCGGGAATCTCGCCTTTGAGAGCGTTGAGTTGCGATTTGATTTCAACGACTCTGGGTTGGAATTTTTTGACGAGATTGTCGTATTCCGCCTTTGCGCCCTTGTACACGTCGGTGGCTTTTACGCCTTGATCCCAAGTCTTTTTGTAACTGTCGTTGACTTGATCGATCTTTGCCGCCGCGCCGTTAGCCTCTTTCTCGAGAGCGTTGATTTTGTCGGCGATTGAAGCCACCATTTTGAGATAGTGATCCGCTTCGTTTGCGTCTTGTACGTCATCCAAAATGCCGTCGAACTCATCAAGTTCCTCTTTGAGTGCGTCGATTTTGTCCTTCATTGCGGCGTAGCCTGCAAGCAGGTCGCTCGCTTCGGCTTTGAGTTTGCCGATCATCTCGGTTGCGCCTTCCAAACGCGATTTCGCAACGGCGAGTTTTTGACGTTCGTCGCTCTTTGCGACCTCGTTTTCGAGAGTCATAAGTTCTTGGTCTATCTTTTGGTATTGAAGTATCTTGTCAAATTTCATTGTATCCTCCGACTGTCTTGAACGGACAGTTTTGTTTTGCTTTTATAATTCTCACGCCGCTCGGCGCAATGATTTGTTCAAAAAGGTTTTGCACGATAATTTCGCTTGCGTAGTGCGAAAATTCGACGATGGGAAACTCGTCGTTTTCGGAAGCGACGTAAAGGTGATGCTTAAAGTCGCCGCTTACGAACACGTCCGCGTTCGCTTTTGCGTTTTCGTATGCCGAATCGCTCGCGCCGCCGCCGCAAATTATCATTGCCTTTTCAATAGTTTTATTTTTGTCGCCCGTGTATTTGACGGAATCGTCTTTGAGGGTAAAAGCAACGTGCTTTGCGAAATCTTCGAGGGATTGCGCCTTTATATCGCACACTACGCCTACGCCGTTGGGGCAAAGGTTCTCGCCGCCCAAAAGCGTTGCGAGGGTCATACAAAGTCCGTTTTCGCACTCGTCGAGGTTGGTATGCGCGCTGTACACCGTCAATCCGTTTTTGAGTATGTCCCTTATAATTTCGCCTTTCGACTCGGCGGTGTTTATGCTCTTGATTGCCGAGAAAAAGAACGGATGGTGCGTGACGATAAGATTGCAGTTTTGCTCAACCGCTTGCTTTACGACGTCTTTGGTGAGGTCGAGAGCAACCATAACGCCGCTGCATTCGTCGTTCAGATTGCCTATCATAAGACCGGGATTATCCCACGCCTCTGCAAGCGCGACGGGCGCAAATTCTTCTATCGTATCAACTATTTGTCTGTGTTTCATTTCTTTATCCTTAATTCGAGGATTTGCCGCTATACGAGTTTTCCGTCTTTTGCGGCGATTTTTCCACTGCGACTTTATTGCCCGTTTGGATTTTTGTCGTTTCGGCTTTTATTTGCGTTTTTGCAAGGCGTTTTCGAGTTTTGCGATTTTCTCTTTCAATTCGACGGCTTTTGGGTTTCGTTCGAGTATGTTTTTCATACCCTCGATTTCCTTGTTCGCAAAGAACGCAAAGTTGTCGCTCGTATCGAAAAACGCGCCGTACGCGATTTGCTCGCTTGAAAGGGTGCTTTCGCCCTCGTTCGTTTTCACGATTGTGTACGTTTTGCCCGCACATTCGAGCATTTCGTCGAAAACTATCGTGTGCCCGCACTTCGCTATCGCCGCTCTCACCTTTTCGGGGTGGGTGTTGGCAGAAAGAAGATAGTGCGAAAAACGCTTGCATTGCTCGTTTGCTCGCAAAATTATGTCGGATATGACGTCGCCGCCCAAGCCCGCGATAATAACGGTGTCGACTTCCCTGTCCGCAACAGGTTCGAGTCCGTTTCCGAGCCTCGTGGTCATAACGTCTTGCACGCCGTTTTCCTTTGCAAGTTCTTCGGCTTTTGCAAGCGAGGGCGCGGAAATGTCCGTCGCGATAACTTCGCTCGCTCTGTCCGTGCTTACAAGATAGTAGCCGAGTTTGCCGTGGTCACAGCCTACGTCCGCGACTTTGCCGTAATCAACGAGGTTGGCAATTGCGGTCAGCCTTTGGTCGAGTCGTATTGGCATCAGTCGAAATCTTTGAGTTTTTTGAGGCGGTTGGGATGGCGAAGTTTGCGGAGTGCCTTTGCCTCGATTTGACGAATACGCTCACGAGTGACGTTAAACTCTTTGCCGACTTCTTCGAGGGTTCTGGGGTGCGAATCGTCAAGACCGTATCTCAAACGAAGCACTTTTTCTTCACGCGGGGTGAGTGTGTTGAGCACTTGAATGAGTTGTTCTTTGAGCATATTGCCCTCGGCGACCTCGCTGGGCGACTGAGAGGTGTGGTCCTCTATAAAATCGCCCAAATGGCTGTCTTCTTCCTCGCCGATAGGCGTTTCGAGGGATACGGGGTCTTGCGCGATTTTTTGGATTTCGCGCACACGCTCGACCGAGCAGCCGAGATACGCCGCGATTTCTTCAGCCGACGGCTCTCTGCCGAGTTTTTGAAGAAGTTGACGAGTTGCTCTGACTTGCTTGTTTATGGTTTCCACCATATGAACGGGAATACGAATGGTTCTTGCTTGGTCGGCGATTGCGCGGGTGATTGCCTGTCTTATCCACCACGTTGCGTACGTCGAGAACTTAAAGCCCTTCGTATAGTCGAATTTTTCAACCGCTTTCATCAAGCCGAGATTGCCCTCTTGAATGAGGTCGAGGAATTGCATACCTCTGCCGACGTAGCGTTTTGCGATGGACACGACGAGACGCAAGTTCGCTTCGCTCAAAATATGCTTTGCTTCCTCGTCGCCTTCTTCCATACGCTTTGCGAGTTCGATTTCTTGGTCGGCGGTCAAAAGAGGCACTTTGCCGATGTCTTTAAGGTAGATTTTAACCGAGTCGTCAACGCTCGAATCGATGATTTTGTCAAGCGCGATGTCGTCGTCCTCAATCGTTTCTTCAACCTTTACGTTTTCGTTTTGCAAAGCGTTGAACACCATTTCCATATCTTCCGCAGTTGCGTTGAGGTGTTCGAGCCTTGCCATTATATCGTCTTCGCTTATCGAGCCTTTGCTCTTTCCGTACGCGACGATTTTGTCAATCTCTTGTTTCAAAAGTTGTTCTCTGTCCACTTATATTCCTCCTCGGTGAATCAAAGTTTGTCGTTAATGTCTTTGGATTTCAATATTTTCTGCAAGCGGGATATTTCCAAAATACTCGCTCGCTTTGCTTCGGGGTCGAATAGGTCGTTGTAGCCTTCTTTCAACCTATCGAGGCGTTTTGCGATATGTTCGTTTGCAAGCATAAGCACGCAATCGTTGAAGTAGTCCGCCTCGCGTATGGTGTCGGCAAACTTCATATTTATGTCCAAAATCTTGCCGATTTCCTCGTTTTCGTATCCGAATTTGCTGAACATCGAGTTCACAAGGTCGGTATTTACGGGCATAGTCTTTGCCCACTCGAACACTTCTTTATGTACGTCGTTTGCAAGCCACTCGGACTTTACGACGCTTACGTCCGCAAATTTTTCGCCTTTGAGAATACGATTAAGCACGAATCTCGACGCGCGAAGGGTCTTTGCAACCTTTTCTTCGTCGTTTTCTTTGGGTTGTTCGATTTTGGGCGGCCTTATCATACCCGCCTCGTCCGAAAGAGTCGCCACTGACACGCCGCTCTTTTTGGACACGATTTCCGTATAAACTTCTCTTTCTGCTCGATTATCTATGCTTTTGAGCACTTTAAGAGCGGATTGAACGTATTTCGCTCTGCCGTTCACCGACCCTAAATCGTTTGCGTCGGCGCAAAGTTTAAGTTTGTATTCGATGACGGGCAATGCCTCCTTTTGCTTTTTGAGGAAGGCTTCCGCGCCGCCGTCGCGCACGGTTTCGTCGGGGTCTTTGCCCTCGTCGAGAGATATGACTTTGACGTTCTGCACGAACTTTGTGAGAATATCCACGTTGCGTATCGTCGCTTTTTTGCCCGCGCCGTCGCCGTCGTAGCAAACGTACAGATTTTCCGTCATACGCGACAACTCTCTCGCCTGCCCTTCGGTGAGCGCGGTTCCCATACATGCAACCGCGTTCTTTATGCCCGCTGCGCCGAGCGATATAACGTCCATATAACCCTCGACCAAAACAAGTTCCTTATATGCAACGCCGTTGAGTTTTTTGTCGCGCTTTATGAAGTTGATTCCGTATATCGTGCGCCCCTTGTCAAACAGCGTGGTATTTGTCGAGTTTTTGTATTTTGCAATATCTTGCTCGCCGTGATAGATACGTCCGCCGAACGCTATGACGTTGCTCATACCGTCCATAATCGGCACGATAACCCTGTTTGCAAAAGCGTCGTACGGGCGTTGAGTGTTGGCGATAAGTCCGCATTCTTCGAGGTCTTTGAGCGAATAGCCCTTGCGGCGCATATACCCGACCATACTCTCGCCGTCGAGCGAAAGTCCGAGACCGTAGCGTTTGCACACTTCGTCGTCGAGACCTCTTGCGTGCAAATACTCTCTTGCGTCCTTGCCCTTGTTTTCATCGAGAAGATTGTTGCGATAATACCTCGCAACGTCGCGCATAAGTTGCTTCAAAACGTCGCTATGCTCTTTCTTTTCGGCGTATTTGGGGTCGAATTTGACTTCGGGAAGTTGCATTCCCACTTTGTCGGCAAGGATTTTCACGGCGTCGTAAAAGGACACCGATTCCATTTCCATAACGAACTTTACGACGTCGCCGCTCGCGCCGCAACCGAAACAATGATACCAGCCGTTATTCACGCAAAACGAAGCCGTTTTTTCATTGTGGAAAGGACAGCAACCGAAATAACGTCCGCCTTTTTTCTGCAAAGGGACGTACTGCGAAATGACTTCGACGATGTCGCATTTATATTTGAGTTCTTCCATAAACTCCGGGGTAAAACCGCCTGCCATAGTGCCTCTAAAAATATTTTTCTACATATATATACGAAGGAAAGCGGCGTTTTTCCTAAAATTTATTGAAATAACAGTTAAAATTAATTATATAAAATAAATAAAGGTTGCTCTTTCTCTAAAAAAGCAACCGACGTGTACTCTAAATAAAGTTTCCCCTTTCCTCACGTGTTTTCCCTATCGCCGTTCCCCCTCTGCACAAGTTTGAGGGAACCCACGGCGACCGCGTAGCGGGGGACAACACTGACGCGATTGACTTCGTAGCAATCGCTAGTTCGTTGCGAGCAACGAACGGCAGACGGGCTGTTGGCAATACAAATCGGCTGAAAGCCGTGCCACTCGTTCACGGGCGAAAAAATCCACACTCGCCCGTTTACTTGTACAGTTCGTCGAGCTTCGACGCTCGCTTTTCTCGCCGCCGTTGCGGCTCGCGTTCCGTCTGCGAAATCGCACATTCCGCTTATGAGTAGGCTACGAATGAGTTTTCATTTAACCGCTTGCGCACGCAGTGCGCTTCACCAAGCAGATAATTTGGCGAAACTGTGGCTTGAATCTTTATCCGTGTTTGAACTGATAGCACAAATTCTCTGCGCGGTTAGTAGCGCAAAAATCAAGCAAGGCTCTCGGCAACACGCAAATTTGCGTGTCGCCGTTGCCTCAGCGATGATTTGTGTGCTTTTCTATGTAACTTACAACGTCGCCGACGGTTTTGAGTGCGGCGATTTCGTCGTCGTCTGCCGTGAAGCCGTATTCGTCCTCAACCGCCATAATGAGCGTTACGATGTCGAGGCTGTCAAGTCCCAAATCTTTTATAATGTCGCACTCGAGCGTAACGTCGTTGCGATTTTTGCCGAGTTCGGTTTCCATAATGTCTTTAATTTTGTCGAGAATCATATATCCCTCCTGCTCTTTGTTATTTTATTGTACCACTCGCTTTGAAAAAAACAAGTGCCTCTTTTTTTGTTTGCGCCTATGCACAAAATATTAGTCGTTTATCGCGTTTACGTCTATTTCGTAGGCTATCACGTTCTGTTCTTCGGCGCATACGCAAGCGTGATACTCGTCCCATACGGGGAAATGCTCGAAGTGCGCGTCGGCGGGAATTTCCTTTCTGAATCCCGAAAGACCCTCGCCAGTGAATTTGAGATAACTCTCTCTTTCCGTCCACTTTTCAAAGAAGTCCTCTACGTCTTTAGCGTCGATAAAATCGAATTTTTTGTAGTCGATTTCGCGGATTTTCTCGATGTCAACGCCTATTTTGGAATGTGAGATTCCGCACATCATCACGCCGCCCGAATGTGAAAGATTGAAGTACGCCTTGTCGGTGTCGAACCTCGGTTTTTCGCCGTCTATGCGGACAATTTCCACTTTGCTCGGCAATTCCGCGCCGTAGCGCGACATTATATCCTTGTAGTTTTCATAGCAAAACTTGACGAATTTGTCGCTGTCCACTTGTCCTCTTGCAAAAAACAAAACCATACTTATTCCTCGACTCTCAAAAGCGAAACGACCTTGTCCACGCCGTCGAAATTCTCGATTTGCGAAAGCGTTTTTCTAACGTTGCTTTCCTTCGTTTCATAGGTTACGAAAACGACGTAAACTTCGCCGTTCTTCCCTTCTTTTTGCAAAACCGAACGGATAGATATACCGTTTTTTGCAAACGCCGCCGCAATTTTTGCAAGCGTGCCTTCGCTGTCGCGCACGGCGAGTCTGACGTAGTATTGCGATTTAAAATCGGTTGCAAACGCCCCCTCGTCCACTTCCTCGCACTCGAAATCGTATCTTCTGTGCACGTCTTTCGAGGCGGCGAACACCACGTCGCTCACAATCGCGCTTCCCGTAGGCAACGCGCCCGCGCCGCGGCCGTACAACATAACGTCGTCTACGCTGTCGCCGTGAATATACAGCGCGTTGAACGAGCCTTTTACGCTTGAAAGCGGATGATTTTTCGGCAAAAACGCGGGATGTACTCTCGCTTCGATTTTGCCCTCGTCCGTCAATTTTGAAATCGCAAGCAACTTAATCTCGTATCCGAGTTCCTTGCCTATCGCAATATCCTCTACGCTGACGTTCGATATGCCCTCGCGATACACTTTTTCGACGGGTACGCGCTTGCGGTACGCCAAAGAGGAAAGAATACTGTTTTTGTACGTTGCGTCGAATCCCTCTACGTCTGCGGTGGGATTCGCTTCGGCATAGCCGAGTTTTTGCGCCTCTTTAAGGCAAGTTTCGTAATCCGCGCCCTCGTCGCTCATTTTGGACAAAATATAGTTGGTAGTGCCGTTGACTATGCCTTTGAGCGATGTTATGCGGTTTGCTTGCATAGAGTCAGTAAGCGTGCGAATCACGGGAACGCCGCCCACGCAACTCGCCTCAAAATAGAGTCCCGCGCCGCTCTCTTTTGCGGCGGTTTCGAGTTCGTGCCAGCACTTCGAGAACATCTCTTTGTTTGCCGTCACGACGCTCTTTCCCTTTTTAAGCGCTTTCAAAAGGAAACTTTTTGCGGGTTCTACGCCGCCGAAAAATTCCGCAACGATTTGAATTTCGTCGTCGTTCACTATATCGTCGATATTCTGCGTTATTTTTGAAAGGTCAACGCCGAGTTGCTTGCACCTATCGATATTCCTTTCGAGAATACGCTTGACTTCGATGTCCAAGCCCTCGTTTTTCTTTATAGTTTCGCGCATATTGTTGAGGATTTCGTAAGTTCCGCCGCCCACGACGCCGAGCCCCAAAAGCGCAATTCCGATTTTCTTCATAAAGCCTATATCTTTCAAAACAGCCGCAAAAACGAGTTTTTAAGTCCGTTTTGCGCCGCTTAACTCATTTCTTTTTCTTGTTTCTGTCGTAGATGTATTTCAATCCTTTGAGCGCAAGCGCGCGGTCGGTGACGTCGATAAGTTCGGGTTCGACGTTCTCGACGAGTTCGCTAAGTCCGCCCGTCGCAACCACTTTTGCGCCCTTCATTTCGTCGAGTTCCTTGTACTTGCTCACCATATATTTCACAAGACCGGTGTAGCCGTACACTATGCCGCTCTGCATACAACTTTTCGTGTCCGTACCGACGATATTTTGCGGTTTTTCGAGTTCTATTCTCGGAAGTTTCGCCGCCGTCGTGACGAGCGATTCGGTTGCGGTTTTGATACCGGGGGCAATCGCGCCGCCGATGTACACGCCGTCTTTGGTGACGAGGTTGAACGTCGTCGCCGAGCCGAAATCCACCACTATGACCGGACCGCCGTAAAGGCGATACGCCGCCGCCGCGCCCACGATTCTGTCCGTGCCGAGTTGCGTCGGGTGCGCATACGCAAGTTTTATGCCCGTGTCCGTCTTTGACGAAACGATAAGCGGCGCTTTGCCGATATAATAACGGCACATATGCTCGATTGTGTAATTGAGAGCAGGCGCAACCGAAGACATAACGCACGCGTCTATATCCTCGAAATTTACGCCGCGCTGTTTGAGCAAGTCGTAAAGCACCATTCCGTACTCGTCAGCCGTGCGTGAAGCCTTTGTGGAAACACGCCACGAAGCAACCAACTCGTCGCCGTCGAAAACGCCGTATTTGACGTTGGTATTGCCGATGTCCATAGTGAGAATCATATTTGCCACCTCGCGCCGTAGCGCAGTATAATCATTACCAATCAATTATAACAAACAACCGAGATATAATCAACAACAAAAAAACTCTGTCAAACACGAAAATTCTCCGTCCGACGCACATTCTTTTTTTACACTCTAATAATTCCAAAAAACGAAAAACCGCAAAATAAAAGCGGCAATCTCTATAAATCATTGTTTTATAAAAACCTTATTTATCGCAAAACCGTTGCAACCCTTTATTTTGTCGACAAACGGGAGCGACAACGCGCGTTACGTTACTGCGCTCAAATTTTCCTTAAGGGATTGAGTCGGGTTCAACGCGTCGTCAACGGAAAACGCGGCGGTCGATTTGGTCTTCTTTTTCGTCTCGACGTCTTTGAGCAAAGTTTTCAAATCTTCGGAATTTTTGGATTCCTGAACGGGCGTGTTTTGTATTGAGAGTTGTTGGTTTGTGAGCCTTTCCGCTTCCTTGCGAAAATGTTCTTCCATAACGTCTTTCGTGGCGTTGCTGTTTAGCGAAAAATCCTGCGCCAAAAACTTTTTGAGTTCTATCTCGACTGACACGGCGACGCTTTCGACGTTGAGCGCGTCTTTGTCGAAATGATACCTTTCTTTCATCTGCTCGTATGCGCCGAGCCACTTCGCGCGGAAAAGGCGCAATCTTTCGAGTTCCTGCCTGTATCTCGATTTTACGTCCTCGGTCAATCGGTTTGCGTTTTCGGTGGCGTTGACGAGAGCGAGTTTGATTTGTTCCTCTCTGCCCTTAAGCACTTCTATTTGCAATTTGAGAGATTCGTTTTCTTGTTTGAGTTCGTTCACTCTGTCTCTTTGACCGAGTTGAATCTCGTCTGCCTTTGCCTGTTCCAAAGCAATGTAGCCGTCGACGGCGTCGCGGTCGTAACCTTTTCTCGATAGCGGAAATCTCGTTGCGTTTTTCTTTTTCATAATACCTCGAAAAGAAGATTGTTTTCTATGAAAAAGATACCAAGAATCGCACGACGTCGGCGAATAATGTTTTGCCGAAATATGTCGTTTTATCTGCAAAAACAGTATTTTATGTTTATAATTCGAAATATAAAATGCTCGTTTTGTAAAAAATAAATATCGGACTTCATATAAAAAGCGAAGGCAGTTTTGCCTTCGCTTTTTCAAAATTGCGTCTTACGTTTTTATAAATCCGCAACGCAAATCCGTCGTATAAATCCGCAATGCGAATTTGTCGATTTTTGCGTTTGCGATTCTTAATTCAGTGTTCGCTGTTAAGAAGTTTATGCTTCAAATCCCAAAGTTTTTGCGAGAGGTCGACCTTGTATTCTTGCGTGTTGACGACGCGTCTGTACTCGGGGAAGAACGATGCGATTGACTTGTCTTCTCTATCGCAAATCTCTTTGAGCGTGGGCATATCGTACACGAGTTTTCCGTCATTGAAAACAGGCACCATGAGTTCTTTGAGTTCGTAATCGGTGAACGTGGTCTTTTTCCAAGTTTGTTCGGGGTGAAAAATCGTGAGGGGTTTCGAGGTGTCGAAAGTTTCGTCTTCGAGGCAAATCAAGTCCGCTTGCGCCATACCGTCCTTAAATATACGCACAATCTTTTTCACGCCGGGATTCGTGGTCTTTTCGTGGCTGTTGGACACTTTGATTTTCGGTACGAGGTTGCCGTCTTCTTCGAGAGCGCAAAGTTTATACACGCCGCCGAGAGAAGCGTTGTTGTAACTCGTGATAAGTTTCGTGCCTATGCCGTAGACGTCGATTTTGGCGTCTTGCGAATTGAGTGCCAAGAGTATGTCCTCATCGAGGTCGTTGGTTGCGAATATGAGGCAATCCTCGTGTCCCGCTTCGTCGAGCATAACTCTCGCTTTGCGGCTAAGATACGCCAAGTCGCCGCTGTCGAGGCGGATTCCGACGGGTTTGTGTCCTTGCGCTTTGAGTTTGTCGAAAACCTTGATTGCGTTGGGAACGCCGCTTTTGAGAGTGTCGTAAGTGTCCACCAAAAGCAAGCAGTTGTCGGGATAAATTTCGGCGTACTTTTCAAACGCTTCGAGTTCTGTGTCGAAAGACATAACCCAACTGTGCGAGTGCGTACCCGTGACGGGGATTCCGAAAAGTTTGCCCGCAACGACGTTGGACGTGGTTCGGCAACCGCCTATGCAAGCGGCGCGCGCGCCGTAAATGCCCGCGTCCGGACCTTGCGCTCTGCGAAGTCCGAACTCGCTGATTTTGTTTTTGGTGCACTCCCTCAAACGTGCGGCTTTGGTTGCAATGAGCGTTTGGTGGTTCACAAACGTAAGAAGCGCGGTTTCCACGAGTTGCGCTTGCCAAAGGGGCGCGGACACCGTGAGAATAGGCTCGTACGGAAACACCATAGTGCCTTCGGGTACGGCTTTTATATCGCCAGTAAACTCGAAGGTTTCGAGTGCTTTCAAAAAGTCCTCGTCGAAGATTTCGAGCGAGCGCAGATACGCGATGTCGCTGTCGTCGAAATGAAGATTGAGGATATAGTCTATCGCTTGTTCGAGTCCTGCCGCGATTGCGTAGGAATATCCGCCGCTTCCGCGATAGAAGATGTCGAACACCGCCCTTCTTTCGTCAAGTTTGCAACGGCGATAGCCGTTCATCATCGTCAGTTGATAAAGGTCGGTCAACAGCGTTAGATTGTTGGTCTTGATTCTTTCTGTCGTGTAATCGATGTTTGTCATATTGCACCTTTTTCGCAACGGAATTACAGGGCGTAAACGTCATGCTTTTTCATAGCGTTGAATCTGCGTTTATAGTCCTTGGGAACGTGATAATAATCTGCGCTTTGGAAGTCGACGGGGATATAATCTGGCTCGCTCTTTCTGACGTATCCGATTTTGAGCAGCAATTCGGCAAAGAATTTCTTTGCTTTGTCCGAAGATTTTTGACTGTCCTTTGCAACGTCTTCAAAGAGTTTTCCCACAAACTTGTAATTTTTTACTTCGTATTCGGTGAGTATCGCACCGTTTATACCCTTTTGCGCACTCTTTCTCACGTCGAGATATGCAAGGCGCGAGGTGCGAGCGAGTATGTACAAAACGCCGATGACGAGCGAGAGTATCGCAACGATAAGGCACGCGGTTTTGGTGACGGGCACGGCGTCCATACGCAAAAATTCGAGCCAGAATCTGCCTATGCAGTACCAGAACAGATAGAAAATCATCAAGATTCCGGGGTATTTCTTTTGATAGTCTTTCTTCCACATAAGTACGCAGAAAATCGCGCCTATAGTGTTCCAAACGCCCTCGTAGAAGAAAGTTGCGCAGAACCAGTTTCCGCCGCCGCCCGCTTGGATATGCGAATTAACGACGCTCTCGAACGCATCCTCGACGCCGCTCGGGTCAGTGATGTACACGCCGAACGGGAAGAATTGCAACGCTTTGTTCGTGATGGGCAAGCCGAAGGCTTCTTGATTTACGAAATTGCCCCATCTGCCCACGATTTGACCTATAAGCACGGGGACGACCACAAGGTCTACGACGTTCAGAAAGTTGGTTTCTTTTTTATGACGAAGCGAGAAGAACACCGCGCCCAAAAGACCGCCCACGAGACCGCCGATTATGGTTATGCCACCTTCCCAAATCGCAATGATATGCACAAATTTATCCCAACCGTGATATTTCTCTGTAAAGAAATATTCGTCCGCGCGCGGAATGACGTACAAAAGCCTTGCAAAGACGATTGCAAGCGGAATGAGCCACAAAAACAGTTCCACCGCGTCTTCCGACGATATGCCGATTTTCTTTGCTTGCCAACAGGCGTACAAAAGGCCGAGAAGCATACCGCACACGATGAGCAGTCCGTACCACTGCACCGTGAGTCCGCCGATTGAAAATGCGACTCTCGGGTCTTGCGCCGTCGATAAAAGGAAATTAATCATATTTTATTCCCCTATATTGAGTTTGGTTGCGCCGCTTTGACGAATTGCGAGTTTAAAGACGTTTTCGTCGCCGAACATAACGTTGAGCGCGCCCTCGACGCCGCTCGCTTTCTTGTTTGCGAACACCAATATCGTGCCTGCAAAGCCGCCGCCGTGAACGCGCGAAGCGACTACGCCCTCGATTTTGACCACTCGGTCGAGCGCGTTTTCGAGGTTGTGATTCTTGCCGGCGGGCGAATAGGTGTTTTGAAGTTTGTATCTCGAACTCAATCCCGACTCGTTCACGATGTCGAGAAACGCTTGCTCGTCTTTTGAGTCTATCGCTTTCACGGCATTTTCCACGCGTTCGTTTTCCTCGAAGAAGTGTTCTGCGCGAAGGTACGCTCTCTCGCTCACCTTTCCGACGATGTTTTGTTTGTCGCGATTCCACTTTTCGGGCGAAATCTCGTGCAAGAGTTTTGCGCCGAAGCAAGCGGCGACTTCTTTCATCTCGTGCGGTATTGCGGCGTAATCGTCCGTGAGGTCGCTATGGTCGCCGCCCGTTGCGATGACGTAGATGTCAAGATCGTCAAACGCCCAGTGCGCTTTTTCGATGACGGGATTGTCGAAGTCCGCAAAATCTATGAGATTTACGCCACCGAGCGCTATTGCGCTTTGGTCCATAAGTCCGCACGGCTTGCCGAAGAACGTGTTTTCGGCGTACTGCGAGGCTTTTGCCTTGAACACCGCGCTCAACTCCGAATCGTTGTACATAACGTTGAGAATTTCCGCTATCGCAAGTTCAAATGAACTTGACGAGGAAACGCCCGCACCTTTCGGAACGGAAGACGTCATACACGCGCTGAAACCGCCGACGTTTTTGTTCGAGCGTTTGAAGTAGTCCACCACGCCTTTGATAAGCGCGGTAGACGTGCCGATTTCGCTTACGGAAAAATCGGGTTTGGACACGTCAACGCGAAGCATAGGATAACCTTTGGATTTGACCTCGATTATGCCGTCGCTTCTTGTCGATACGCTTGCGAGCGTGTCAACGTTTATCGCGGCGCAAAGCACCTTGCCTCCGTTGTGGTCGGTGTGATTGCCAACGATTTCGATACGACCGGGCGACGAATAAAATTCGACGTCGGAGGTGTTGAAAACGTCTTTGTGCATTTTGAAAAGTTCTTCGAATCTGTCCGTCTGTTCTCTTTGGCAAACGCCGTAAATGTCGTTGCAGACGGCGCGAAGTTTCTCGTTGTCGATATTGTCAAACGTCATAATCTTTTCCTTTGATAGCATAATATGCTATATTGTAGCACACAACGGACGTCAATGCAAGGCAAATAAGAATTTGTCGGACGGCAAATATCTTTGCAAAAAAATATCGCAACGCAACCCTTTTCGACTTGCACTGACAAAAAGCGTATGTTATAATGTGTTCAATCATCATTTTTGAAGTATTTTCGGAGGTTTTATGCCAAGGATTTCTTTTGAAGAAATTGCAAAACAGAACGTTGCAAGGCTTTTGGATTATGCCCAAAACAAACTGTATTTGAGTGATTTGGACGCCATATACGCCCAAAACCAACTGCTCGCCGCACTCGGACTCACCGAGCCTTGCGAGGACATTAAACTCGGCTCGTACGACATATACGACGTTATGAGCGCGCTTTCGGATTTTGCCGTGCGCAAAAAACTGATAGACGAGAACGCAAAATCCAATTTTGAAACCAAACTTATGGGTTACGTTATGCCCTCGCCCTCGAAAACGGTCGAGATGTTCGACGACGAAGCAAGTTACGAAGGCGTGGAAAAAGCCTGCGATTTCCTTTGCAAACTCGGCTTCGACAGCCTGTATTTAAGAGGTAAGGACTACGAAAAGAACATCGTGTGGCAACACGAGGGAAAGCGCGGCAACATCACGGTCACCGTCAATCTTTCAAAACCCGAAAAAACCCCCGAACAAGTCCGCCTCGCAAAAGAAGCGAAAACGGGTTATCCCAAGTGCGTGCTTTGCGAAGATATGCTCGGATTCGTCGGCAACGCGGCAATGCCGGCTCGCCAGAATATCCGCATAATCCCCTTCGAACTCGACGGCGAAAACTGGTTTATGCAATTCTCGCCGTACAGATATTTCGAGCAACACGTCATTGCGATTTGCAAGCAACATCGCCCTATGTGCGTAAGCGATTCTACCTTTGCGAGAATGGCGGATTTCGTGGATATGTTCCCCCACTATTTCATAGGCTCGAACGCCGCGCTTCCCATCGTCGGCGGCTCGATACTCGCGCACGACCACTATCAAGGCGGCAAAAAAGTGCTTCCCGTGTTCTCTCGACCCTCTCGCAACTACTTTAAGGTTGCAGGCTATGCGGACGTCAACGTTTCAATCGTGGACTGGTACAACTCTATCGTACGAATCGAAAGCAAAAACAGAATGCAAGCCCTCGAAGTGGCAAACAAATTCAGACACGCGTGGGACGTTTACACAAACGAGAAAATCAACGTCGTTTGCGCAACCGAAAAGGACGGCGAAAAAGTCCAACACAACGCAATCACACCCATACTTTCCATAAATTCGGACGGTGAGTACCAATTCAATCTCATCCTTCGCAACAATCGCACGGACGAGGCGCACGCTTTCGGAATCTTCCACCCGAGAAAGGAGTTGCACAACATCAAACAAGAATCCATAGGTATAATCGAAGTTATGGGCTTGTTCATATTGCCGGGCAGACTTGCAGGCGAAATGACGCAAATCCGCGACATTCTCACGGGCAAAACGCCGCTCGATTTCAAGTCGTTGGCAGAGGAAACGCATCCCCTTCACAAGCATTTGGGTATGATAACTCAA
Organism: Christensenella sp. UBA6880; assembly: GCA_002449145.1. Lineage (GTDB taxonomy): Bacteria > Bacillota > Clostridia > Christensenellales > CAG-917 > CAG-475. The sequence goes on along the minus strand of DKCG01000030.1, from coordinate 8,001 downwards.
CTTGTCGTCGACAACGGAACGAACTGCCGAGAAGAAGTTGCCGAAAAAGCCGTGACCGACTATATCAACGATGTGTGCGAGCAAATTCTCGAAACCACCGCCGTGTTCAAAAACGACCAAGAAGGTCAAGACGCGTTTGTGGATTTCATTCGCTCGGTCGTGGATTAATCTTTCAAAACTTCACGAAACAAACACTTTATCAATACAAAAACGCCGTTTTAAGCGGCGTTTTTCGTTAAAATCTTATTTTGTTAAAATCTTATCCTTATTCTTTTCAAGCGACTGCAATACGTCCATAGAAGCAGACACATAAAAAAAACCATAAAAATGTGAATCAAGTTGTAAACACCTTATTACATTTTCCGCATAGGCCGTGAGACCGTCCAATAAAATAAAGATACGAATTGAGTTGTAAACGCAATATCACACCGCCCGCATAGGCTGCGAGGCCGCCAAATAAAATACTACATACTAATCGAGTTTGTAAACGCAATAAATCGATGAATAACGCGAAAGGCACGGCTTGAATCAAAACCCAGTGTACATAGGCGTACACGGTTTTGAGGCAAGTCGTGCCTGACAAAGTTAGTCGCGATTTAGTGCGCTTACAACTCGATTCGGGAAGAAAGGGCGCGCGACAAAGTACTCTCATCCGCATACTCAATCACACTACCCTCTGGCAATCCTCGTGCGATACGAGTAACTTTGATTCCCATAGGCTTGATGAGACGCGCGATGTACATTGCGGTCGCTTCGCCTTCGACGTCAGGGTTTGTGGCAAGGATAACTTCTTCGACGCCGTCGAGTCGGGATAACAATTCTTTGATTCGTATATCGTTCGGACCGATATGTTCCATTGGCGAAATTACGCCGCCCAAAACGTGATATACGCCTTTGAAATCCTTGACTTTTTCAAGAGCGACGATGTCTTTGGGTTCTTTGACAACGCAAATCGTGGTGGGTTTGCGAGTTGCGCAAATGTCGCAAATCTCGTTTTCGGTGTAGTTGCCGCAGATTTTGCAAAAGTGAACGTTTTGCTTCACCTCGCGAATTGCGTCGACGAGTTCGTTCACTTCGTCGTCGGGCGAATTGAGAATCGCGTATGCGTAACGAGCCGCCGTCTTTTCGCCGACTGACGGAAGTTTGGATAATTGTGCAATAAGTCTTGCAAGAGGTTCGATGTATTTCATTTAATTAATAATTAATAATTAATAATTAATAATTGCGGAAAATCCAAAATTATCGATTATTAAAAACTAATTCCTTATTTCAAACTTTATTAGTTCCAACGCCCTTTGTCGTCGTGATAATTGCAGTGAGCAATTTTATAAGTTCGTCGCAATCGAAATAGATGCTGTCATATTCTTTTTTATTGAGAGTATCGCACGCAAACAAAAGATTCAACCAGTAATCTCGTTTCGTGCGCTTCTTTAAGCGCGATTTGCAACTTATTTACAAAATCGGCAAGCGAAGCGGCATATTGCGACTCTGGGATATTTGCACCTATGCTTGTTCCGCTTCGCAATAATTGTTCAAAAATCGGTCGCTCGTCTTTATCCTTCAAATGTCGATACAGTTTGACTATTCTAATTGAAAAATCGAACGACTTATTCTGTATCGCTTTTTCTTTTTCGTTCATACTCTCAATATTTTGTGCGTTCGGCTGTTTTCTTCTTTTATGTAGCGCGTTCAACTGACTTTCAATGCGATGTGCATTGAAGTTTTCGGATAAGGCTTCGCCTTCCTCAATTATTAATTATTCATTATTAATTATTAATTCTCGGGCGAAGTCAGTTAGCAACCGCTCACTTAGAACAAACCGCCTGCACCGCCGAGAGGTCCGAGCAAGTCTTTGGACAATTTGTCCGCTTGTTGCGTTGCGTCGTTGAGTGCGGCAAGCACCATATCTTCGAGCATTTCTACGTCGTCGGGGTCAACCGCTTCGGGTTTTATCGTCACAGACACAGGCGTTTTGTCGCCCGTGAGAGTCACTTCAACCATACCGCCCGCCGCGCTGCCCGTAACTTCGGTTTCCGCGATTTCTTGTTGCGCTTCTTGCAATTTTCTTTGCATTGCTTGCGCTTGTTTCATAAGTTGTTGCATATTACCGCCGCCAAATCCGCCGCCGTATCCCATTGTTCGTTCCTCCGAATATTTCGATATTTTTTTATTATTGTCGCGCGCTATGCGCCGTTTTTGCCGTATTTTTGTCGTTATTATTTGATTTCCAAAAGCGAGCCGAACATCTCTTTGACAAACGGCAACGCCTTGTCCTCGTCGAGATGTCGCTCTGTTTCGATGACGAGTTTGCGATGCGAATCCACGCTTTTGAAAGCCTTGTTTATCGCGTCGCGGTTTTTCTTGTCGTCGAGCAAGTTGAGCGTTGCCGCGTCCGCGACTTTGACGTGATACTCGTCGTCCGTCATTGCAAACTGCGCGTCCTGAGTGGACAGAGCAAGAAGCGTGTAGCCGTCTTGTCGAAGTTCGGATGCTACTCTGAGCCACACCTGCCTCGCATCCGTCACGACAGGTGCCGACTCAAAATCCGATTTCCTCGCGTTTGCAAGCATTTTTTCGAGTCGAGCCACTCGCATTTGCAGTTCCTCGACCTTTACGTCCCTATCACCGCCGCTCGCCGCAAGCACGACTGCCGCCTCGAACAATATGCGATGTTGCGCGCTGTAACGGAACTCGCCTTCGAGCGATGAAAAAATCTTCATTATGCTCATACACTTTTCCGTCGAGTACTTCTTTGCCATTTCGGCAAGGGACGAATATATCGCTTCGGGCAAAGCAAGCAAACTCTTTGCGCTCGAACAGTTTTTGATATACAACACGTTTCTAAACAGCGTTGCGAGGTCTTGCGCGAGAATAGGCACGCTCTTTCCGAGGTCGCAAAGATTTGCCACTTCTTGCAAAGCCTTGTCCGTATCGCCGTCCGCTATTGCGGCGGCAAGCGATTGCAGTTTCTTCGGGTCTGCCGCGCCAAGCACTTCGAGCACGCCGTTGTAGGTTACGTTCGAGTCGCAATAACTCACGCACATATCCGCAACGGACAACGCGTCGCGCACGCTTCCCGCGCCTGCCGAAGCAATGAGGTCAACCGCCTCGCTTTCGTATTTTACGTTTATGTCGTCAAAGATGTCGCGAATACGCTTTGCGATAACGCCGTTTGGCACAAGTCGGAAATCGAAACGCAAACACCTCGACAAAATCGTCGCGGGGATTTGATGAATTTCCGTCGTTGCGAGAATGAAAATCGCGTGCGACGGCGGCTCTTCCAACGTCTTGAGCAACGCGTTGAAAGCGGCTTTCGAGAGCATATGAACTTCGTCTATGATGTAGACTTTGTACTTGCCCACCGTCGGCGGAAAACCGATTTTGTCCGTCAACTCTCTTATCTGGTCGACAGAGTTGTTGGACGCGGCGTCGATTTCGAGAATATCGAAATTCGAGTTTGACGCAAGTTCCACGCAGTTTTCGCACTTTCCGCACGGCGAACCGTCCGCAAGCGGCGAAAGACAATTCACCGCGCGCGCAAAAATTTTGGCAACGGAAGTTTTGCCCGTGCCTCGCATGCCGGTGAAAATGTACGCGTGTCCGACGTTGTTGTGAGCAATCTGATTCCTCAGCGTACGCACGATGTGATCTTGCCCGATAACCTTGTCAAAGGTGTCGGGACGATATTTGCGATATAATGATGTATATGCCATAAAAAGTATTATAAACTAAATAATCTAATATGGCAAGAATAAAAAACTTTTATAAATCATTCATCAACGCTTGTCTGCAAAGCACGAGTTGAACGAGTTGGTATCTTATCGACGAGGTGACCGAAGCGGCGGATTTTGAAAAATCGATATTGTCCAAAAGCGCGAGAGTCGTCACCAAACCGAGTTTGATTTGGGTTATGTGTTCGTCGTTTGAATTTGCGACTTTTTGATAAAAAGCGGACTTTATATCCTCGATTTGCGTGTATAAAACCTTAATTTCGGTTTTTGCGTCGTCAATTCCCATACTGCCCGCATTGAGCGAATCGGCACACTCGAACATCTTGTCGAACGCAATTTGAAAATAGCCGAGCGCACTTTCAACCGCGCTTTTCATATCGTCCTTGCACCACTTGAAACTGCCTTTTGCTATGTTGTATTTTTTTATATACAAACTTTTGTCCGAAAGTTTTGCAAGCACGGCGTTTGCCTCGTCCTCGCTCTTGTACACCGCGTACACAATCTCGATTTTCTCGCCGCTTTCAACGTATCCCGCGCCGCCGCGCGACTTTATCATTTCCGCACTTTGCCGCGCCATCGCCACAGTCGAATATCCGCCGCAAGCAATCCCCCACACCGTCTGCGACTCGCTCTCGACCTTGTTAAACACTTTCAAAAGTCCGCCTTCCGAAAAGGACAGACACAGCGCAAGCGTAATCATAAAACACAGCACTATCGTGCATACGACAATGATATTGTCTTTCGCCATTTTTCGCATAATAAAAGATATGCGCGCAAAATTCGTTTAGCATCGTTTGCCGAATTTTTTGCGCGCGCTATACTTTTATTTGCCTTTCAAACGTCAAAATAACGCTTGATTATTTGCGATTTTTTGTCTATTATTTGGAGTTTTTGGTTTTCTATTTCCGATTAAATATCCTGTTTTATAACCTACAAAAAACGTCAGTCTTGTTTGCTCGGCAAGCACTCTACGAGCACTGCTTTCGTATCGGATACGATGCTGTATTTGCCTTCCGCAACGTACGGGAGATAGAAGTAATCACCGCGTTTTATATCTTTCTTGTAGTTTTCGCCGACGATTTGCGCGTTTCCTTCAAGACAGATGTACACTGCCGGCGCATAACTCATAACGAAACTTCCGCCGTTCTGAACGGTATGGCGCACTTCCGAAAAGCAAGGCGTATCGTCATAGCCGATAAGCACTTCTTTCTTGTATTTGTCCGTATCGACAACGGTCTTCGGCGATACTTTTGCGTATGCCTTTGCCGCGTCGCCGTATATGTCGTAATTGATTGCGTCGAGTGCGACGTCCTTATCGAGTCCGATGTATTCTTCGTTGTAACTGATGTGATAATCACCGCACCAACGTTCGGGTTGAATGGTGAAATCCGTCGGTTCTTGCACTTCAATAATCGTGCAACCTGCGCCTATTGCGTGGATAAGTCCCGCGCGAATAAGCCACAAATCGCCCACTTGCACTTCTACGCCTGCAAGAAGATTACCCATTATGTCTTTTTCCACTTCACTGCGTTCTTCGAGTGCGGACAATTCTTCCTTTGTGATTTTGTCTTTGAATCCGAAATAGAGTTTCGCACCCGGACGAGTTGCAATCACGAGCCACGCTTCCGTCTTTCCATATTCCGAGTTGAAATATTTTCTCGAAAAGTCTTTCGTCGGGTGTACTTGGAACGGCAATCTCGTTGCGCTGTCCAAAAACTTGACGAGACAATCGTATTTACGGTCGCCCAAAAGTTCTTCTTTATGTTCGTTGAGCAAATCGTCAAAGAACAAATCCGTGCCTTTTACGACGGATACGCCGTCACGTTTTCCAAAATACTTTGGATTGATTGCTCTTACCTTGCTTGCAACCCATTCTTCGGGGAACATATTGTCCGTTCCATCATCGAAACCGTCCGCAAAAATCTCTTTGAACGGTTTGCCCCCGTGATAGATACGATACACTCTGTTGCGTTCAAAAAATATAGGTTGCGACACTATGCTTTTAATATCGTTCATAATTGTATTGCTCCGTAAAATTCTGTGGCTTTTGCGCCCTTGATATTGCCTTTCATTGCAGCACTATCAAGATTTTCTTTTGTCATTTCTCTGCCTTCTATTGCCGCAAGGAATGCGCCGAAAAATGCGTCCCCTGCACCTGTCGTGTCAACGCATTTGCAACCGCTTATGCTCGGCACAACGCCTTTGATACCGTTGTAATAATACGCGCTACCGTCTTTTCCGAGAGTTACGAGCAACAGTCTGTCTTTGACGTACAGCGACTCTGCCGCCTTGTCCAGATCTTGTATGCCCGTGTAATCGGCAAGTTCGTCCTCGGAAAACTTGATAATGTCCGCACACTCGACAAACGGCGCATACGCCTTTTTAGCATCCTCGAAATCACGATAAATATCCTTGCGGAAATTCATATCGAAACTGAGTTTTACGCCTAAGTCTTTGGCTTTTTTCGCAATCTTTTTGGCAAACTTTCTGCCCGTTTCTTCCGAAAGCATAAGCGAGCCGAGATGCAAAATGCTCAAATCTTCGTATTTATCGAAATTTATCTCATCCAAGTCGATATTGAAGTCTGCCGTATCGTGACGATTAAACGCAAAATCGCGCTCGCCGTCCGTAAGCGTAACGAAAGCAATCGTCGTGTTGCGCTCATCGTCCGTTTGAATGTCGAGATAATCCAAATTCGCCTTTTGCGCTTCGGCAGCAACGAAACGCCCTATAACGTCGTTTCCCACACGTCCGACAAACCCGACTTTTGCACCGCTTTGCTTTGCGTTGACCGCTAGATTGAACGGCGCGCCTCCGCAAAACGCTTTGAACGTGGTTACACCGTCAATATTTTCGCCAATCATATCGGCAAGTATTTCTCCGATAGACAAAATCATCTTTTCACCCTCATAGACCGCAATTTATTTTTTTTTTCTCTCAAAGCGAGGACCTTCTTCCCCAACCTTACCGGTCGGAACAAATCCACACTTTTCGAGCACTCTGATTGAAGCAAAATTGTTTACGTCTGCTTCCGCTTCGACCGCCGTTATACCTTGTTGAGAAAAAGCCCACTTCACGGCAGTGTCGACCGCCTCGGTGGCATATCCCTGTCCTTGATAAGGCTCATAAATACCGTAGCCAATCTCGGTGGCACCGTTTGCACAGATACCCTTAAAACAGAAATCGCCGACCGCCGTCCCCGCTTGGTTCTCGATTATCCACACGGCATAAAAATTCCACTCATCCGGGTGGGTTATGCAACCGTCCAGCATCTCTTGATATGCGCTTTTCAGTTCTTCGTCCCGCTCGACGGCAATCATCCTTTCCATTTCTTCCTTCGTCGCAGGATACATCGTCAATCTTTTGCTCTTTATCATATCCGTTTTCATTAAAGCACCGTTCTTTCAACCATATCGACGTTTGATGAAAAACCGTGAAACAACCGAAGTTGATTATAACTCGCATCCGCTGTTCTTTTCAATTGCCAAAACATCGAATTTGGATTTTTTCGTTTATTATTGTAGCATATCGATATTAATTTTACAATGCTTCGTGCAAACGCAACCACATTGCATTCAATAACCAATACTTTCTTTATCCTTAAAATTATTAATATTAGAAAAAGGAAAACCCAGTCAAACCTTTCTGGTTCAACTGGGTCCATCCTGGTGCGGATGACAGGACTTGAACCTGCACACTATCGTACAAGAACCTAAATCTTGCGTGTCTGCCAATTTCACCACATCCGCAAAAACATCATTATTATAGCATAATTTCGTTTTCTGTAAAGCAAAAACAAAACTGTGGGCTGTTTATGCCAATTTTATAAAATATTTTTTAACTTTATGGCAAAAAATTGTTGCATTTTGCTAATTGATTTGATATAGTAATTTGTGCTTGCGGGAGTGACTCAGTGGTAGAGTGTCACCTTGCCAAGGTGAAAGTCGCGGGTCCGAATCCCGTCTCCCGCTCCAACGGAAGCAACGACAGTGTGAGTGAAAAAGAATCTATGGGAATCAAGCAATCGGTTGACTGGGATTCGACTTCACACAGTGAAGTGCGATGCAATCGCAGACCCGCAAGGGTTAGCACCGAAGGTTGTCGCGAAAGCGACCACACCGTCTCCCGCTCCACGCGTAAGCGAAATTGAACGATCAGCAATGGTCGTTCAACATATCTAGGGCGCGACAAAGACCGCTTGAAGCGTAATTGTCGCCGAGATATGCATCCTTAGCTCAGTTGGTAGAGCAACTGACTCTTAATCAGTGGG
>DKCG01000015.1:23561-23797 GCA_002449145.1 Christensenella sp. UBA6880 | reverse complement strand
TTGACTGGGGCGGTCGCCTCCCAAAATGTAACGGAGGCGTTCTAAGGTTCCCTCAGGATGGTTGGAAATCATCCAAAGAGCGTAAAGGTAGAAGGGAGCTTAACTGCGAGACAGACATGTCGAGCAGATACGAAAGTAGGACTTAGTGACCCGGCGGTAGAGTATGGAATTGCCGTCGATTAACGGATAAAAGTTACCTCGGGGATAACAGGCTGATCTCCCCCAAGAGTTCACAT
>DKCG01000015.1:516-23468 GCA_002449145.1 Christensenella sp. UBA6880 | reverse complement strand
GGCACGCGAGCTGGGTTCAGAACGTCGTGAGACAGTTCGGTCCCTATCCATCGTGGGCGTAGGATATTTGCGAGGCTCTGCTCCTAGTACGAGAGGACCGGAGTGGACGTACCTATGGTGCATCTGTTGTCACGCCAGTGGCATAGCAGGGTAGCGATGTACGGATTGGATAAACGCTGAAAGCATCTAAGCGTGAAACCAGCCTCAAGATAAGATATCCCTTTGTTTATCAAGTAAGACCCCTTGTAGACCACAAGGTTGATAGGTCGGGTGTGTAAGTGCAGTAATGCATTAAGCTGACCGATACTAATAGGTCGAGGGCTTCAATCAAAAAAAATACAAGATTTGCCTAATCCTAATTTAATCAGCAAATACTCTCAATGTTATGCAGTTGTGAATGTACGAAACGCGAAAGCGCAACGACCTTCAAACCATTACCGGTGTCAATGACGCTGAGGTCCCACCTGTTCTCATACCGAACACAGAAGTTAAGCTCAGTTGTGCAGAAAGTACTTGGCTGGACACGGCCTGGGAGGATATGTAGATGCCGGTTTCCAAAACAAAAGACATACACATTTGTGTATGTCTTTTGTTTTATACAACGTTTTCTCAATTTCATCACGGACACTTGTCCGTGTCTAGCCTATAACTTGCAAAATGGTTTATATATTAAGCACAATAAAAACTCATTTTTATATTGTAGCCGATGTGCGCCCTAAAAAGGAATGAATATTTGATATAAAGAGGCATTTTGCAAAGAGGAGCACTCGTCCAAAAGCGCAGACATACAAAATGTGCTTGATTAATTAGCCCTTATTTTTTTAATATTGAGACTAACAAGTGCTTTTTCCACTTCGTATAGTTTTGTATGACAAGTAAAAAGGACGAAGTGTGACGAGGACACCGCCCGGGAGGATATGTAGATGCCGTTTTCCAAAACAAAAGAGATAGTACTTAATGCGCTATTTTTTTCATTTTGATTGCTTTTGTTAATATGTTGTCATATAATTCAAATGCCGCTATAAAAACGGCAAATCGGATAGCAAATTATGTCGAATAAAAGAGCAAAAATCGAAAACGAAGCGGAATTTTTCGGAACGGAAAGCGTTTGGAAAATTTTGCTTAAAATATCGCCGCCCGTGATGTTGTCGCAGTTGGTTTTGTCGCTGTACAACATCGTTGACAGTCTGTTTGTCGGGCAGTATTCTGGGCACGGCCTTACCGCGCTTTCGGTGATATATCCGCTTCAACTCGTCATAACCGCTCTTGCGGTCGGCACGGGCGTTGGCGTAAACACATATATGTCGAGGCTGTACGCACGCGGCGAAGTCGCAAAAGCGAAGGCGACGGCAGGCACGGGAATGGTGCTTGCGGTTTTGATGTGGGCGATTTTTGCAGGCGTGAGCGCGCTTATAATGAAACCTTACATACGTGCGATGGCAAACGCGCCCGAAGCAATCGAATACGCCTATCAATACGGAATGGTGGTGTGTATCGGCTCGCTCGGCACGTTTTTGGAGGGCGTATGGTCGAAAGTTCATCAATCGCACGGCAATATGGTCGTTCCGATGATAGCGCAACTTGCGGGCGCGGGAACGAACATACTTCTTGACTGGCTGTTTATCTTCGGCGTGGGTGCGTTGAAGCCTATGGGTGTACTCGGCGCGGCGATTGCGACCGTTACGGGTCAGTTTTTGTCGGCAATAATCGTATGTGTAAAGGGCGTACACAAGCCGCCGAAATTCAGGGACGCCGTCGAACTTACGAAAAACATATACAATCTCGCTCTGCCGTCCATTGTCATGCAAATGATGTACGTAGTGTACATCGCTGTGCTGAATGCCATTCTCACAAAATTCAGCGACGAAGCTGTTACGGTGCTCGGATTGTACTATAAATTGCAGACATTCTTCTTCATCCCGATGTTCGGTCTTCAAACGTGTATGGTGCCGTTGATAAGTTACAACTTCGCTCGGCACAACTTTACGCGTGCGAAAAAGGTTTCAAACGACGCGATGATTATCACCGCAATCGGAATGATTGCGGGCATAATATGTTTCGAGGCATTCCCGAAATTCTTTATAGGACTCTTTTCAAAGGACGAAAAGGTGCTTGAAATCGGGCAAACGGCGTTCAGAATCATCGGTTCGAGTTTCCTTCCCGCCGTATTCTCGCTGATGTTGCCGATGTTTTTCCAAGCGATAGGCAAGTCTGTGCCGAGTATCGCGCTGTCGATAATACGTCAGGTTTTGGGGCTTATGCCGCTGTTTTACGCGTTTTCGTTCATCGGTTTGGACTACACGTGGATTGCGTTCCCCGTGTCCGAAACCATAACGACGATAATCGGACTTGCGCTGTATGCAAAGCAACTAAAAGAATGGAAGGTCGAAGAACGGCTTGAAAAAGGCACGCCCGAATACGTTTTGGAAAAGCCGAATATCGACGGCGAATACGGCGAAAGCGACGTTGCGGGCAAAAGCCTCGAAGCGTGTAAAAACGAATAAATTGTACGATAAAAACGACAACTGTATTGTTATATAATTATTGTTTGACATTTTAATATAATTTTAATATAATGTAAGCACAATTCAATCCTATGGAGGACAAAGAACTATGAGCAAAAAAGTTATGGCTGTCATAGCAGTCGTCGCACTTGTTGCAATTCTCGGAATCTGCCTCGTTGCTTGCAACGCAGAAAGCGTTTCTAAGAAACTCGAAAAGAAAGATTACACCGTGTACGCATTGAGCGAAAAATCCACCGGTCTTGGCAAATCCGTTTACAACATTGTCAAAGGCGTTGAAGGTTTCGACCAAGGCGTTACCGCAGCAAATTCCAACGGCGATTCCGTTGCAGTCGTTTGGTTTGACAGCACTGACGCTGCAAAAGACTTTGAAACCAACAAACTCATCACGACTTTCGCAGAGAAGGTTTCCAGAGTTGGCAAAGTCGTTTACGTCGGCACTGAACAAGGCGTTAAGGACGCAAAATAATTGAGTTATCAATCAAATAAAAAAAGCACTCGACGAGTGCTTTTTTTATTTGCTTTTTAGGCGTAAAAACGCCGTTTTTTGCGTGTTTTGAACGTTTCCGCAAAGATATATTAGGTAAAGATTTACGTTTGCGGTATAGTTCAAGCGGCGCGTTTTACGGCCGCACTTGCGACTTTTACAGAATTATCGGCTGAATCTGCTCGTGAACGAGCGCTTTTTCAATCGTCGGCAGAATGAGAGTGGTGTCTGCGATGAGCGAATGAGGCTTGTTTGTCGGCGCGTCTTGACCGAAGGGCACGAGATACAGATTTTTCGTGTTGAGCGCAATGCCGACGTTTTGCGCGTTTGCGCCGAGCGCGTCGTTTGAGGATATTGACAAAACGACGGGTTTGTTTGTGCGAAGGGTTGCTTTCACCGCCATAGTGGTTGGGGTGTCCGTTATGCCGTTCACGATTTTGGCAAGGGTATTGCCCGTGCAAGGCGCAACGAGCATCAGTTCTATACCCGATTTGGTGATTGTTTCCGCTTCCACAATGGTTTTCACGGGCGTTTTGCCCGTTTTTTCGACTATCAGTTTTTCAAAATCCGCTTGCTTATAAAAGCGCGTGTCAAGGCTCGACACGTTGTAACTGAACACTGGGATTATATCGTATCCGGCGTTTATCAGTTCGTCTACGGCTTTAAGCAGGTTTGAAAACGTGCAGAACGAGCCGGTTATGCAAAGACCGATTTTTTTCATTTCTTAACCTCCTCGATGTATTCGAGCATTGCTTTTGCCGCACTGTACGGACAGGTTTTTGCGGGCAAAGCGGGGTATATGTCGGCGTCGATTGAGAGGTATCGTGCATAATCGAGATTTATTGCCGATTTCGAGGCGAGGTCGATATATACGCAATCCTCTTTCATACTCAAAAGTTCCTTGTCCGAGATAATGGGGGACGGAACGGTGTTTATAACGACGTCGTAGGGCGAAAAATCAAAGTTTTTCATTGCAAGCACGCGCTTTGCGAATGCGTGAGCAGGGCGCACGGACGACGTTGAAGCAATGTCGAACGAGATGTCGAGTTTGCCCAAGATATTGGCTACAGCCGCACCCGTGCGCCCGAAACCGAGTATGAAGACGTAGCAGTCCGCTATGGAACGCTTCGAGCGTTCGATGATGATTTGCAGAGTGCCTTCTGCGGTCAAACGCGAGTTTAACGCTTGAAAACGCTCGCACTGATTGTAACTGAAAAGGGTTATATCTCGGCTGTTTGCAAGCATTTCCGCGTCCTTTGCCACTCTGCCGCAAAACACTTGCGCGCCGTCCTCGACTGCCGAAAGGGTGCTTGCCTCGATGAGAACGTTGGGCGCATAGACGTGCGTAGGCACTTTGAAAACGACGCCTTTGAGCATCGATTTGAGATAAAACATTCTCTCGTCCGTTTCGTGTACGATTGCAAAATTCTTGTCCATACGGTATGTTATGCAACCTTTTGAAAATGAGTTAATGCACACTCGAAAACGAGGCGCACATAGTATGTAGCGAGGTGTGTATGGAAAGATATTTTTTGGGAAACAACAGCGGATACGGCTTTTTCAATTTGTATGAAGACGAACTGAAATCGACAAACAAAACGGTGCTTCTCAAAGGCGGAAGCGGCACGGGAAAGTCGTCGTTATTGAAGAAAATTGCAAAGAAAGCAAAGGCAATGGGGTTGGATTACGAATTGTGGTTTTGTTCGGGCGACCCGCAAAGCCTTGACGGAATATATCTCAAAGGCAAGAAAGCGGCGGTCGTGGACGCGACTGCGCCGCACGCGAGCGGCGTGGATATTCCCGTGATAAAGGACGTTATTTTCGACCTTGCGCAAAGCCTTGACGAGAGCAAACTCAAAGACGTGCGACAAGACGTCGAAAAGTATATTAAATGCAAAAAACAACACTTTATGCGCGTATATCAACACTTAAAGTCCGCTTTGTGTCACTTATACAATCAATTCGAGATAGAAAAGCAAGGCGTTGACGAGGATAAAATCCGTGCGTACGCTTCCTCTATCGCAAGAGATATGAAACCCGTGACGGACAAGAACAGGTCGCTGTTTGCGCGTGCCATATGTCCCGTCGGCGAGAGCGAATACTTCGACCATTTGCGCGGCAAGAAAGTCGTACTCGTCAAAGGTTGCGCATACGCAAAGAAAGTGTTTTTAGACGAGATAAGCAGACTTCGCAAAGGCTTGACGCTTTTCCTTTCGCCGCTCGACCCGAAAACGTGCGAAGGTATCGTGTGCGGCGACGTGGCGTACGTCGAGAACGCGGGACATTTTGCGAACGATTCAGTCGTGGACTTGGGTGTGTTCGGCGAAAGATTCAACAAGGACGACAGCATAGAGGAAGCGAACAACGCGATTATGCAAACGGCGTTTGCTGTGGAAAGACTCAACAAGGCAAGGGAAGCGCATATGAAAGTCGAGAGCATATTCGTGCCCGCGATGGACTTTTCAAACAACGAGAAAATGCTGGACAAAATCAACGAGTTTATTTTCGAGTGACGTTGCAAAGACATCTTTACTTGACTTTTCAAATATGTTTTGATATAAGTTAAGTATGAACGAAAACGAAGTGAAAAGAAGTCAAAAATCCGACAAGAACGGCGTGCCTTTTTCGAAGGCGTATTGCCGTTTCTTTTTGGGGTTGTGCAGACTTATCCGCCCGATTTTGCACGGCGTTTGCAGAAAAAGCGAAGCGTTCAAACGTCAAAAGAAAAACGGCGCGATGTTGATTGTGTGCAACCATTTGTCCGCATACGATTTTATTCACTTTTCGTCGGCGATGTACGGCGCGCCTCTCAACTTCGTGGTTGCGGAAAATATGATGTATTCGATGCCGATTTTCGCAAAATTGCTCGGCTCGTACCACGCAATCACCAAAAAGCAGTATTTTGCGGATTTTGCGTGCATAAAGAACATCAAAAAGTATCTCGACGCGGGCATAAGCGTGTTGATTTGCCCCGAAGGCAAAGTTTCGGCAAACGGTGTGACGGGGCCGATTGCGCCGTCTGTAGCAAGGCTCGTTCAGTGGCTCGGCTATCCCGTGGGCGTGATAAAAATGCAGGGCGCAAGCCTCGCTCGCCCCAAATGGGCGTACAATCTTCGCTTCGTAAGGCGCGGAAAAGTCATCACCAACTGCGATATGCTTTTCACCGCCGACGAGACAAAAAAACTCTCGAAAGACGAGATTTACGAAAAAGTGTGTTCCGCACTCTATCAAAACGAGCATAAGTGGCAGGTTGAAAACGGAATAGTGTTCAAAGGCAGACATTATGCAGAGGGACTCGACAGACTTTTGTATCGTTGTCCGAGGTGCGGAAGCGAGTTTGAAATGATATCGCAAGACAGTCATCTCACTTGCAAAAAGTGCGGAAACGACGTGGTTTACGGCTTTGACGGACACCTCGTTCCGCAGGGCGACAGCGTGTGTCCCGACCGTATAGACCTATGGTACGATATGCAGCGCGAACTCGTCGCGAAAGAAGTGAAAGACGACGATTTTCGCTTATCTAACACGGTCAATTTGTTTGTGGAAAACGAGGCGAACAACGGATACAGGTTTGTCGCAAACGGCGTTTTGTCCCTCGATAAAGACAAACTTTGTTTCGATACCGATTGGGTAGAACGCCCCGTCGGCGTAAAATCGAAATACAAGGTCAACAATATGGCACTCGACTTTGACGACGCGCTCGGAACAGAGCCCGTGGAAGATGAGTTTAAGCACGTCGAATTTGCCGTGTCGAGGTGCGATACGGTGGCGAACTTGCCGGGAACGGCGGTGGATATGTACGACGACAAGCACGTTTACAGGTTTATGTTCGACAAAGTGCTTGCCGCGACGAAGTATGCGCTTTGCATAGAGGAAGCCTACAAAAAGAGCAAAAAGTGAGAGAAAAACAAAAAAAATTTTCATTGAAAAACCGTCTAAAAAGGCGGTTTTTTGTATGATAGGGCGCACAAAAACTAATTGATGTTGACAATTTTGTCGCAATATTGTAGTATTATATTTGTATTCCTATATTTATGCGCGCGAGAGTGCGCACACGTGTAAGGTGAAAGTTATGAGAAA
Organism: Christensenella sp. UBA6880; assembly: GCA_002449145.1. GTDB lineage: Bacteria > Bacillota > Clostridia > Christensenellales > CAG-917 > CAG-475. The sequence goes on along the minus strand of DKCG01000015.1, from coordinate 16,379 downwards.
GAAAGTCAGTTTGTTATTCATCGTTTTGCTGCTTGCAATTTTGACGGTCAGTATGGTTGCGTGCAACAAAGGCTCGCAAGACGCAGGAAAATTGCCCGGCGAGATAAATCCATCCGACATCATCGACGACAACGACGACAGTCCGTTGACGGCGCAACTTAGATTTGCGTTCCCCAAGGGCGCGACGTCGGTGTTTAACAGTATGTTTACGGATGAGTTTAACATCTCGGACGTTGAATACTGCGTGGTGTACATCAACACGAAAACACAAGCAGTTACAGAGGGTAAGCGCGGCAATCTTTCGGAAAGTATGATTGATCCGGAAGATATAAAGCTAATCAAAAAAGCGGGTCATCATCAGATAAAAGTTCAAGTCGAAATCGGCAAAGACGAGGAAAACAATCCCGTATACGTCAAAGGCTCTTTTGCGCTCCACCTTCAAGACAGACTCGCACCCTTAAACAAAGTCGAACTCAACTTCAACCTTACGGACGGCGCAAGACGCGCGACGGTGCACTTCAACTGCTCGGTGTCAGAGGACGGTATCGCAACGGTCAGTGTGCTCGAAGGCGTTGTGTTCGAAACGTGGGACGAATTTATAAGCACTTTCAGAATGACTATTGACGAAGACGGCAATCTTCCCGCAAAAGATCTTGAAAGCGTGTCAGTAAACGGCAACGTGTACAGCGCGACTTCCAATAATTTTCCGCTCGTCATAAACAATTCTTTCAACGGCAAAACTTTTGCAACGAAATGGGTAAATAGTACAGTCACTGTAACTTTTGAGCTTGCAGTACCGTCCGACGCGGTTTTGGAAGACGGCAAGGTCGCGCCGAGCGATAACGGTGATTTCAAGGCAACTCAAACCGTCCGCCGCAATCTCGAAAGAGCGGTTGCGCCGGCAACAGATATTCTCAACGTATACTACGGCTACTATTTTGCAGGCTGGTATCTCGACAACGGCACGACCAAGGGCGTTTGGGACGAGAACGACACCATCTGGAACTTTGCAAAACTCGTCGGTTCTTCCGACGTTACGCTCGTCGCTCGCTGGACGAAACGCGTGTATTCTTTCACCTTGTACACGATGGGCGGCGAATTTGCAGGCAATATCCAAAACGCACGCGTAGGCAATACGGAAATTACGAGTGACGAAATCGCAAAGGCGAACGGACTCACCGTGATAAGCGCGGAATCAACGTTCGGCATCGAAAGTCAAAAACTCACGAGAGTAGAGTTCAGCGGATTCGAGTACGGCGCGGATTATTCAAAGTGCGTTGCAAAAATCGCGGTTACGCCCGCCAAAGAAGTCTACGTCATAATCACCGACCTCAAAGACAAACTCGTCAAAGGCAACGGCGAGTACGTCAAGGCAGAGGGCATTTACGGCGATTATCAATGCCAAAACAAAGTCAATATGACGCGCGTTGACGGCACGGCTACCAAAGGCTACGTCAAGTGGGTGTTCAATTCGAGCGACAACGAGCAAGAAAACCTCGCAAGACTCAGCGCGTATTACAGCGAAGTCGTGTTCAAGAACGGACTTTCCGTCAAAGCGGACGGCTCTTTGCGTATCGACAAGATTGCGGACGAGTCGGTGAGCGAACTCATTATCCCTGCGGAACTCACATACGACGGCGCAACTCGCAAAGTCAGCGAAATATCCTCGGAAGCCTGTATGAACCTCAAGGCGTTGACCAAACTCGACTTTTCCGACGCGGTCAACCTTAAGACCGTGGGCGCACAGGCGTTCGCATACGCACCGCACCTTAGAGAAATCATCGTTTCCGAAACGGAGGCAATCGAAAACGTGGGCGAAAAGGTGTTCTACGGCTCGGAATTTGAAAACAACTATTTCGACACGCACAAAGGCAAACAATTCATCGTGATCGGCAACGTGTTGTACAAGTATATCGGACAAAAGTATAACGACGGCAACGGCAACGTCGGCGCGAGAGCGGACGCAGTCAAAAGCCTCGACTTGTCGAACGCAACATATTATACGACGGGAAATTGCCCCGAACTTTCACAAGATGAAATCGACGCGCTCAACGCTCAACTTCAAAGCGTCGTGACGATTGCAAGCGGTGCGTTTGCAAACGCAACCGCACTCGAATCAATCAAACTTTGCGACAGCGTACAAAAAATCGAAAACGGAGCGTTTGCAAACCTTGCAAAACTTGCAAAAGTCGAAGTCGATGCGACGTCGAATCTCGCATATATCGGCGAAAGCGCGCTTAGCGGCACGTCTATGCTTGAAACAACGAGCGGAAACTATATTAGCAATTTCAGCGCAATCGTAATCGGCAAAGTGTACTATCGCTTTATCGACAAAACCGCAAGGTCCGCTTCGTTGCCGTTGAACATCGAACATATTGCGCCGTACGCATTTGACGGTTGCTCCGAACTTGCCGCAATCGCATTTGCAAATGCGAACAATATCAAAACAATAGGCAAGCGTGCGTTTACAAATACCAAATGGATAAAAAACACCGAAGATAACCCGAACGGCTTTGTTATTGTTAAAGGAAACAGCGCAAACAAAGAAACAAGAATGCTTGTCGAATATTATTCCGAATCTTTCGGAACCAATACGCCAAATATCGAAATTCCCGATCACGTGACTTCTATCGGCGAAGAGACGTTTAACTTCTATGCAACCGGCATAAAAACCGTGAAGTTCGGCACAAATATCGAACGTATTGAAAACTATGCGTTCGACGGTGCGACGGCGATCAAAAGTTTTATATTTACCGGCGTTGAATTTAAGGACAACAAACTTGTGGGCGCGCCGTTTGTCGAAGAGAACGCATTTGCCGATACAAACGAAAGGCTTATCAACAACGCAAAATTTTATTTCAGACAATCCGTACTCGAAGGGCTCGACAACATAAACAGCGGTAAAGCCGCAACCACTGACGCAACCACTCTCGCATGGGCGCAACTTTACAGGCTCAATAAGGACAACTTCGTCGAAGAAAAGGTTGACAAGGTTTACATCAACACCGACGTTATTCCAACCAAACTTCTCAAAACCGACGCTTCCAAGAATGCGTTTGAAACGACTTACGGCAGCGGAACGTCCTATAACGGCGTTGTCGCAGACGGCCTTGTCGTTCTCAATAACACCGGCATAGTCGGCAAAGAAAATCTCGATTTGGTCAAGAATGACGTGAAAGTCGTCGAAGTGACGAAAGATCATTCCAAATTCGGACAACTCTACGAAGAAGGCGTGACAAAGTACGTCGTGACGTTCACCTACAACGACGGCGAGGGTTGCCAGGTCAACTACGGCGACGAGTTCTTGTATGTCGCAACCGTGTACAATGCAATCAAAGGCAATCCTTCGTTCTACAATGAAGGCGATATCCCGTCAATCGACATATGGGGCGAGGGCGACTACTGCCTCACCGGATTCGGACAGAAAAACAAGGACGACGCATCCGCAACGTCGTTGTTCTATACGTCGTTCGAGGGCGGCGAATATAAGTTTGTCTATACCGACATAAACGGCGAAAAGCACACGCTCGATATTTCAAAAATCGAGAACTTCGACACAAGCAAGGTTACAGACGAAACGCAATACGCAATCGTCACCGTAAACTTCTATGGGCTCGGCACTTATAAATTCCGATTTGCGTACGACGTGGATGAATCCAAGATCGAAAGAATCGTTCAGGACGGCGCGATTTCCGTTGCGCTCAACACCAATGTTGCCGACGCGCTCAAAGATTTCAAAGTGCGCCTCATCGGTCAGGACGGCAGCGTAATCGTCAGAACCTTATCCGCAAACGCGGGATTCCAATTTGTCAATCCCGACACCTCGACGCTCGGCATAAAGAGCATGGAAGTTCGATATTCGGGTGAAAACGTTTTGTCGGGCAGCCAATCGGTCGCGCTCGTTTACTCGGTTGTTCTCGAAGCGGACGCAAGTTTGTTTGAATACGGCTACGTCGACCAACAAGAAGTCAAGGTAGGCGAAACGACTTACGCAGGCAAGGCGAGTATCACGGGCTGCAAGGCGCAAAACGCCGAAACGATCGTACTCCCGACAACATGGACGGATTCGGACGGAAGCGTTTATATCGTGACCGAAATCGCAAGCGGCGCGTTTGCAAACTTCACAAAACTCAAAGCAATCTATCTTGCCACAAACATCGAAACTATACGCGACAGAGCGTTTGTAAACTGCACCGCGCTAGAAAACGTGTATACGGCGCAAAAAGTGGACGTTGCTTTTGCAAACCTTAAGGAATCCAACTTTGAAATCACTGAAAAGGTTTCACAAACAGAAAACGAAATCGTATACAACGCGGTCGTGGCAAATCTCGACGGTATCGAGGCGGTTCAAAATATGATTGCAATCGGCGCGCAATACGTCGTCGAAGCCACCGAAGCCACCGAAGAAAATTCCGCTTCGCCGAGAAAGGTGTTCAACGTCATCGGCGTTAAAGACGGAATCACGTTCGAGGGCACACAAATCGAATTGTTCTTGCCCGACACGATACAAAACGATCCAACGGTCACCAATGCGGAAATCAACGTGTATTCGTCAAAGAGCGGCGTTATGTTCAAGGTTGCCAAGTACGTCAACGACAAAGTGACGCATATCGGCACGAACGCGTTCAACGGCACGGAAAACTTGAAAAACATCGATTTGTCAAAGGCGACGAAACTCGACTATATCGGCGCATACGCATTTGCAAATAGCGGACTTACCGCAATCGATTTGAGCAAGAATACCGCTCTTACAATAATCAACCCGTCCGCATTCGAGAGTTGCGGATATTTGACTGCGGCTGCTTTGTCTTCGAGTGTTAAAATTATCGGAAGCCAAGCGTTTAAGAACTGCGCAAATCTTACGGCAATAATGGGTGTTGAAATCGTTGACACAATCGGGACCGGCGCATTTGATGGCTGTCCGAAACTCGAAACGAAACCTTCGCAAAAAGCGTAAAAGCGTATTTGAAACTTGCTGTACGAAAAGACGACTGCATTGCAGTCGTCTTTTTCAATGCCGCTTTAATATTGTTTGATTTTTCAAAATCGTTTTCATATAATAAACACAAGAAATGAGATGCGCCAATTCTGTTGGCGACTTCGGCGGATTGACATCTTACGACGCTCATTTCTTTTTTTATGGTTTTTTGATGCGTTTTATGCCGTTTTTTTCAAAAATCTGCGAGAATTTTTGCGAGTTTCTCGGTGTTGCTTTGCGTGAGATCGGTTAGGGGAAGTCGCAACTTCGAGGTGCAATAACCTTTGATTTCCATCGCCTTTTTTATCGGAATTGGATTCACTTCGCAAAACAGCGCGGATATTAAGGGAAGCAGGGCAAGTTGCATTTTGCGTGCTTTTCCCCACTCGCCGTTAAGCGCAAAGTGCGTCATATCGCCGACGTATTTCGGGCATACGTTGCTTGCAACGCTGATTACGCCCAGTCCGCCCATTGCCATAATAGGCAAGGTGAGCGCGTCGTCGCCGCTTATCACTTTGTCGGGACATAGGGCAAGGCATTTTTCGATTTGTTCCATATTGCCGCTTGCTTCCTTTATGCCTACGACGTTTTTGCGCTCTGCGATTCTCGCAAAGGTTTCGGGAAGCATATTTACGCCCGTTCGCGAGGATACGTTGTAGCATATAATAGGAAGACTTGTCGAATCGGCGATTGCGCCGTAGTGTTCGACAAGCCCTTCTTGCGTGCATTTGTTGTAGTACGGCGTGACGACCAAAAGTCCGTCCGCGCCGAGATTTTGCGCCATACGGCAAGTTTCGATTGCGTGGCGCGTGCTGTTCGAGCCGGCGCCGACTATGACGGGAACTCGACCTCGCGTTTGCTTTATGCAAACTTCGACCACTTGCTTCTTTTCTTCTTCGGTTAGCGTTGCAGGCTCACCCGTAGTGCCGAGCGCGACGAGAGCGTCCACGCCGCTTGCGATTTGTCTTTCCACGATTTCGCAAAGAGCCTTCACGTCCACTTTGTCATCTTTTGTGAAAGGGGTGATGAGTGCGGTGGCTGTGCCTCTGAAAATCATTTATTTCGTTATGCCTCCATAGCGTTTTTTATGAGCAATTCCACAATCTGAACGGCGTTGGTCGCCGCGCCTTTTCTTATGTTGTCGGCAACCACCCAAAGGTTTGCGCCACTTTCCACGCTGTCGTCGAGGCGGATTCTGCCCACGAACACTTCGTCGCGATTTTCGGCGTCGAGAGGGGTGGGATAGACGTTGTTTTTCGTATCGTCCACAACCACGATTCCCTTGAAGTTTTCAAGCGCGTTTACGACGTCGTCGCGAGTGCATTTTTGCACGAATTCGACGTTTATCGACTCACTATGGCCGTAGAACACCGGAACGCGTACGGTTGTCGCAGTTACGCGCAGCGACGAATCGTGCAGAATTTTCCTCGTTTCGACAATCATTTTCCATTCCTCTTTGGTGTATCCGTCGTCCATAAATACGTCGATGTGCGGAAGCATATTGAACGCTATGGGACGAGGAAATTTCTTGGGTGGAACGCCGTTTATTCCGTCTTTTAAGTCGTTGAAGCCCGCAACTCCCGCGCCCGATACGGCTTGATATGTCGAATACACGATTCTCTTTATACCGAATCTGTCTTTGAGCGGTTTGAGCGCGACGACCGCCTGAATCGTGGAACAGTTGGGGTTTGCGATTATGCCTTTGTTCCACTTCACGTCTTCGGGATTGACTTCGGGAACGACCAAAGGAACGTCGTCGTACATACGCCATTGCGACGAGTTGTCAACGACGATTGCGCCCGCTTTCACAAACAACGGCGCAAATTCTTTCGATACGCCCGCACCTGCCGAAAACAGCGCAAAATCGATTTTTCCTTCGAGTGCGCTCACGTTTTGGCTCGTCAATTCGATGACGGTGTGTTCTTTTCCCGCGAAGTTAATTTTTTTGCCTGCGCTTTTTGCGGACGCGAAAAGATAGTAGTTCTCGACGGGAAGATTCCTTTCTTCGAGAACCTCGAGAAATTTTCCGCCCACCATACCCGTTGCGCCGACAACGGCAATGTTAAATTTTTTCATACCGCCTCCTAAACCTTATGTAGCAAATTTAACACCGCCGCGACCTTATGTCAATCAAAAGCGATTCCTCTCGACTTCTATACGACATATATATGCGCGCGCCCGATTCGCCGTGCGTTTTAAGCGTCAAATATATTTTTGCTTTTCGTTTGATATTTGCGCTTATATAATGTATAATCTATTTATCTATATAGTTTTGCAGGAGAGTATATGGCAAACAACAATCCCAACTCGGCATACACGATGCCCAAAAAGCCTAAAAAACTTTTGCTCGGCAAACTCTTTACGGACGCAGCCGTTCGCAAAGAACCCGAAGAACCTCAAAAAATACTTGTGGCAGGTCTCGCAGAGGCGCGCCCCGTCAAAGAATACCCCGACTCGTTTATGGCAAGAGCCGCCGCGGTTATGCGCGGCGAGTTTGCAACGCTTTTCAAAGCGACGCTGTTCTTTTTGATATTCACCGTTCCGTTTATCGTGATTTTCGCGTGGTTTTCGGGTTATTTCGAGAACCTCACAATCGGCGGCACGTACAACTTTATGGGCGACATCGGCGTAGGTTTCCCCGGCGGCGGCGATAGCATTGCGGTGAGCGTCGGAAGCCTCTATCGCAATGTCAAAATGCCCGTTATGGCAATGTACGGCGCGTGCTTCCTTTTCGGTTCGCTCGGACTTTCGGGCTTGTTCTACTGCGCAAAACGCAGTTTCTATCAGGACTACTACAAAAACTGGGCAAAAACCTACTGGATGGGCTTTGCCAAATATTGGTGGAAGTTCCTCTTGGCAGGTCTTATGATGGTGGTTGTCGCACTCGGTATGGTCGAGTCGCTTATGTATCTTTTGGAACAACAGGCACTCGGAACGGCGGGCGCAGGCGCGTATTGCGCGGTCGTGTTCAGTTTCATCATCGGCGCGCCGCTTCTTCTCATACCCGTAGTTATGATGGGACTTTTCACGTCCTACGAACTCACTTTCGGTCAATGCTTCAAAAACGCTATCGTGCTTATCGCAAACAACCTTTTGAGCATACCGTGCGTCGCAATCCTTTCCGCACTTCCGCTCGGACTTTGCGCCGTCAACAACCTTTTAGGCATAATCGTTTACATCGCTATGGCTTTGGTCGGCACGACGTTTATGGCTCTTTGCTGGATTGCGGTCGCTTCGAGAGGTATGGTCAAGTGCCACAATCTTAAAGCGGACGAGCAAAAAGTTCAGGTCGCAGAACAAAGAAGGGCGGCAAAACAAAATCCGTATGCGAACGGATCCGTTCAAGGCGCGCAAAAGAAGAAAGCAAAACAAGCCGTGCCTTACCAAAATCCTAAGAAGAAAAAGAAAAAATAATGGCGCAAATCATAGGGTTTAATCTTTCAAAAGAGGATTATCTAAACCTTGCCGAAACCGCTTTCAAAAACGGTGAAACCGAAAAAAGCATAACCTATCTCGACAAGGCTCTCGCAATAGACGAACGCTTCGTTGAAGCGTCTCTTGCGCTTGCCGGCGTTTACGCGTCGCTCGGCGCGTGGGAAATCTCGAATGCGACTCTCTACAAGGCACTCGCAAAACATCCGTGTGCCGACGATAGGGATCGCATTTTTTATCAACTCGCAATGAATTTTCTCGACGTAAATCTGCCCGACGTTGCCGAATACTATCTTCGCGACATCGCCGATGCGTACGACTTGCAACTGCCCGAAGATATGGGAAGTATGGGCGGCGAGCCGCAAGACGAGGGATTCAGAGTTGTTTACCCCAAAGGCGAGGATTATTACGAAATGCTCATAAGCAAGGCGTACGAACTCGTAAGAGAGCGCAAACTCGACGAGGCAATCGCCCTTATGGACGAAATCGACCCCCGCTCTAAATCCAAAGCCGCCGCAAATCATATCGTGCTTGTGTGCCTTATGATGAAAAACGACATAGATTCCGTCATCGCAAACGCGCAAAAAATGCTTGCCGAAGACGGGGATAATCTTGCCGTAAAATGCACTCTCGCAACCGCGTTTTTGATGGAAAACAAGATGGCGGAAGCATACGCCGTGCTCGACCAGATTCTCGAAAAAGATTACACGAATATGGAAGAAATCCTTATGATTCTGCCCATACTCGTAAATATGGAAATGCACGCGCAAGTGGTCAAATACACGCGCAGAGTGCTCGAAAAACTCGACCTTCAACCCAACACGATGATTTGGCTTTCCCAAGCGCTTTACAATCTCGACCAAAAAGAGGAAGCGCGCAAGGTTATGCTAAAAGTGCGCACGATTTTCGGCGAGTATTCGCCCGCGGACTACTTTTTGCAACTTTACAAGCAAAATCCCGATAAAGTGGCGTATTCGATGAATCTTCCGTATGTCGAAAAAATCGCAAGATACAAGGATTTGGACAAGTTTTTGAAGATGTCGCCGTTTGAGTTGCAACTCGTCATATTCGACCACGATGAGCAAAGCGCGCATATGAAAAAACTCATCGAATGGGCATTTACCGACGACAACGAGAACTTGAAACTTCTGCTCGTGGACAAACTCGCGCTCGTAAATTCGCAATGGGTGAGCGACTTTTTGAGAAGACAACTCATATCGACGGATTTGTCTTTCGATTTGATGTCGAGACTGTTGTTCTGCCTCGTGCAAGAAAATACTGTCAGATTCAAATTCGACGTCGTGGCGCAAGACAGATTCAAGAGCATAGATATGGTGTTTCCGAACGCTTTTCACAAACTCGGCGGAATTTTGCACGGCGCGGTGGCGTATTGCGTGTCCGACATCGTTTTTACCGACGAAGAACCCAATATGTACCTTGCAACGCTCACGAACATCGTCAATTCAATCGTGACTTTGGACGAAAGCGGCAAACTCAAATATTCCAAACCCGCATATAAAAGAATCGCAAATATGCGCAGCGTTCGCACACTCATAGGCGTGTTGCTTTGCAAGGTTTACGAGTGCGACGCCGACGATATGCGCGAGCAAACCATTGAACGTTACAACCTCAATGAAAAAACGTTTGACAAATACTACAAGATGATTTTCGGAGAAGACGATGCAAGAGAATAATCAAACTTCCGACGTGAAAACGAAGCAGGAAATGCTCGAAAAACTCGACGTTCTTTTGAACGAGGATTTGCCCTATCACCAAAGGCTCGAAGCGTACGAATACCTTTTGGAAGACTGCGAGCCGATTCTCGATGATATGATTGACAAAATATACACACTCGACGGCGAAACGGGCAAAATGCTTATGGAAATCCTTGCCGAATACAAGGGCAACAAAGCCATTTTTATGGGGCTTGTGAGTTATCTTTACAAGGGCGAGGACGTCGCACTTTTTGCACGGCTTATTGGCGCGTACGGCGACGAGCAGGGCATAGAGGTGCTCAAAACTTTCTGCGAAAATTACGAACCGAATTACAACGAGTATATGGAACTTCGCAACGCCGTTGAGGAACTGGGCGGCGACTTCGATTTGAAGCAGGATTTTTCAGACGACCCGTTCTATCGCTTCCTCAAAGGACTCGACGAAGTTGACGACGAAAGCAGACAATCGCCTTTCGAGGACTATTTCAAGCAAAATCACGAACATTCCCACGGCGACGAATGTGACGACGACGAATGTGACGACGATTGCGATTGCCAAGACGATGGCTGCGATTGCGACGATGACGAATGTCACTGCCACGACGATGACTGCGATTGCGAAGACGAATGTCATTGTCATCATCACGATTGCGACGACGAAGATTGCCACAAATAAGTTCAATTAAAACACTACGTTGCAGGCACGCTTTTCGGCGTGCTTTTCGTTTTCCTTTCTTTCTTGACTTTGCCGCGACGGTTTACGCCGTTTTTCTTCATGTTTTTGACGTCGATTATCGCGCCCACAATCAAACGTATCACGACGATTGCAAACAGAATTACGCCCAAAACGCTGTTGACGGGATAGAGCGTATCGACGATGTTGTCGAAGCCGAAGAAACTCAAAGGATAGGCAATCAAAAGGCAGAAGAACACCACGAACGCCTTGTGTTTTTCGTCGCCGAAAGCAGAAAGTTTTTTTGTGCGCGAGAAAAGCAGCGACGTTCTGTCGCTCACGATTTTCAGCGACGAAACGAGGGTCGTGAAGATTGCGCCCGCAATCAAAACGCCGCACGCAAATTTTAGGTGCAAACGCTCTGAAACTGCAAGAGTGGGCATTAAACTGCCGTTTGCGTCGGATAAAACCACGGTTTGCAACATATAAAGCATTCCGAACAGAAACGCGCATATCAAAAGGCAACTTGCAAAAATTTCTTTGTAACTTAGGTTTTCGCCCTCTTCGGAAATTATGACGCCGCCCAAAAGCACGTCGAGTCCGCTGTATAAAATAGGCTTTGAGATAGAAAACGCCAAAGAGTGCGACGGGGTGGGAAGTTTGAAAAATACGAGCGCGATACAAAGTACGATGAGAGGCACAATGACGCTGTTCAGCAATCGGATTTTTTCGATACCAAGCACGACAACCACGCCGCCGAGAATAGTCATCGCAAGCCCAAACGCAAGCGGTATGCCCGTCATGGATTGCATTATGTAATCGCCGCCTGCAAGCATTGCGCATAACGATACGCTTGCGGCAAAGAAAATGCCGAGATTGACGATTTTGCCTTTCGGCATAAGACCTTTTTTGCCCGCAATGAGAAAGATTGCGCACAAAAGCGACATAAAAATCGAAGAAATCGCAACGTTGAGAGGGGAAGCGTCGCCGAAAAACAAGGCAATTTCGCGACCCGAAGAAAATCCCGCGCCGATTGCCGTTCCGACATATAATGCGGCTGTTTTGAATGCTTTTTTCACGTTAAAAGCATATTTTTACGGAAGAAAATTTATGATAACAACCGAATAATTGCCGCAAAAATATTCAAATTTTGCTATATGTTTTATGAAAAAATCTGCGGATTTTTCCGCAGATTTTGCCGTAATTTTGTTGTAAAAGTATCGAAAATCAGCAGTGATTTTATTTGATTTTCGCAACGCCGCTTGCGATTGCGGCTTGCTTTACCGCAGTCGCAACCGCTTCCACAACTCGTTTGTCGAAAGGCTCGGGAATGATGTTGTTTTCGCTCGGATTTTCGACGAGGGAAGCGAGTGCTTCGGAAGCGGCGATTTTCATTGCCTCGTTTATATCCGTCGCGCGCGCGTCGAGTGCGCCGCGGAAGATTCCGGGGAACGCAAGCACGTTGTTGATTTGGTTGGGCAAATCGCTTCTGCCCGTGGCGACGATTCTCGCGCCCGCTTCGAGTGCGAGTTTAGGGTCGATTTCAGGGTTGGGATTTGCCATAGCAAACACGATCGGGTCTTTGCTCATAGAGCGCACCATATCTTGCGAAAGCACGTCTTTCGCGCTCACGCCTATGAATGCGTCCGCACCTTTTACGGCGTCTTTCAGCGTGCCTTTGACGTTTCTCGGATTCGTGCGTTTTGCAAGCGAGTTTTGCGCGAAATTGAATCTTTCGCTCTCGTCGATTATGCCGAGTCTGTCGCAGACAACGAGGTCTTTTGCGCCGAGCGAAAGCAAAAATTCGGCAATGGCAATGCCTGCGCTTCCTGCGCCGTTTATAACCAAACGGGCGGTTGATATATCTTTTTTGACCACTTTAAGTGCGTTTTTGAGCGCAGCGGCAAGAACTATTGCCGTGCCGTGCTGGTCGTCGTGAAAGACGGGAACGTCGCAAAGTTCTTTGAGTTTGCGCTCGATTTCGAAGCAACGGGGTGCGGATATGTCTTCGAGATTTATTCCGCCGAAACTTGCGCTTATGTTGTAAACCGTCGATACGATTTCGTCAACGTCTTGCGATTTTATGCAGATGGGGATTGCGTCGATTCCCGCAAATTCGTGAAACAAAACGCACTTGCCTTCCATAACGGGCATACCTGCTTCAGGGCCTATGTTCCCGAGCCCCAAAACCGCGCTTCCGTCCGTGACGACGGCAACGGTGTTCCAACGCCTCGTGAGCGAGTAGGAAAGTTCCTTGTCCTCTTTTATCGCAAGGCAGGGGGCGGCAACGCCGGGGGTGTAGGCAAGCGACAAGTCTTGCTTGTTTTCCACTTTTGCTCTCGACACGACTTCGAGTTTGCCTTTCCACTCGTAATGCTTCTTCAACGATTCTTCGGAATAGTTCATATAAAACCCCGTATGTTTTGATAGCAACAGTTTACATCAAATGCCTTGTATTTGCAAATCAATTAAGGTATAATCGGGATATGAAAACGATAACGTACAATCAAATCGAAAGCGCCGTCGAATCGCTCGTGACGGCGTGCAGCGAAATAACGCCCTCGTGCGTAGCGGCGATGGAAAGCGCATTTGAAAAAGAAACCGACCAAAACGCCAAAACAGCGATAGGTATGCTTCTTGAAAACGCGGCGCTTGCAAAAGCGAAAGGGCTTGCCGTCTGTCAAGACACGGGTATGGCGGTGTTTTTCGTCAGACTCGGACAAGACGTGCATATCGAGGGCGGCTTGCTTCAAGACGCAATCGACGACGGCGTGCGCGCGGGGTATGCGAAAAACGGCTACCGCGCGAGCGTGCTCGACCCTATCTCGAGAAAGAACACAAAGGACAACACGCCCGCAATCGTGCATATCGAACTTGCGCTCGGCGACAAACTGGAAATAACCTTTTTGCCAAAGGGATTCGGAAGCGAAAATATGTCGCGCTTGTTTATGCTCAAACCCTCGCAAGGCGTCGAGGGCATAAAGGACTGCGTCGTGCAAGCGGTCAAAGAGGCGGGGGCGAATCCTTGTCCGCCCATAATCGTCGGCGTTGGCATAGGCGGTACGGCGGAAAAGGCTATGTCGGTTGCAAAAGAGCAACTTTTGCGCGAGGTGGGCGAGCCGAGCGACGACGAAACCCTTGCGAGTATGGAAAAGGAACTTTTGGAACGCATAAACGCTCTTTCGATAGGCGCGCAAGGCTTCGGCGGGAAAACGACCGCGCTTGCCGTGCATATTGGAAAATATCCGACGCATATCGCCGCCTTGCCCGTTGCCGTGAACGTGCAATGCAACGCAATGCGCAAATCGAGCGCGGTGCTGTGAGGGAAGCATGGAATACAGATTGAAAACGCCTCTTGACAAATCGCAAGTCGCAAAATTGAAAGTCGGCGACGTCGTGTATATAACGGGAAAACTGCTCACGGGCAGAGACGCCGCGCACAAGCGCATTTGCGAGGCAATCCGCAACGGACAGAGTTTGCCGATTGACATAAAAGGGCAAGCGATATATTACGTCGGACCTTGCGAAAAGGACGGCAAAGTGCTTTCGGCAGGACCGACCACGTCTATGCGTATGGACGCATACGCGCCTTTGTTGTACGACGAGGGCGTTGTGGCGACGATAGGCAAGGGCGACAGAAATTCCGACGTGTACGCCGCCATAAAACGCAACGGCGGAGTGTATCTTGCGGCAATCGGCGGCGCGGGTGCGCTCTACGCAAGCAAAATCGAAAATTCAAGAGTGCTAGCATACGACGATCTCGGCACGGAAGCGGTACACGAGTTCGAGGTGCGGGATTTTCCGTGTGTGGTTGCTATTGATAGCGGCGGAAACAGTATCTATGAGTGAGTTATTTGCTCATTCGAAACCGGTGGTGATGCCGTCTTTGAACGGACAAGTCCAACAGTCCCAACAGCCGATGCGGTGAGATTCCGCAACCGCCTGTAAAGTCAGACTGGGAAGGAATAGCGTGCAGACAAAAAGTCTGCTCGTTCCTTCTCCGTAAAAACGGAGATTTTTTTATGAAGAAAAACGGAAAATTTACAATCAAATTCATTGCATACACGGGGATGATGACCGCAATCGTGTACGTCGCAACGCTCATCGGCGTATCCACGCCGGTTGCGAATTTCAACATCGGCGACAGCGCAATATTGATTGCCGCCGCACTGTTCAATCCTCTCACGGCGATGATAGCGGGTGGATTGGGCGCGTTCCTCGCAGACCTTACGACCTATCCCGTGACGATGCTTTACACGCTCGTCATAAAGGCAATCGAGGGCTTGCTTGCGGGCGTTGCGTTTACGCTAATTTACAAGTGGTTTGACAAAAAAGAGAACCCGACAAAGCGCGACGTCGCGCTCAAAATAACCTTTGCGACGATAACTTGCATAGTCTGCACGATGCTTATGGCGGTGGGGTACTACATCTGCAAAGCGTTTATGTACGGCACGCCCGAATCGGCGTTGACGTCCTTGCCGAAGAACGTGTTGCAAGCGGTTGCTTCAACGCTTATCGCGGTGCTTGCACTGTACGCCGCGCGCCTTGAAAAGATACGCCCGAAAACGCAACTCGTCCTCAAAGACAAACCCGTTTCGCAACCCGAAAACGACGTCGTTTCGGACGAAGAAACCGCCGACGAAAAGACGGAAAACGAGGACGAAAAGTGATTGCGCATATTGCGCAGTGCCGCTAATACAATGATATCCACTGCGTGGATGATATCCTCGCGCTGCTCGGTTGAAATCCTCGCTTCGTTCGGATGATATCCGCACTGTGTGCGGGTTGTGGAATATCTAAAATATCAATCAACGAAATTTGCTACGAAATGACAAAAACAACGCTTTATGTGTGCAAAACGTGCATATAAAGCGTTGTTTTTTACAATATGCGAGAATATAATCTCAAATTGGTTGTGTAAGATTTTTCGTTTGATTTATGTCCGCTACGCTGGATTCCCACGGTCACTTCGTTCCCTTGGAATGACGTATGGAAGATTTGGTTTTTATCCGCTTGTCATTGCGAGAAGCAACGAATGTTGCGACGTGGCAATCAAGGCGACAGC
>DKCG01000015.1:0-459 GCA_002449145.1 Christensenella sp. UBA6880 | reverse complement strand
ACTTTGTTCCCTCGGAATGACAAAAGGAAGATTCGGTTTTGTTTTCCCGCTTGTCATTGCGAGAAGCAATAAAATTGCGACGTGGCAATCAAGGCGACAGCCGCATTATTCTTTTGCCAAGTCAACCCAATTTGGGTTCAGAGTTTCAATGAGAGCAAGTTTTTTCTTTCGAGACCAACTTTTAATTTGTTTTTCTCGTGCTATTGCTTCTTCTGCTGAATTTGTTTCTTCGACATAAACGAGTTTGTAAGCGTTGTATTTTTCTGCAAAGCCGTCAACAAATTTTGAGCGGTGTTCGTACGTTCTTCGCATTATGTCGTTGGTTACGCCTGTGTAGAGAACGCTGTTTGTATGATTTGTCAATATGTAAACCCACATTTTGTTTACCTTTCGCTACGCTGGATTCCCACGGTCACTTCGTTCCCTTGGAATGACAAAAGGAAGATTCGGTTTTGTTTT
>DKCG01000032.1:107311-115616 GCA_002449145.1 Christensenella sp. UBA6880 | reverse complement strand
TCCGGTGGTTTTGTAATACAAGAAAGACGCTCGCCGATGCGAGCGTCTTTACGTTTGTACATAGCGTAAGCATAATACTATTTTTTTTAGGTGCGGACAGAGTCCGCCCAAAATTATTAATTATTAATTATTAATTATTAATTATTAATTTTTCACAGTTCTTCGCCCGTAAATCTGAGCGGCATAACCTCGTCGAACTTGAACACTTTGAACTTGTCGGGCGTGCCGAGTACGACCTCGAAATTGCCGTCGCAAAATTCGGACATAACTTGTCTGCATACGCCGCACGGCGTGCACATAGGCGAAATTTCTCCCTCTTTGCCGCCTACGATCGCAATACATTGAAACTCTCTTTCGCCCTCGCTTATCGCTTTTGCAAATGCGGTGCGCTCTGCGCAAACGGTGGGCGAAAATGCGGCGTTGTCAAAGTTGCAACCCGTGTATTCCTTTCCGCTTTTTCCGACGAGAACCGCCCCTACTCTGAAATGCGAGTACGGAACGTAGGACATCTTGCGCATATCGTTGGCTTTTTCCATTAGGCGTTTGTAGTCGAGCATAGTCGTCACATTCCTTTTTACTTTATTACGTCGGCAAGGAAACTGTTGCCTGCCGTGTCCTTTTTGTCAACGCCGAGATAGTCGAGAACCGTTGCGCTGATGTCGGCAAAAGTGCTTCTCGTACCGAGATTTACGCCCTCTTTGACGTGCTTTCCGCAAACTATCATCGGGACGTACTCGCGCGAGTGGTCTGTTGACGGCGTAGAAGGGTCGCAACCGTGGTCGGCGGTGATAATCAATATATCTTCGTCGCGCATATTCGGCAAAAACTCGCCAAGTTGCACGTCAAATTCACTCATAGCGTTTGCATAGCCCGCAATGTCGTTGCGATGTCCGTACTTCATATCGAAGTCCACGAGGTTGACGAAGCAAAGTCCCTCGAAGTCGCGTTTTTGAATGTCGAGAGTGACTTGCATACCGTGCGTATTGCTCGTTGTACGGTTGGATTCGCTCACGCTCTTGCCCGCGAATATGTCGTAGATTTTGCCGACGGATATTGTGGCAAGCCCCGCGTCTTTCAAGCAATCGAGCATAGTCGTATGCGGCGGAATGAGCGAATAATCGTGTCTGTTTGCCGTGCGAGTAAAGGGATATTCGCCCGTGAACGGACGCGCTATAACTCTGCCCACGCAATGCTCGCCTTGCAGCATTTCACGCGCGATTTCGCAGTATTTGTAGAGTTCGGGAACGGGAACGACGTCCTCGTGCGCGGCGATTTGGAACACGCTGTCCGCCGACGTGTACACGATGAGCGCGCCCGTTTTGATGTGTTCTTCGCCGTAGTCCTTGATGACTTCCGTGCCCGAATACGGCTTGTTGCAAAGCACTTTTCTGCCCGTGCGTTTTTCAAATTCCGCTATAACGTCTTCGGGGAATCCGTTCGGATAGGTCGGAAGCGGCTTTGGCGAGATTATGCCAGCGATTTCCCAGTGCCCTATCGTGGTGTCCTTGCCCATAGACGTTTCTTTGAGGCGAGCGTAACTTCCCTTCGGATTGGCTATGCCGCCGCCTACGGTGTCGATGTTGAAAAGACCCAAATTTATGAGGTTGGGACAATGAAAATGCTCGTCTTTACGGATTGCGCCGAGAGTGTTGCTACCCTCGTCGTGCCAAAGATACGCGTCTGGCATTTCGCCGCAACCGCAACTGTCAAGCACGATGATAAAAACTCTTTTACTCATATTTTCACCTTACGATTTCCAATTTCGATATTAGATATTGTCGTTATTGCAACTTATATTGAGCAATAACCTTCGTTTTTGATATTCGCATTAAAGCCTATGCTTATTATTGCGATTTCGCATTATAAAAATCTGCCCACGCTTGCATTTTATGCGAGTTCGAGCGCGATTTCCATCATTTTCGTGAACGAATTTTGTCTTTCTTCTGCGGTCGTGTTTTCTTCGGGATAGATAAAACTGTCGCTTACGGTGCAGATACACAACGCTTTTTTGCCTGCGCGCGCCGCATTGCAGTAGAGCGCGGCGGATTCCATTTCAACGCCGAGAACACCCATTTTTGCCCATTGCATACCGCTGTTTGCGTCGTCGTAGAACGTGTCCGACGAGAAGATGTTGCCCACCTTGTAGTTTACGCCCGCTTTTTCGCAAAGTTCAGCCGCTCTGCGTACGAGGTCGAAGTCGGCAATCGGACAGAACGTACCCGGAAGATTGTATTGCATAGCATAATTGCCGTTGGTGCAAGCGCCCATTGCGATGATGATGTCGCGCGCGTGCAAATCCTTGTCGAACGAGCCGCACGAACCGATACGAATGATGTTTTTCACGTCGTAGAAGTTGAAAAGTTCGTACGAATAAATGCCGATTGCGGGTTGACCCATACCTGACGCCATAACGGAAACGCGTTTGCCCTTGTAATAGCCGGTATAGCCGTTTACGCCTCTGACGTTGTTGACCAAGACGGCGTTTTCAAGGAAGTTTTCCGCAATGAACTTCGAGCGAAGGGGGTCGCCCGGCATTAAGACGGTGTCGGCAAAATCGCCGAGTTTTGCTGTGATATGTGGGGTTGGAACTGGCATAATGATACTTCCTTTTTACGTTATTTTGCGAACGCATTTAAGTATGCGCTCGTGTATATATGCGGCAAATCGGCATAATCCGTTTCCGCCGCCTTTGCATATTTACATATGCGCAAATTCAAACATATTCAATCAATACTCGCCTTCGCTTTCTTGCTTTTTGACGATTTTGACGATTCTGCTCGTGCCGAGTCTCGACGCGCCGAGTTCGATGAATTTTTCCGCGTCCTCGATTGAGGAAATGCCGCCTGCGGCTTTCATTCTGACGTTCTTTCCGACGTGCTTTGCAAAAAGTTCGATGTCGGCAAAGGTTGCGCCTGCTTTCGAGAATCCCGTAGAGGTCTTGATAAAGTCAGCGCCCGCTTTCGTGACGAGTTCGCACATCTTGACTTTTTCTTCGTCGGTGAGAAGGCAAGTTTCGATGATGACTTTGAGAATCTTCTCGCCGCATGCGTTTTTGAGAGTTCTGATTTCGTTTTCGACGTAATCGTAGTTGCCCGCCTTGAGTTCACCGATATTGATGACCATATCGATTTCGTCCGCGCCGTTTGCAATTGCGTCTTTGGTTTCAAATTCCTTGACGGCGGTGGTGTTGTAGCCGTTGGGGAATCCGATGACCGTGCAAATCTTCACTCTGCCGTTTGCGTACTCGCTTGCCTGTTTGACGTAGCAAGGCGGAATGCATACCGACGCCGTTTGATACTTGATACCGTCGTCGCAAATCGCTTTGATTTCATCCCAAGTTGCCGTTTGCGCAAGCAAGGTGTGGTCGCATTTGCTCAAAATTTCTTTGATTTCCATATATTTTACCTCAAATTTATTCTTTTATTTTTCGTTTATATACGCGCGCCGCTTTTGCGGTTAGGCGTCTTTTTGCTCGTCGCTTGCGATTCTGTGAAGTATGGCGTTGACAATCATCTCGTACGCAACTTCGTTGTAACCGCCCTCGGGTACGATTATGTCGGCAAATCGTTTGGTCGGTTCAATGAAATGCTCGTACATCGGCTTGACCGTGGCAAGATACTGATTCACGACGGATTCGAGGCTTCTGCCCCTTTCTTTCACGTCGCGCAGAATACGCCTCAGTATTCGCACGTCAGCGTCGGTGTCGACGAATATTTTGATGTCCTGAAGTTTCAAAAGGTCGCTGTTGTAGAAGTTCAAAAGTCCTTCGAGGATAATGACCTTCGCGCTTTTCGTTTCGGCAACCTCGTCCGTGCGCATATACTGCGTGAAGTCGTACACGGGATGGTATATCGTTTCGCCGTTTTTCAGTTTTGTGAGATGCTCGACGAGCAAATCGGTGTCGAACGAATCGGGGTGATCGTAGTTTATCTTCACTCTTTCCTCAAACGGAATATCCCTGTTCGACTTGTAGTAGGAATCCATACTGAGCATAACCGCGTCCGAGCCGAACGCCTTGTTGATTCTGCTCGCAAGAGTGGTTTTGCCGCTTCCCGTGCCGCCGCATATGCCGATAACTATGCTTTCCATACTCACCTCACAGATACAAGCCTTTCGCTTCTTGTTCGGCTTTCTTTTTGAGCCAGCACTTTCTGCACATAGCGACGTAGCGGTCGTTTCCGCCGAGGCATACTTGTTCGCCCTTGAAAACGATGTTGCCGTTGTCGTCCATACGCGCGTTGACAGTTGCTTTCGCGCCGCACTTGCACACGGATTTTATCTCGCTTATCGACTCTGCTATCTCGAAAAGGCGTTTGCTCCCCGGGAACATATGCGTCGTAAAATCGGTCGCAAGCCCGAAGCACAGCACGGGTATGTTGTAATCTATGACGATTTGCCCCAGTTGGTCGACTTGTTCGGGGGTGAGGAACTGACACTCGTCAACGATGATGACGTTGTATCCGCTGAATTTGTCCTTGTAGAGTTGATACAAGTCCTCGTTTTGCGCAACGGCGATTGCCTCTGCCGAAAGTCCTATGCGAGAGCGGGTTATCGTCACGCCGTCGCGAGTGTCCACGATGGGCTTGACAAGCACGACTTTCATCCCTCTTTCTTCGTAGTTGAACTTGGTGATGAGTGCCTGCGCCGTCTTTGAGCAACCCATTGCGCCGAATTTGAAATATAATTTTGCCATTTGTATATCCTTTCGTAATTTTGACTTTTTCGTCCTTTGAGTTTTGCGATTTATGCTCTTATTCCACTCTGTCAAGCACTATGGGTCGTTTTTGCGGTTCTTCGTCTCCTATTATCGTGGAAGCGTAGAACTTTTCAAGCGCGGGTGCGAATCTCTTTTCTTCGGAAGTGTGCATAACCGCAATCTCGTCGCCCTCGTTGACGTAATCGCCCGTTTTCTTTTTGAGGACGATACCTGCCGAAAAGTCTATGCTTTCCTCTTTGGTGTTTCTGCCTGCGCCGAGAAGAAGGCTGGATATGCCGTAACCCTCGGTGTCCACGCGTTGAATATATCCGCTCTTTTTCGCCTTTACGCTCATAACGTCAGGTGCTTTTGCAAACTTGTCGGGATTTTCGATACACTCGACGTCGCCGCCCTGTGCCTTGACCATCTTCTTGAACGTTTCGAGCGCGCTGCCGTCTGCGAGTGCGCCCTTGACCATTTTTTCACATTCCTCAACGCTGCCCTTTCCTGCAAGGTAGAGCATATTCGTTGCCAAAATCACGCAAATTTCGGTGAAATCCTCTGGGCCGCGACCGTTCAAAGTGTCGATTGCTTCCTTGACTTCGAGCGTGTTGCCGATTGCGTCGCCGAGAGGTCTGTCCATATCCGTGATAAGCGCAAGCATTTTTTTGCCCGCTTGTTTGCCTATTTCAACCATAGTTTTTGCAAGTTTTCTGCTTTCTTCTATGGTTTTTGTGAACGCGCCGCTTCCCGTCTTTACGTCAAGCACTATGCAATCGTCGTCGGCTGCGAGTTTTTTGCCCATAATGCTCGACACAACGAGCGGCAAACTGTCAACCGTCGCCGTAACGTCGCGAAGTGCGTACAACTTTTTGTCCGCAGGCGCGAGGTCCTTGTTTTGCCCCACTATGCAAACGCCGATTTCGTTGACGTTTTTCAAAAATTCTTCTTCGGAAAGGTCTGTTCTGAAACCGGGTATGGATTCGAGTTTGTCAATCGTGCCGCCCGTATGCCCCAATCCTCTGCCGCTCATCTTCGCCACTTTCACGCCGAGCGAAGCAACCAAAGGCGCAACTACAAGGCTTGTTTTGTCGCCCACGCCGCCCGTCGAGTGCTTGTCCACTCTTATGCCGTTTATTGACGAAAAATCCAGACGTTGACCCGAATCGCGCACTGCAAAAGTGAGCGCAACCGTTTCGTCAAAGTTCATACCGTTAAAGAAAATCGCCATAAGCAACGCCGAAGCCTGATAGTCGGGGATTTCGCCCTTGACGTATCCGTCAATAAAGAAGTTGATTTCTTCTTTGGAAAGTTCGCCGCCGTCGCGTTTTTTGCGAATAATGTCGTACATTCTCATATATGCCTCCCGCGCGCAAGCGCACGCAAATTTTTTGTATTGATATTATACTACATATATTCAAAGAATAAAAGACCCAAAATTTTAATTAATCGTATGAATTTCTTCGCAGACGTAACGCGAGCCGCAACGGCGGCTCGAAAAGCGAGCGCCGAACTTGACGGGGCAGTACAAGCGACTGCGCCGTCCGTTGGCCACTGCCTGGCGCACAAAGCGCAGTGGCATAATGAGGGGACGATACTTTTCTATGTGAGTGCCGTAAGGAACGCAGTGACGGAATAGCGATTGTTACGAAGTCAATCGCGTCCTGCCCCCTCTTGCGAACGACGTATATTTTTGTAGAGAAATGACGCAAGTTTGAGCAATATGGGCGCGACGCGTTAAACAACACATTCGGTGAATGTGTTGTAGCCAAAGCGAACGAGGCGGATTGCCTTGCAAACGCCGAAGTCCAAAGCCCGAAGGGAAGGGGTGATGTGTTATTTAGAGTTCACGTCCGTTCACTCTTGTAGAAAAAAACCCCCCCCCATCTCGACATTGCGAGATGGGGGCTTTATTAAATTCGTTTATTCTTCGTCCGCGTTTTGAGCGCTTTCGGATTCTGCATTTTTAGATTCCGTATTTTCGGCGTTTGCGTTTTCGACATTTTTATTGTTAATCAATGCGATTTTCTTTTCTTCCTTTGCCGCTTTCTTTGCAAGACGTTTTTGTTTTACTTTTTCACGCTTTGCGGCGAGTTTGGGAAGTTTGCCTTTCTTGACGAGCACTTCGATAGTCACGACGATAACGATTATCACTGCGGCAATGCAGCCAACTACGATTCCGAGAATGTCGAAAAATCCGAGTTGAATGGTGTTCACGTAGTCGGGATTGCTATACACCTCGATGTATTGATCGACGGTTTCTATGCGAGAATGCTTGTCTTTTTCTTTAATCTCGACGTCTTGTCCGACGAGTTTAAGGATTTCGTCTTCCGTCCATATGTAACTATATTTGTCGACGGGCTTGCCGCTTGCCGTACCTGCGTTTCTGTCGGCGTGGGATTCAAAATACTTTGCGTAGCCGTTGTCCCACATTTGAAGGGTTGCCGTGTAGGAATTGTAGTAGTTGATCTTTTGCCCCCCCTCTTTCATATCCTCTTGCGGCTTTGCAAACCACTTTTCGAGGAGTTCGGTGTCCGAATCCATATCTATTGCAAAATCAACCGTATAGAGACCGTTTTCGAGTTTTATCGTAGCGTTGTCGGCGATGATTTCGGCGCAGAAGTCCATATTGTTGATTTCGTGAATAGAGTTGCTCAAAACGTGAACTTTGTTGTTGAACTCGTCAAGCGTGAGCGGACTCTCGAACGGATGGTCCTTTTCCTGAATCTCGAATTTCGCATACGGGAAGGTCGGAACGGAGCAATCGCACGAATACGCCGCGCCCTTGCCTGCAAAGAACCAGTAGTTGCCGTCGCCGTTGGTGTATGCAACTTTCAAATACCCCGCAAACGCCGCCGCTGCCGCCGCCATAACCTTATACAGCGGATCGTCGGATGCAGGTTGTACGCTCGTTGCAAGTTGATAGTACCACTTGTCGCCGTTGCGAAGATTGAACGAATGCATAATGACCTTTGCCATCTCGATGCCCGCGTCGCTCTCTTGCACCACAAGCGACAACGGAGTGTTTATTCTGCTTTCGTTTGCGGACGTGTAAAGAGCCATAACCGCTTGTTTGATTGCGTCTTGGTCTTTGGTTTCGTCGTCGTCCGCTTTCGCGCTTTCGGCAACGCCTTTATCGATGATAGCCTTGTTTGCCGCAAAGGATTCGAGAACCGAATAATCGGGACGTGCGCCCACAGGCATTTCAAACGACGTGGGAACGTCCTGATCGTCGCCTTTGTTGCACGCCGCAAGAGTGAACACGCAAGTTGCAATCAACGTGAGCGCAAGCACGCTTGCAATGATACGTTTTTTCATAATCTACCCTTTTAGATTAAAGATTTTAAGCCTATCGATTAAATATATAAAAGATATACAAATAAAAGACAGCACTATATTATTTTATAGTTTGTATCGAAGGTTGTCAAGGATTTGTTATTTCTCTACAAAATACTTGAAATTAAAGCTTCCCCCCTTCCTCAGGTGTTTCCCCTACCGCCGTTCCCCCTCTGCATATATTTGAGGGAACCCACGGCGTCCGCTTCGCGTGGGGCAACACTCAGCGCTCGCATAGATAGGGGCATTTCCCTCATTATGCCACTGCGCTTT
>DKCG01000032.1:105145-107288 GCA_002449145.1 Christensenella sp. UBA6880 | reverse complement strand
CGCACCCAAACGGCGCAGTCGCTTGTACTATCCGTCAAGCTCGGCGTTCGCTTTTCTCGCCGCCTTGCGGCTCGCGTTCCGTCTACGAATAGGCACATACCGTTTATAAGTAAACTTCGAATAAGTGTTCGTTAATAAGTCCGCTCTGCAAGTTCGCGGACGGCGGTTTCTTCTCGTCTTCGAACACGCTAAAAAACTGCGATAAATCGATGCATAACGAGAAAGAGGCACTCGGACGACAACCCTAATTTACTAATCGTAAATGAGTTGACGAACGAGTGCCTCTGTAAGGAACGAAGTGACGGAATAGCGATTGCTACGCATGTCAATCGCGTCCAAAGTTAGGCGCGATTTAGCGCTGTTTTTTCTCTTCTTTAAGTTCTTTCTTCTCAGCCTTATCCTCAATATCCTGCGCCTTGATAGCCTTACGACGCGCTTTGTCGCGTTCGATTGCCGCTTGAAGTTTGGGAAGTTTGCCTTTCTTGAAAAGAATGGCGAGGACGATTGCAACTATAATGATTGCGCCGACGACACTGCCTGCAAGCGCAAGACTGAACGTAAACCAGTCAAAGACAAATTCGCTGTTGTTTTGAGCAATGTTTGCATAGTAATCGATGCACTTTTCGACTTTCACGCTGTCTTGTGCGAGAGTGTTGGAACGAAGCGTCGTTTCGAGACGGGTGTCCTGCGAGATGATTTTCACGATTTCGTCGGTGTTCCAGACGTAGACGAACTCGTTTGAGGGGTGAGATTCGACGGGGACGTTCATACCGATGACTTTGACGATCATTGCCCAGTCCTCGTACGAGCGGAACGCTCTGACGTAGCCGTTGTCCCACACTTCGAGTTCGGCTCGCCAACCGCTTATCGTATTGTTAATCGTAAAGGATTTTACGCCGATGTCGAGGTCGAGGCGAGAGTTGGCTTGGAAGTCTTTGAGAAGTTCCTCATCGCCGTTTTCGCAGTCGATTGCGAACGTAACGGAATAGCAACCTTTTGCGGAATCGTAGGAAATTTGGCAATCCTTGAGCAATTCGCGATAGATACGCATATTGTTGAGTTCGAGTTGACCGTCACGGCAGTTTCTTTCCGCCTTGTACGCGTCGAAACTCTCGTACTCTTTGGGTTCGTCGCCCTTGGGGATGATGAAACTTGCATACGGGAATACGTTGGAAGTGCAATCCATTTGGGTTGCAGTACCCATAATGTAAGCGTAATTGTATTTTTGACTGTCAAGCGTGTATGCAACTTGCAAATTGCCCGCGATAGGGCTCATAATTTTTGCGATTGTTTCAAAACCCGCAACGTCGCCCTTTGCCGCTTGCGAAGCGAGTTGATAGTACCATTTTCCGCCGCTTTGCAAGGTAAAACCGTTCATATACACTCTGCCCTGTTCGTTTCCGCCGAGCGAGCGTTGAACCATAAGCGATACGCCTTTTTTCTGATGTTCGTTGTTGAGTCGGGAATTGTTTGCCGTATTGTAAAGAAGCATAACGGCGTCTTTGATTGCGTCTTGGTCTTTAGTTTCGTCGTCGTCCGCTTTTGCGCTTTCGGCAACGCCCTTTTCTATAGCGGATTTTGCGGCGGCGTCGAAAAGCGAATCAAAATCGCTCGGTCTCGTCGCAACGTTTGCCACGTCTTTCAAAAATTCGCCGGTAGACGCAACTTCTTCCTCTTTGTTGCAAGCAACGAAAAGCACCGCGCTTGTCAGAAGCAACACGACTATAAGCGAAACACATACAAATTTTCTCATCTTCTCACCCTAAAAAAATACAATCCTTGATATGAAATCTCGATTGCAAACGTGAATGGTCAATCGTTTTTTTGCTACAACAATATAAGATTTTGCACATCTCGCAAACGGTTTGCGACTGCGAGCATTGCGATACAATCTGTTTGATTTGCAATAATATTAATATAAAGCGGTTATATAAGTCAATCCCCAAAAGCGTGCCCAACCTTAAATTTTTCTAAATATTTTTTTTGATAATCGACACCTGAATTTTAATTGTACAAAAACTTGTTTTTGTTGTCGAATTTTGAATTAAAACTTCCCCATTTCTCAACGTGTTTAGTTCTTTCTCTACAATGGTGTAGCGCGTGAATCTTGAATTAAAATTTTCCCCTTCCTCACGTGTTTCCC
>DKCG01000032.1:100579-105081 GCA_002449145.1 Christensenella sp. UBA6880 | reverse complement strand
AACCCACGGCGTCCGCTTCGCGTGGGGCAACACTCAGCACTCGCATAGATAGGGGCATTTCTCTACTTATGCCACTGCGCTTTGTGCGCCAGCTACGCACCCAAACGGCGCAGTCGCTTGTACTATCCGTCAAGCTCGGCGTTCGCTTTCTCGCCGCCGTTGCGGCTCGCGTTCCGTCTTCGATTGAGTGCAGATTTTAATCTAATAAAATATTGCTCAACATAATTTTTTAATACACTCATAGTCTTGTCATACTCTGCTTGCGACGTAGCCAAAAACGGATCGGGGACGGGGGAATACTTGCCGGTGGCGGCTTCGGAAAGCGTAATATACTTCGAGCGATACTTGCGAGGGGTCAAAAGTTTGTGCATACGCGACATTCCGATGATGACGTCGGCGTTTTCAAACCTCTCTTTGTCGGTTTTGAAAGAGGGTTTGTGCGCGAGAATCTCGCTTTCGGGGAAACCTTCGCGTTTGAGAATATTGACGGCTTTGGGGAATATGCTTTTGCTCTTGTTGAACACGGCGGACGAGTGCACTTCCACTCTGCCTTTCAAATCCTCGTCGTTTTCAATCATTCGTCTGAGCATAAACTCGCAATAAGGGCTTCGGCACACGTTTGACGAGCAAACGAAAAGCACGTTGTATTTCTTGTGGGTATCGTTCATATTATCCTCTTTTCAAGCAAGCGTATTTTTGCAAAATTGCAATGGTTTTCGATATTCTAATCGAGTATTTTCAATTTTTGATTATAAAAAACGGGATGGGCGGATCTTTTTTCCAGTTGTAGAAGAACGTCGCCAGAACCTGATATTTTTCGTCGTCGAGCGTTTTGAGCCACGGCAGGAGCGCGTCCTTTTCCTCGTATCCGCTGTCGCCGCCGTAATACACGCTCACCGTCATAAGTCCGCCTCTTTTGAGCAATTCGAGTCCGCTCTCGACGGCTTGTTTCGTGGATTCAAAGTGGGTGAAAACGCGGTGATCGCCCTTTGGCAGATACCCGAGATTGAACACTATGCAATCCACGCTTTCTTTTTCAAAATAATTTGCCATATTCGCGTGAGAATCGAGAATCAAACGCGCCGAAAGTCCCTTGCTTTCGAGCAAATCGCGAGTGCTGTCTATTGCGTCTTTTTGCACGTCGAAAGCCGTAACCGAGCCGTTTTCGCCCGCGAGTTCGCACAAAAACGCGGTATCGTAGCCGCGCCCCGCCGTTGCGTCTATCGCAACGCCGCCCTTTGGCAAATATGCTTTTATTGCGTTATGTACAAGTGTCAATGCGTTCATACGTCACCTCACAGGTATAATAGCACAAATGTCAATTTGAAGCAACCTTGCATTCAACGCTATCAAGCGATTCTATTTGCGTATCTAACGCTTTCTTTTGCGCTTGAGATTCGACGTATATCGTCATATACGAGCAGTCTGAAAACACCGCACTGCCAAAAGCCGTTTTTTCGCTTTCTATTTTCACTTCTTTAAGTCCGCTGCATTTTATAAACGCTTGCTGTTCGATGACGGATACGTTTTTCAAAACGACGTATTGCAACGATTTGATATTGGCAAAGCCTTTCTTCAAAATACTGCCGCCGAGTACTGTCAAGTATTTGAGCGAATTAGGAATCCAAGAATCGATTGCGGAATTTATTTGCGACACCGCATTGTTAACGGCATCTTTG
Organism: Christensenella sp. UBA6880; assembly: GCA_002449145.1. Classification (GTDB taxonomy): domain Bacteria; phylum Bacillota; class Clostridia; order Christensenellales; family CAG-917; genus CAG-475. The sequence goes on along the minus strand of DKCG01000032.1, from coordinate 103,402 downwards.
TAATATCCGTTTACGTTCGTATATTTCGACAGCAAATCCTCGTTTGCCGGTCTGCCGAACAGATATGTAAAACCGAGTGCATAACATTGCGAACTCGTGTCTTCGTATGGCGTTGCAAAAAGTGCGGCGTTTTCGTCCGTCGCAACGTCGTTGATGCTTTGCTCGGTGACGAACGAGGCAAACGGAATCGTCAAATTTTCAAGCGAAGCGCAATCTTTGAGCATACCTCTGTGCAACGTCGAAATCGTGGACGGTATAGAGAGAGTTTTGAGATTCGTCATTCTGTCAAACGCGCCTCTTTCAATGCTTTGCACGCCTTCCTCTATGACTATTTGCGTGACCGACGCGCGCACCGAGTCGAATGCGGTTGCCGCAACCGAAGTCACCGTCTGCCCTGCCTCGCTCGAAGGAACGGTAATTGACGAATTTGCACCCGTATACCCGATTAGAACACCGTTTACGATGACAAAATCAGATTTTATAATGCGTTTCGTCCAATGTGCGGTTAGCGTAACGTCGCCGTAACTTCCCTTTTCTATCTTTTCCACCTTGTTTTCACCGTTAAACCAACCGTCGAAAACGTAGCCGTCTTTTTCGGAAGCAATAAAAACGATTTCGTCCTCTATCGTATAGGAAGTCGGATTGTCGACTTGCGAGCCGCCGTCGTATTCGTAGGTTATCGCATACGAAACGGCGTTCCACGTTGCCGTGAGCGAGATATTCTTTTGCGCAGAACCCGACACGGTTTCGTATTTATTTCCGTCCTCGTCAAACCAACCCGCAAGCGTATAACCCGTTCTCGTAATTTTCGGCAAAGTCACGGATTCGTTTTCGACAGTATATGTCAAAGTTGTCGAATAACTGCCGTTTGCACCGTTTAGAATGACGGAAAATTCAATAGCCGACCACTCGGCGTACAGAGTCAGATTGCCGCTGCTGCCTTTTCTTATAACTTCGATTTTGTTGCCCGCGCCGTCAAACCAGCCGACGAAATCGTAACCGAATTTGCGCGAAGCGGAAAGAGCAATGTCCTCGGATTCCACAGTGTAAGTCAGCGGATTGTCGCAACTTTCGCCGTCGCGATAGTCGTACGTTATGCTATACTCGCACGCAATCCATTTTGCGTACAAGTCGATGTTTCCGCTTGCGCCCTTAACTATCATCGCAACGGGTTCGCCCTCGAAATTCTCATTCACGTACCAACCGCCGAACGTATAGTTTGATTTTAGCGGTGCGCCGAGCAACAGCGAATCGCTTTCGACGGTATATTTGTATCTTCCCTCGCAATTCGTATTCGATTCGGCGTTCGTGCCGCCGTAAACGTGATAGGTCACGAAATACTCGATGGCTGACCACTTCGCATAAAACCTTTTATCGCCGAAATTGCCGACAGGAAGTTTCGTTACGCTCTCGCCCGAACAGTTTTCGTTGTCGTACCAACCTTTGAAAACGTAATGCTGTTTTGAAATATTGTCGAAATCGACGGACTTTTCCACGTTATACTTCTTCGTCGCCACGACGCTATCGTCCGATATGAAAGAAATAGTGTATTCTATCGGCGTATAAATCGCTTTAACATTGACGTCGGCAAGGACGTTCTCAAAATTTTCGATGTTCCAACGCGCAGAATATCCGTCTTTTGGCGTAGGATTCGGAATGTCCGTAAGCGTTTGACCGTGCGCAACTTTGAGTATGATTTTGTCTGAAATTCCGTCGTCGAAAGTGACGTTAAAATATTTTTCTTTTATGACGAGCAACGTCGTCATATCCGCTATAGGCTCGTAATTGTCGCTCACCTCGAATTTTGCCGTAACCGTGTGGTTGCCGACTTCCGCTTGTCCGTTTCCGTCATAGGTGACTTTGACTTCGCTCGGCAATTCGCCGCTCGCATAATTTATAAATACACTATGCTTGTTTCCGTCCCACTCAACTTCTCCTTTCGGGAACGTGATTCCGACAAGTTTCGCTTTCGCGATTTTCAAAGTCGCGCTTACTACAAGATCCTTATAGCCGTCCGCTTTCACCGTTGCGGTAACGACGTATTCGCCTGCGTTGACAAAAGAATTTTCGCCCTCGTACGTGACCGTCGCACCGTCGGGCAAGGTCGATTCGTCCACTTTTACGGAATGCGCTTCACCGTCGTAAACACAAGTGACGTCAGCAAAAACCACGCCTTCGAGGTCTATAAACTCTTTCCATTTTGCATATAAAGTTAAGTTTTGTTCGAGAATTAAATTTTCAAAATCCAAATCGGCTTTAAGGGTGAGTTCTTCGTCTTTGCACCAGTGCAAGAACTCGCAATCTACCTTGGTTGGCGTTGGCAAATCGTTGCCTTTGCGCCATACGACGTTATCTTCGCCGTTATTCAAAACAAAAGTAATAAAATACTCACTTGGCTGACTCGAATCGTCATTTTCGAGGCTACCGCAGCCGCTAAAGCTCACAACACTCAGACCGATAATAATTGCCGCAAAAGCAAATAAAAAAAGCCGTCCAAAGACGGCAGAGCCTGAATTTCTCATAATAATCCCCCTGTCGTTTTAAATTATGTGAAACTTTTATACTATTTGAAAATTTAGCACTAGCAAACAACAAGGTCAATAAATTTTATACAATTTTTCGACATAAAAATTAATTTTTTTCAAAAACCGACATTTTGCGATACGTTTGTCCTATAAAATCATTATTTGTTTGCGCTTGAAAATTTTTTTGTTTCGCCAAAAAATTATGTATGAAATTCGCAAAATTTTTGTGACAAATGTGTTTTTCTCGCATCCGTGGTTTATTGTTTCAGTCTAACCACTTCGTAGACAAAAAGACACG
>DKCG01000032.1:100396-100529 GCA_002449145.1 Christensenella sp. UBA6880 | reverse complement strand
TGGTCGGAGTGGCGAGACTTGTAAGCCGCGAGCCTTGCCTTCGGAAATGCTCGCGGCAGAATAGCGATTGTTACGCAAGTCAATCGCGTCAGTGTCTGTTTCGGTCGAGCCGCTTCGTAGACAAAAAGACACG
>DKCG01000032.1:31223-100255 GCA_002449145.1 Christensenella sp. UBA6880 | reverse complement strand
CCAAACTGCGCTACACCCCGAAAGTATGTGTTTTGTTTCAATCTATTGTGGCGCGTTTGGGAGCGCGTCGCGCATTTCCGTTAGGTCTTGCGCTCTCAACAATAGATTAAAAGGTCGATTGTTATTCTTGACGTGTATTGCATTCGATTTGCTCAACTTATCGCAAACCAAACTGCGCTACACCCCGATATTTAGTTGCGGTCAATTTTGACTGCCTTTGCAATATACATCAATTTGCGCATTTTTGCAACAAAAACAAGTCAATTATCTTAAAAATTATGTTTTCCGCCATTATTTTTTGTCGCGCTGCTGAAAATCGATTGCAAAACCGTGAGCGGTGATATATAATAACGTACGCGATGGAGCTTGGTGTAGTGGTAGCACTTGGGCCTCTGACTCCCACTGTGTAGGTTCGATTCCTATAGCTCCTGCCAACGCAAACACCCTCACTTGTGAGGGTGTTTCGCTTTGTTAAAAGTTGTATTTTGTGATCATTTTAATTTTATTACTTGTCGTACTCGTCGAGAAAACTGTGCTTGATTCCGTCCTTCTTGTAGGCTATCACGGTGTTGAGTTGCACGTTTTCAACGCTTCTGAATATACACTTTTCAACGTCGGGATTAGACTTTTTAAGTTCTTGAATAAGCAGTTTTGTCTCTTGTCTTTTCGAGTGATTCTGCCCGTTGTTGCAAGACGTGCAAGTGTCGGTAAACTTGCAAGCGCATTGTATAAAGTGCAGCCCGTTGTAATCCCGCCACGCTTTTATGTCGTCCTCTCGTATGAGATACAACGGGCGGATAAGTTCCATTCCCTCGAAGTTTGTGCTGTGAAGTTTGGGCATCATCGTTTGTATCTGCGCGCCGTGCAACATACCCATAAGTATGGTTTCTATCACGTCGTCGTAGTGATGTCCGAGCGCGATTTTATTGCAACCGAGTTGCTTTGCGAAGTTGTACAGATACCCCCTTCTCATACGCGCGCAAAGATAGCAAGGCGATTTGTCAACGTTGTATACCGACTCGAATATGTCCGTCTCGAACACCGTTATCGGCACGTTGAGCCGCCGCGCGTTTTCCTCGATTATCTCTCGGTTCGCCTTTGCGTACCCCGGGTCCATAACGAGATACTTGACCTCGAAATTCAAATCGCTGTGCCGCTTGTATTCCTGAAAGAGTTTCACCATAAGCATCGAGTCTTTTCCGCCCGATATGCACACTGCGATTCTGTCGCCGTCTTTAATTAATTGATATTCTTTTATCGCCTTGTAAAATTTGCCGAATATATCCTTTTTGAATTTGCCCGTTATGCTCTGCTCGACCTTCTTGCAAAAATCGTCGTCCACTTGCTTTTGCATCTGAGAGCGCAAATACTCGGAATATCCGCCGCGCAAACTGTACGCCCTCAGTCCTTGCTCGCAAAACTGCTCGGCAATATCCACGCTGAGTATGCCCTTTGCGCAATACAAGATTACGGCTTTGTCCTTATCCGACGGCGGATTCGCCCTGAGTTCGTCCTCGCTTACACTCACCGAATCGGGAATAAACCCGTACGCCCTATCCGTTTCGGGACGAATATCGAACACGATTCTCTCGTTTTTATTCATTTTTTCAAATTCTTCAACCGTTATTTCCATCTTTTTGTTGCCTGCTCGACAGTCGATTTGTCTTAAATGAGTATTACTGTTTTTTATAATATCTTTATCTTATCATTTTTTTGTTATTTTAGATGAAAAATTTTTAATAAATTTTAATAAATCAAATTCAATAAGACAAAACTTCGATAAGCGGAGTTCTCGCAAGAAGTATAATTCCCGTTTCTTCATCTATTATTTCTCCGAGATTATAGCACTTTTTGCCAAAATATGTTATTATATCGTCAGATTTCGAAATAACGCGGAAAAGGAGTGCCGTTATGAAAGTTTCCACAAAGGGACGTTATGCCCTCAAAATGCTTTTGGATTTGGCAGAACATCAAGGTTGCGGGGTCGTTGCGCTGAAAGACATTGCCGACAGACAAAAGATCTCCAAAAAATATTTGGAGCAGATCATCCCCCTTTTAAGCCAATCGGACATTTTGAAAACAATCCGAGGTTCGCAAGGCGGCTATCGATTGGCACAATCACCCGACAAATATACCGTTGGAGATATTTTGCGTTTAACGGAAGGCTCATTGTCTCCCGTTTCTTGCGTTGAAGAACCGTCGGAATGCGAAAGCAGCGAGGATTTGGCATTGCTTGGAGTGTGGCAAGGACTTTACAAAGCAGTCAACGAATATCTGGACGGCATAACACTGCAAGACATAGTGGAACTTCACAAAGAGCAATCTGCAAACAACTATGTCATCTGACAAATAATACAAAACGACAAAAAGGCAGTCGGCGGTTTTGCTCTAACCGCAGACTGCCTTTTTTCTGCCGTTGCTTTTTAATGACGATTTTGTAAATCTTCGCAATTGCGGATTTTTTCTTCAATCCGAAAATCTTCACGATTTTTCGCAATCGCTTTGCGACTCACTCCGAAAACATCGGCGTCGATAAGTATCTGTCGCCTGTGTCGGGAAGGATTGCGACAATGATTTTTCCTTTATTTTCAGGTCGTTTTGCAAGTTCTGCCGCTGCAAATACGGCGGCTCCCGATGAAATTCCGACAAGCACGCCATCCCTTCTTGCAAGAGCGCGTCCCGTTTCGAAAGCGTCTTCGTTTTCTACCGTTATTATCTCGTCATAAATTTTCGTATCCAACGTTTCGGGCACGAATCCTGCGCCGATGCCTTGAATCTTGTGCGGACCGGGAGTGCCCTTTGACAAAACCGGAGATCCTGCCGGCTCGACGGCAACAACCTTTACATCGGGATTTTTGCTTTTTAAGTATTCTCCGACGCCGGACAAAGTGCCGCCCGTTCCGACGCCTGCAACAAATATATCCACTTTCCCGTCGGTATCTTCCCATATTTCAGGGCCGGTCGTGCGGAAATGCGCTCTCGGATTTGCCATGTTGGTAAATTGGCTTGGGATGAAACTATTGGGGGTTTCGGCTGCGAGTTCGTTTGCCTTTTCAATTGCGCCCTTCATTCCCTTCGCGCCATCGGTCAAAACGATTTTCGCGCCGTATGCTTTAAGCAAATTCCGGCGTTCTATGCTCATGGTTTCCGGCATTGTAAGGATAATCTTGTATCCCCTGGACGCCGCAACGGCGGCTAGCCCTATACCGGTGTTTCCGCTCGTCGGCTCGATGATAACCGAATCCGGTTTCAATATGCCTCTTTGTTGCGCGTCGTCGAGCATCGCTTTTGCGATTCTGTCCTTTACGCTGCCGGCAGGATTAAAATATTCGAGTTTGCCGTACAAAGTCGCACCGAGTTGATGGTCTTTGATGTAATTTGTGAGCTTTAGCAATGGCGTGCCACCGATAAGATCGGTGATTTTGTCATAAACTTTCATTGTCTTATTCTCCTTATATATATATATCGTTTTCGACGACTTCAAAGCAAAAATCCGCAATGCCATCGTCAAAATCTTTTTAATACGATTCGTGGCGTCGGTTTATGTTTGCCGACTTTACCTATCTGTTTTGTAGGTTTAATGTAGCATCAATAATAAGGTCTGTCAAGCGATTTCGGAAAATTACCGACCCGATGTTCAAAAGTTTGACATCCGCGCCAAATTTTTTGAATTTTGTGAAACATGCAAATGATCTTTTCGATTTTGCTCAAAAACACGTTGAAATACGTTGTTTTGCGTCATAATAAAATTTTTATAGTATGGCTTTATTTTTATAAAACCGTTGTTGCTAAAAACGTAATATCAGAGGCAGGTGTTTGTCGTAAATTGTAAAAACAATTTGCTTTTTGCAGAAAATAGTTGAATTTTGCAATAATTTTTGAGGATTTTCACACATTTTCGGCATATATCGACACATTGTGTGAGATATGTGCACATTTGGACACTTTTGTCTATTATCTGTGCTTTTTCGGCAATACGCTTTGTCGAATATTGTCTAAACAGTGGGTTAATAAACAGTGGGTTAGATGTCGCAATTAAGGTTGACATAATACAATTTGTGGAGTAGAATGTCACATAGTCTGCACGTGAACAACATGCACACTTACACACATACGCGCATAAGAAACGGGGAGCTATGGAAAGATTTTATACGACTGCGCCATCCTTGCAAATCGAACACCTGTCAAAACAATATCCGTCGGCGAAAAACTTCGCGCTCGACGATTTTTCTATGTCTTGCTATCCGGGCGAGATTGTCGGTCTTTTGGGACACAACGGCGCCGGGAAATCCACGACGCTCAAATGCGTGACGGGCATTCTTCCCTACTCGAAAGGCTCTATCACGATTAACGGATACGACATCTCAAAAGAGCCTGTCAAGGCAAAGAATACTTTCGGATTTGTAAGCGACAAGCACGACGTGTTTGTGAAACTTACGGGAATTCAATATATCGACTTTATGGCAAACGCATACGGCGTGAGCGTGGATGATAGAAAAAGACGTCTTGCAAAATTGGACGAGGTGTTCTGTCTCGGCAACAGAATTTTCGATACTATCAACGACTACTCCCACGGTATGCGCCAAAAAATTTGCATGATGGGATCGCTTATTCATAATCCCAAACTTTGGATTCTTGACGAGCCGATGATCGGTCTCGATCCCGTTACCAACGCAAACGTATGCGCGTTTATGAAAGAGTATGCCGGTAACGGAAACTGCATTCTCTTCTCCTCTCACAATATCAATTCCGTGCAAAAACTTTGCGACCGTGCGGTAATTATCCAAAACGGCGTAAAGACGGACGACTTCTATTTTGCAGATTTCAGACTTGAAAATCCCGACGTCGATCTCGAAGAATACTTCCTCGCGCGCACCACAAAGGAAAACTGATTATGAACAGATTTTCGCTGCTACTCAAAAAGCAGGTGCTTGACGCACTGCCGACGCGCTCGCGCAAGAAATCGCTCTCGGATTGGACGGGGACGATAGTTATGCTTGCGCTTGTTGCGGTTATGATTGCCGTATTCGTGATGGTTTTCTCTCGTTTTGCAGAGACTTATACGGCGATTAAAATCAACCGCGTTCCCGACGTTGCGGCAAGACAATACGAGATTATGTCCATCGGATATTTTGCGCTTATCGTGCTGTTTGCGATATTCGGCGTGAGCGCGCTTTGCCATACCCTCTTTGAAAACAGCGATATAAATATCCTAATTACGATGCCGTTTTCTTCGACGGAAATATTCCTCTCGAAACTCTCGGCGGTGTATTTTAAGCAGGCGATTCTGTCGTTTGTGTGCGTGCCTGTGTTCAACTTTACGTTCTTCTGCACGACGGATACGCTGTCGGCATACGGCGGCGTTATGACTTTCGTCGTTGCGCTCGCTCTTCCGATTATTCCGCTTGCGATTGCGTCTATGATAGTTCTTCCTTTCTATTATCTAAAACGCATCGTAAGTTCCAACTACATTCTTACTTTCATAGTAATCACGGCTCTTGCGGCTTTGTTCTGCTGGGGCTATTCTTATATTTTCCGAGTTGCGCAAAGCCTTTTGACAAGCGGAAAAATCACTACGCTTTTCAACGAAAAGGTTATGACGGGGATATTGCATTTTACCAAATACAACTACCCTGCAAACTTGTTTGCATCCATTATGCTCGAACGGGAAATCGGCAAAAACACAGGCATACTTATTGCTATCATGGTCGTGGCTCTTGCGCTTTGTCTGGTGATAGTGCGCGCTATATTCATTCAGGTTACGCACTCCAACATCAACTTCGGCATTCCGCACGTAAAGAGAGAGCAACTGCATTTTGTCAAGAGAAGTAGATTTGCATCGTTGCTCGCAAAAGAGTTTATGATAGTAACTCGCACGGCGGACTATGCGTATATGTATCTTACAACCGCCGCCGTTATGCCTGTCATGGCGTTCTATTCGGCAAAGACGGCGTCGAGTATGGTCGCGGGACTTTTCGGCAGCGACATAGATCTCACGTTTGAGATATGCACTTTCATCGTGATACTCTACTCTACGCTCACCAATACGTTCTGCTCCACGAATATCAGCCGCGACGGATATATGTCTATGACTCAAAAAACTTTGCCATATTCGCCATCGTCTATACTCGGTTCAAAAATAGTATTTTGCGCCATAGTGGCAGAGGCGAGTCTTGCGATTGCGTGCATAGTGCTTTGCGCGACGGGCATCGAGAGCGTTGTTGACGGAATAATCACGTTTATCGCCGCGTCGGCTTTTGCCTTTGCTCAAATCGTCGGCGCAACCAAAAAAGATTTGGCAAATCCGCACTTCTCCAGGGCGGAGGACGGGCAGATAAGAGAGTCAAACTCCACCGTATCGACGGTGCTTGCGGTCGGTTTGTGTATGAGTTTTCTTATCGGCTTTGCACTGTTGTTCTCGTCGTTTGCGCCCCTTTTCAAGGGCGGTCAACCCGAGGTGAACAAAGCCGCAAGTTACGCAATTGCGATATGCTTGCCCATAGCGATGTTGGGCGCGGCAATCGGATATTTCTTTGCGAATCTCAAAAAGACGTACGCAAATCTGGACACGGAGGACTGATATTATGAAAAAAATAGTTACAGCACTTATGATAGTTCTTCCCTTGGTGTTCCTCATCGCGTTTTTTGCCGTTACGAACGTGGCGAGCGTGTCGGCGGATATCTCGGCAAGTTCTATCCGTATAGGAAACAAGGGCGACAACGGCATATTTTCCTTTGACCTTGCAAACTACGAGCATCCCATGTATGAAAGCGACCTTGCGGTAGAAGTGCTGCCCTACAAGGCGAAAAACCGCGCCTACTCCCTTACCGTCACCGACGCACACACGGGCGAGGCAAGCGATATCGTAAGCCTCAACAGCGACGGCTCGTTCAGCCTCAACGACGTGGGTATTGCAAAACTCACTTATACAAGCAAGGACGGCGGATATTCCGACAGCGTAGTGTTCAATATCGGCTCGAGCGGAATATTGGAATACACGCCCACCCTCTCTGACGTACATGGAAACGTCGTGTCTCTCGACAGAAACGGCGACGATTACACCGCCGCGGTGAATACCGGCACGTTTATACTCGGCGGCGACTATTATCCGCAAACGGCGACAAACGTGCAAGTCAAATACGAAAGCGAAAACGCGTCCGCGCTTACCGTCAACGAAGTGAGCGGAAGAGTGTATGCGTACTTCGATACGGACACGACGGTGAAAATGCACGTCGTGAACGCATTCGGGCAAACCGTGACTAAACGCATAGCGTTTAAGGTGCGCAAAGACGGCGACGTATCCGTAAACGGCGAGATTGCGCCTGCAAATTCTACCGCCAACATGCCTACCATTATCGCGCCGCTCAACACAAAGCAATTTACCCTTTACGTCGATTACGCCGGCGTAACGGACGGAAACATACAAGTATCGGGCATTCCCGGCGCAACGTACTCCGTGCGCAAGTTGGACGACGTGAACGACCACTCGTATGCGATTGACGTGACGCTTGCAAACCCCGTGACTTCTGCGACTTCAAATATAAGATGTTCGATTAAGACGGGCGACGATACGGCAAGCGTGCGCCACTTCAGATTGTCTTTTGCGGACATCGATTTCTCCGTGAACTCGTTCGGAAATTCCGACGGAAAGGACGGTCTCGTACTGCTCGATGGCGAAAACACCAAATTTACGGTGTCCGTGGAGCCGTATGCGGCGTTGCAATATAAGTGGTTTATCGAAAACGAGAACGTTGCCAGAATATCCGCTCAAAACAACGAATATTGCTATATCCAAGCGGTGGGTGACGGCTCGACGACGTTGAGAATAGAATGGGAACGTGTGGAAAACGGCTCGGTGACGGCAAGCGGAACTATACAAAGAGAACTCGTTACGACAAAGGCTTATACGTCGCTGATGTTCAACGAATCCGTGACAAAATACGGGCTCGGCTCGCTTGCAATCGCAAATCAATACTACGAGGGTAATACGTCGGTAAAAACGGATTATATCACCACCCTCTTCAACACCGTGATAGGCGGCGACAAGGCGCAAGCGGAAGTGACGGATTTTGAAAACATAATTTTCAAATCAAGCAACGAATCCGTGGCGAGCATAGAAACGATTGACGGAAAAGTGCATTTCGTCATAAAAGATACGGGCGACGTTACGATAAGCGCAAGTTGGAAATACGGCGAGAGATTTAACGCGTCGCCGGCATCCATAACGTTCAAAGCCGTAAACGGCGTGTATGTATCCTCATATGACGAACTGACGCTTGCAGGCTCGCAAAATAAGCAAATCGTGCTTGAAAAGGATATTTATCTCGGCGAAAATCTGTTTGACGAAAACGGAAAAGCCAAGTATGACGAAACGACGATGGGTGAAAAACTCATGTCGTACACCAAAGAGATTTACTCCACGGCGGATTGCAGATATTACGAGAATAAAGGCAAAGGCAAGCAAACGGTGCGCTATTGCTACGAGTTTACGAACAATATATACGGCAACGGATATATGCTCAACACGGAGTATATCACCAACGTTATCGACAGCACGGGCGTGTTGCACGATTATGCGGTGTTCAAAGGTCCGCTCGATTTCGTTGCGGCGTATATGAACGGAACGAAGATTGCGTCCGTCAAGGGACAGGACAATATATCCTTCCTCGTAAGAAAGGACGGCATTACTCTCGATAACGTGGTTTTGGCAGGCTGCGACGACGAATCGCTGTACGACGGCGATACGATGGAACTTAACTTGCTCAATTATATCGGCACTACGCTCGAAATTATGAGCGACGCTACCATCAAAAATTGCCGCGTGAAGAACGGGCGCACTTGCGTGCGCATATTCGGGCGCGATAACGTGACGAGCGAAACGCCGAATATTGCGCAAGAAAAGATAAACGTGACTATTGACGGATGCAGATTGCAAACGGCAAGAGAGTTTATCCTCAAAATCGGCACGAATAGGTTCTTGCAAGGCAATTCGAGCAATCTGTCCCCTGCGTTTAAGGATTCAACGGGAGCGGATTATAAGCAAAACAACAAGCCCGAATGCGACGATCTTGCAAACGACAACTTCTTTATGTCCAACTACGTGCTTACCGACGTCGTGCTTAAAGACAGCGTGCTGACAAAGAGCGGATTGTTTACGGTTGGGCTTGAGAGCCACTTTGCAGGCAGTTTCCTCGACAGCGGCGAGACGACTATGAGCGGAAGTCTTGCAGGCTGGAACGGGCTTGCGGCGACGAGCTACCCTGCCATTTTGCATCTCGTTGGCGACGTGGTGCTGGAAGATTGGAAAGACCTCGAGCAAGTGGATAGTTCCACTCTTATCGAAACATCGCTCAACAGCGATACGCAACGATTTGCGTTCCTGTCTCTCAATATAAAAGAGATGCTGTTGGAAGTGAGACGCCAAAAAAGCGAATGTCAAAACATCATCAAGACAGTCGGCGATAAGAACTATGTGCACGGCGGAATCGCTTTCTACGGAGGCGGAAAGAATTATCATATTCTCGACATGAGCCAATACACGTACGAGGCGATGCGTCAATATAACGTCAATATCGGCGTGCTTGCAAAATCTACGGACGAAAAACTCAAAACGCAAGGCGAAATGCTGCCCTACGCCGCCGGTACGGAAGATTTCCGTTTCGTGATGTTTGACGCTACGAGCAACTACTCGCCAAAATAAGAAACAAACGCATTTTTGCGATTGTATAAATATAAAACCTAATCACACCATCTCATTTCCATGCGAAAAATATCAAGGGAGAGGGAGAAATTACATTGGGGTTTAATATGAACAAGACAAGAAACAAAAGCAAACTGCTTGCATTGACAATTGCGATGGCACTTATTCTCATTGTGTCTGCCGTGCTTGTCGCGTGCAACAAAACGGGCGGTCAAGACGCAATGAAAGTCATTACGTTTGACTTCAACGACGGCACGGGAAACACGTTTGAGAAAGTCCTCAATATCGAAGAGTCCATATCCTATACTCCGCCTACGCGCGAGGGATACGACTTTGTCGGTTGGACGTTTGACAAGGGAGGCGAAAACGCATTTGACGCAAGCAAGGCGGAAACCGCGTCGTTTACGCTGTACGCACAATGGAAGATAAAGACGTACGCAGTCTATTTCTTCCTGTACGAAGGCGAGGATCCGATATCCACTCAAACCGTCGACTGGGGCGAGAGCGCACTTGCACCAAGCGAGGAAACGATTGCTCAAAACCTCAAAGTCGGCGATATCTTTGTCAAATGGACGGAGAGTTTTGACAACGTCAAGAGCGACGCTTACGTGTATGCGGAAGTGTCAAAAATCGAATGCACCGTCAAATTTACAGACGGCGAGAACGTCATCAAAACCGCAACCGGAACATTCGGCGACAAGATAACATTGCCGAGCGACAACGAGAACCCGACTAAGAACGGATATAAGTTTGCAGGTTGGTACGACGAGAAATGCAATCAAGCGACTGCCGAAACGACGTTTAGCGGCGACAAGACATACTATGCAAAGTGGACTATTGACGCTCCGCAACAGCCGACCGTAAATAAAGACTTTGAAATCACGTACGGCGAGAAGGCAAACCTCACCGCCTCGATATCCGAGAAAATCGAGGGTATCGCTTATACTTACGAGTGGTTTGAAAACGGCGTGAGCATCGCAAAAGGCGAAAGCGCGAATATCGATAAACTCGGCGCGGGCGAGCATGTTATCAGATGCTCCGTAACCGCATCCGACGGCACTCAAACGAGCAACGCAAAGAGCTCGTTTGTGACCGTAACCGTGAAAAAAGCCACTTTAAGTGCGACAATTGCACAGATAAACATCACTTACGGTGATAATTTGCCTGTTTTGAGCGTTCAATATACGGGATTTAAGTATGACGACGACCAAAGCGCAATCGACACTGCGAACTTGCAATGGGATACCGCTTATACGCAGGCATCGGGCGTTGGCGAATATACTATAAGCGCAAGCGGTTTTGAATCGGACAAATACGACGTGAGCTTTGTGCAAAGCAAGATTGTCGTTGGCAAGAAAGACGTGACGGCAAAGAGCGCGCTTGCATTCGGCAAAAAATACGACGGCTCGACGCTATCAAAAACGTACTGTAACGAAAGTTTTGACGGCGTGCTTAACGGACACGTATTGAAACTTGTCCTCAAAACGTCGGCGAGCGGCGTGGGCGAATACAGTCTTGCGGATAACATGATTACAAGCACGCTCACAATCGTGGACGAAGAGGGAAAGAACGTTGCGGCAAATTATAACGTAACCTTCACCGCCACCGCATCAATCTCGCTTGCGACGATAAATAGCGACGATTACACCGTTCCTACAAGCGAAGAGAATACGTTTACGTTTGACAATCAAAGCCACGGCGAGGCAGTCAAGAGTTACAACTTTGACGTTACGTACTCGCTCGAGCAAGACGGCGAATACACCGCCGCGCAACCGCACTTCACCGACGCAGGCGAATATACCGTTTACTACACGGTGTCACGCAAAAATTATAAGAGCGTAAGCGGCAGTTACGTCGTTACAATCAACAAGGTAAAGCTCGACATCACGATTAAGAATCAAGAAACCGTGTATGGCGAGGCATTCAGCTTTGACAAGACTTTGTATAGCGTAAGCGGCAACGACTATAATTTATTGTCGTACACGCTCGCGTGCGCGTACGAGGTCGGTAACCCTGTCGGCTCGTACCCGATCGTACTCACAATCGGCGCGAAGAGCGAGACGCGCAGCGACGCAACGCAAAACTTCGATTTCACAATGAACAGCGCAACGCTCACCGTCAATAAAGTTGCATTGAGCGTTACGGTTAAGCCCGTATCCGTCACGTACGGCGAGACTCTTGCACTCGACATTAACGACCTCGTAACGGTAAGCGGGCTTTATAGCGCAGACGATATTGCAGACATCATCGCACTCACGACAGACTATGCGGCGGACAACAGGCACGTGGTAGGCGGCGAATATTACGTCAATTGCGCACTCAAGAACAACGACGGGAACTACACTCTCGCAGACAACAGCGCGGTTAAGGCGCAAGTCACGGTGACAATGCGTGAAATTTCCGTCAAAATGAACAATATAACCGTGATTTACGGCGAAAAGCTCGGCAAATGCACGTTCACTATCACGGGTGGCTCTATCGTTGAAGGCGACGACGTAAACGAAGTTGTGGTATGTCAAAGCGACTACTCTGCCGAAAACGGTAATTACACGCTCGTCGGACAGACGGAGATATCCGCAACAAGCGGCAACGGCAACTACGCCGTAACGGCGGAAAGCGGAATAATCGAAATCACGAAGAGACCGACTATATTGAAATTGGATTCTGCAGGACAAACCCGTTTGCTCTATGGTAAAGATACAAGCAACTATTTTGCCAAAAACAATATGATTTTGAGCATCGACGATAAAAACGGTTTGGACGCTCCTATTGAGAAACGGCTCACCGTATCGGATAAGGACAACTACTCGTTCTCGCTTGTGCGCGGCAGATTCGGCACGGATCCCGAAGAGGTATACACTCCCGGCATGATCGGAAGTTTCGAACTTCGTGCAGTTCCGACAACAGACTACTTGAAGGAAAACTATGAATTTACCGTGACGTCGGCAGAAATCAAGGTTACCGCACGTCCGTTCACCCTTTCGATGACAAATAAATTTGCATATAAAGTGGGTGAAGTGGCAACGTTCGACATCGCAAGCGCAGCGACACCGCTCTACAACGGCGACGTTATCGAAGGCACGATTAGCACCATTACGGACAAAGTGGGCGTTTATACGTTTGAAGATAACGACAAGCAAGAAGATTTTGAGGCATTGTTCGTCATGAACGGCTTTAAGGTCACAAACAAAAACGGCGATGACGTAACGGAATACTACACGATATCCTACTCCTACTTCACCATCAATATAGAGATTGCCGAGATATCCATCGATCATAACGTGAACTCGCTTACGACGTTCTCGTATGACGGCACGGCTCATTGCGTGCAAGTGAAAAACATAGAAGAAGGCGCAAGCATCACGTATAGCGTTGACAATCAAAACTGGGGCGTGGTTGCACCCTCCTTCTCAAACGCAGGCACATATACGGTGTACTACAAACTCAGCAAAACGATTGAGGGTATTGTCAATCCCATAACGTACGAGGACAGTTACACCGTAAAAATCGACAAAGCAAACGCATATATCAACCTCCGAAATCAAACGATGACGTTTGGCGACGCTCTTAATATCGACCAAACGGCATACACGGCGCAAGGTTTCTTCAACGGCGATGAAAAGCTCGTGACGGTTGAAATCTACGTAAGCAACTACGACGCAGAACACGTTGGCAGTTACAACGTCTGTGCAAACCTTACGTACAACGGCGGCAACTACAATTGCCATTGGAACGGCGCAGACTTGATTGTAAGCGCAAGGCAAGTCAAACTCGTGCAGAACGAAAACAGCAAATACACCGTCGTATACGGCAAGGAAGTCGGTGCGTTTGACAGTTATAAGATAGTTGACGACAACGGCAACGAATACGAGAGCGCAAGACAGTATATCGTTTTCTCGCACGTGTATAGCGTGGGTTGCGGCGTCGGAAGTTACGCTGTAAACGCAAGCGCAAAGGATAATAATTTCGCCTTGTGCAACTATGAAGTGGTGGATTGCGACATCAGCGTTGTAGTATTGCCTCGACCGATTGCAGTCAAGACAAAAAACGTGACGTCCATATACGGGCAAGAAATCAACCTCGCGTACGAGATTGTAAGCGGAACGCTTTACGACAACGATACGCTCGCAGCATATTTTGATTTTGACCAAAAGAACGTCGGAAATTACACCGTAACGCCGACATTCGACAGCCTTGACGAAACAAACAGAAATTACGACATAACAGCACAAAGCGGTGTTGTGGCTATCACAAAAGCCACTTTAACCGTCAGTTTGAGCAGAACGCAGACCATTACGTACGGCGAGGCTATGCCGAGTTACGAATTTGCTTACTCGGGATTTGCATACAGCGAAACGGCTGCAGACTTTGAATTCCCGAACGCATATGCATGCGATTATAACAGCGCAAAACGTGCAGGTACGTTTGACGTGACGATAGTAAAATTCGTCTTGGATAACTATGACATCGCATACGTCAATTCAAAACTTATCGTCAACAAAGCAACTCTCAACCTTAATGCGGTTGCGCACGACGCAATCACGTACGGAGACGACGTTCCTACGGACTTTGCATACGAAGTATACGGATTTGTGAACGGCGACGACAAGAGTTTGCTCGATGGCAAAGCGACATTCACAACCAACTACACGAAGGGTGCGGACGCAAACGTCACCAAATACACCTTCAACGTGGTGTGCGAAGAACTTGACAACTACAGCGTAAATTACGGCAATGCGCAAACGCTTGTCGTGAACAAGGCAAACTACACCAAGGAACAAGTGGATGCGGCGCTTGCAAACGTCAATCTCACAGGCACGTACGAATACGGCAAAACGCTTGCCGCATATTCCCTCATGGGTACGGGCTTTGAGTGGGTGGATGCAAACAAACTTGTGACATGCGACAAGAACGACGCGGGTTATTCCGCAAGGTACTGCAAAGACAAGACCAACTACAACGTTTATACGGGTGTGGTAATCAAAATAACGCTTGCAAAAGTCAACGCTCAATTCCATTTTGACGGCGAATTTGGCGCAAGATGGACAGGCTCTGCAATCGACTATGCAGGTATAATCGCGGGTACGGCAAGCCCCGAGGGTGTGAGCGTGGCAAGCCTTGTGCGTGGCGTGCAAGGTTGGGATCCGACGTTCTCTTATTCCCTCATTGCTCCGACGGGCAAAACGCAAATGATTGACGGCGGCATCTACACCGTGCGTGTGAGCGCAAGCGAAACGACCAACTACAATGCGGCATATATCGATATTCCCTTCAGCGTATATGCAGCGCAACTCAATAGTGAATATTACACAGTTGAAGGCGCACTTGCAAAAGCAACGTCAGGAAAAACCGTATATCTCGTCGGCAATGCGTTTATATCCAAATCTGTTACAGTCCCGAGTGGTGTAACTCTAATTGTCGGTCTTAAAACTGCAAATTACTCAAAGACGGCAGGTTCTGTATCTGTTGATAACGATTACGTAGTAAGCGGCGAATCACCAATGACAACAGCAAGTTATGCTTGGAACTCGGTTGGAGCAGATTACACACTTACAATAAACAACGGTATTACTATTACGATTGGTGGCGGCAATATTATCGTTGCGGGACGTCTCGGTAGCACGACACTACCATTTGAGGGACACACTTCGGGTGCTTATAGCAAGATTGTAAACAATGGCAACATTGTATTGAACAGCGGCAAATTTGATGTTCGCGGTCTTGTAAACGGCAGCGGTCAGGCAACGTTTAATGGCGGCAACGTGTATAGCCCGTTTGTGGTGCGCGACTTCAAGGGCGGATCTTACACCGTCTATAAAGCATGGGATGCGGCTATGTTGATTGATAGTTGGACAAATCGTGTTGCTCCTTTTAGTGAATACGAAATGCCAAATATCCAATGCAACAGCCGATACTATTCTGGCTCAAAGCTCACGGGATATGCAGATTTGTGGGCAAGTGATAAACACAATACCACAACAATTGACGCAATCTCATCAAGCGGTATATTACAAATAACAAACGGAGGGTATATTGATAAATCGTATAATGCGTCAACTGAGGTAACAACTCTCACTTTCGTTGGAACGGCTACGATGGGATCTCTTGATATGGAAGTACAGGGTATAACTGCAAGTATGAGTAAGACATACTTCCCTATCCCTTGGACTTATAATATAAGTATAGGCAATGGAACTACGGCTACTACACTCAATGCAGGCTATAAATACAAAATAATGCCAGGCGCAATTATAACTGTAAGAACAAACGGCAAACTTTCTTCCACGGGTAACTTGATTGTATATAGTAATTTTACAGACACAAATAGTATTAGAGTATATCCCGTATCAAAAGGCAAGGCTGCAACACTTATAATTGACGGCGGAACGTTTGAGGCAACGGCATTCGGCGGTATTGTACAAGGCACAGGAAAAGGCGGAACTGCAAAAGTGACTAGCACACTTTCTGTAACTGCATACGAACACAATAATTCCAATAGATACAAAGTCACAGAGGCGGCTCGTCTTGCAGATGGTACGAGCATGACAAAAGGCACGACTTATACGCTGTAATAACGCAGATTGTGCGAGATATGAAAAACGGCTTTCAAGTGAAAGTCGTTTTTCTTTTTGGTTTATTTGATAATTCACGTTTGTGTTGCAATATGATTTGCAGGAACACGAATACAAGATACCTAAGTTAAGGAACATTAAAGATTGTGCGAGAGAGTGGAACAAACACCGAAAGACAGGCGACCGTTTTATACACGCCGATGAAATACGTGATTTTTTGAAAACGGACACGACGGTATTTAAGTATAAGTTCGGCAACAAGTGGATTGTAAACTACGACCAACTTTTGCCACACCTCAAGAAAATAAACCGTCGCGAAAGCAAAATGTGGAAAAAATATATGCAGTGTTTAGGCATAAAAAAGTCAGCCACTCCACGAAAAAAGTGACTGACGGCTGGCCTGCCTGATTGGAGTCGAACCAACGGCGTTCCGCTTAGGAGTTTTGAAAAATTCTCAAAATCCTATTAAAATAAGCGATTTCCGCACGTTTTTAGCCATTTTAGGCAATATTTTTCGTCTAAAACCGCTAATTTTGTTCGTTTTTTCGGTAAATTTTAGATTTCAAAATAATTTTCAAACTAAAATAATACCAAAAACAATACCAGTTTTCCGAGCTCTTTTCAGAAAAATTAATGCGAGATTTTGCTCTATTTCCGTTTGTTATGATATCAAGTCATAAATGATTTATCAAGCAAAAATCTTTCATTTGCAACACAACAATTCCTGTCTTTATAATTAAAAGATTTTCTTTTCTATTATTTGGGGAATAACAGATATTGCTTCTTCATATGGAATATTATCGTATACCAATATAAAGGTATTTTCTTTATAATCAATTCGATAGTATTCTTTATCAAGTATCTCTTGAAGAAGTTCGTTAATCGTTTTTGATGATGTTGCTGATTCGCAAAACGGACTATTTATTCTTGCGACTCTTGTTTCTTTTGCCAACTCTTTTATTTTATCAAAATCCGACAACAAAGGATAGAGTTTATAAATATCATATAGATGTCTCGATCTTTCTTTTGTTTTCCCTTCCAAATAGTAGTCGCACAAAGCAAACACTTTATCAACAAACGTTCTGTCGATAGACTGGGTATTTACAGGGTACGGCAAAAGTTCATAGGTATTGATAAATTCATCTAACCCCGTTTCGTTTAGATAATCGTAGATTATACTTGTAGCCAATTTTTGCTCATACGGAAAGGAACGAATTGAAAAAATCGTGTCTATTTCTATATCGGGTTTTAGCCCGTCAATCATAAACAAGCCCGAATACTCTATCTTGTAATGGTTGAACTCCATTCTACTTTTTATGTCATCAATATTCGATATAGAGAATCCCAACTTTTCGCATGCATTTACAATCGCCGTTTTTACGCTCTTGCGATTACCTTGCGACAAATGATTTTCATCCAAAGTAATATCGATGTCCTCAGAAAATCTTTTTATTAC
The DNA here is from genome assembly GCA_002449145.1 of Christensenella sp. UBA6880. Taxonomy (GTDB): domain Bacteria; phylum Bacillota; class Clostridia; order Christensenellales; family CAG-917; genus CAG-475. The sequence continues at coordinate 82,526 of DKCG01000032.1, read as the reverse complement.
TTTATGGCATTTAGACAAAGACGTTCCGCCTTTGAATATCATAGACGGCAGCGTTTGACTCAATTCTTTGAGTAATAATGAAACATAATAGTCTTTCTCTATAATTCCCGATTCAATTCCGCTCCTTTGAGCAACTTGAAAAATCGTTTGTTCAAATAGGTTTTTGTCAGTATGCAAAAGCATTTTGCACCTCGCTACTCATAAAATTTTTTATAGCTCTCGCAGGAACGAATTCTGCGTATTTCATAATACCTTGAATTGATATATTGTTCTTTTTCATATAATCAACGATTTTTTGTGTTGCTTGTACATCAATAGAACGAGCATCCGCAAGGTTGAACAATTCCAAAAGCATCATCTCTTTGTAGTTTGCGCTATTTATTGTAGTGCGCGCCCTTTTGACTATAATCGTTTGATTGTTTATCGTTACACGTCTTGATTTTGTGGCTTCGTTGTTTGTAAAAACTTCAATAACGTTCGGCATTTGAGTCGTTATGCCGAAACTATTAAGCAATGATATACCGGTATAAAAACCGTACACTTTGCCGTTATTTGAAATATATTTCTTCTCAATTATCTTTCGAGGATTTAGCAAAGACTTTCCAAACGGAGTTGTTGTAGGAACATAATAACAATCGTATCCAGCTTTAGCCAAAAGGCCGCTATTCATAGCGGCATCAATAAGTTGATATACACGTCCTCTTGTATATCCGGAGCAAACATTAGCTATATCTTCAAAAAAGATAGGAGTGTTTTCTCCATATTGAGTTTTTAAGCAATTAACAAGTTCCATATTTCCTCACTATATTATATTCCGTTTGCTCTTAAATTATACAGTTTTATACCTTATTTGTCAACAACTGTTCGGCTATTTTTTGATTTTTAGGTGGAGCAATTTCAAAGATAAACAAACTTATGGATAGTGATTCTTATGTTTTACAGATAATACGCAGTTTTGCTTTTATCGAATTTTAGGATAATACGCAGGTTTATTGTAAATTCCATATTTTATTACCTTTCGTTGTTGCTGTTGTAGCACAAGTCAGCGACAATAGCAACCACCGCGAAAAATAGCACTTAAAACCTTTCATTTTTACTCATAAAGTCCATTAGATTAACGTGCTTTATCCCGTTGCGTTGTTGCAAGAGATAATCGGTCGTAATAACATATCTCGGATAATTATCCTTTATAGATTCAAGTGGGCGATATTCGCGATCTTCCGTTTCCTTGCTTAAAGCGATAGTATACGCAACCTGAATATAGGCATATTGCATATCCGTTCCGCGTACAATGAAATCACACTCAAATTTACCGAATCTCCCTACACTCACAGAATAATCGAGCGATCTTGCGTAATTATATACAATGTTCTCAAGTACAGGGCCAAAGTTTATTCTAAGAAACGCTGAATTACACGGTTTGCGTTGGAGCGACATTGATTTTGAAAAGAAATTGGTTCACATCAAACGCAACAGACTGTATTCAAAAAGGCTCGGCACTTACGAAAAGTGTCCGAAAACAAAGACTTCCGAGAGAGATATTCCGCTTTCAAACGGACTTATTGCCGATTTGAAAGTATATATGGATTGGTTTCGCTTGGCAGACGACAACTTTGACAACAAATTGGACAACTATTATCTTGCAGTAAACATTATGCGAGAACCGGAGTCCGTTCATCATATAGGCACATGGCTTAAAAAATTCGAGGAAAGGAACGGTTTCAAAGCCGTTACTTGCCACGGACTTCGACATACTTATTGCAGTATGTTGCTATCAAAAAACGTTCCCATTCAGACGGTAAGTAAGTATATGGGACATAGCGACTCAAGCATTACGCTACAGGTTTACAGTCACTTCATACCCGATACGCAAGAAAAGGTTGTAAACGCAATCAATCTGATAGAAAGTGAGGAGTAAAAATGTACATACCACGATTAAGAAGAATAAACGACGTTCTCGCAGAAATGAAGAAACGCGATCCAAAAACCGCATTAAAATGGCGTACCGTTCAGTGTATGATAAAACAAGGTGCTATAACGTCAATTAAGTTTGGCGATGCTTGGCTTATCAATATTGACGAACTCTACAACTACTTCACAAAGGCAGGCAAAAATGAGTAAGTTAGTAACAAGCGGATATATAGCAAAACTATTCAAACAAGCCGACAAAAACACAATTATCAGACGCCCTAATTTGCGACGGTTTGCAGAACAAAGCGGTGTCGAATACTATGTTCACGATACTGCTTGGCTTATAAACTTTGACGATTTTATGAGCAAAATAAACCCGCAGGGCGAACATGTTAAGTGTGAAATGCCGCTTCTAAGGAATAAACACGACTCACTGATTCGTTTTAATCGGACACATAAATATGCTGTCGATAAGCATACCATCGACAGATGCACAGCATCGGATAACGTATCTAAGTTTCTGCACGGGAGAATATGGATTATAAACTACCGCGAACTGGAAAAAGAGATTGAACGAAGAGTTGAAGAAGGCTCTGAAAAGAAACGCGACAAATTATGAAACAGACATTATAATAGCCGAGTGTATCGAAACGCTCGGCTACTTTTTTTGTGGGGCATAAAGAAAAGGAATCGCATCGACCGATACGATTCCAAACGGAAGTGGCGTCGGATCCCGGGCTCGAACCGGGGGCCTTGCGCTTAGGAGGCGCACGCTCATATCCAACTGAGCTAATCCGACATCTCTTTTATTTTACTCAAATTGACTGAAAAATCAATGATTTGAAGTTGCTCAAACAAAAGAAATTTAACGATATAAAAGATAGTCAAAGCATTGAAAACTATGCCAAAACTATGCCAAAACGTTACCTAACACAATATATAGATTTGAAATTACCGCCAAAACACAATATATTGTGGTTTTTACGGGCTAAATCCGCACCTTAGGAGGCGGACCCTCTATCCTACTGAGGTACAGGCAGATATTTGATATTTTAGCACGATTTGAAAGTTATTGCAAAAGATTTTACAATACCGAAACAATACCTAAAACAATACCAAGTATTACATGTTAATGGTAAAACCACAATATTTAGTTGTAAATGTTATGTCCTAACTCAATATGTTGTGCTTTTTACCGAGTTAAGCACTCCCTTAGGAGGCGAACCCTCTATCCTACTGAGGTACACGGACAGTTTTCGTTGCTTTGTGCTTATATATAATATCAAATACAACTTGAAAAATCAAATATCTATCGTGCTATTTTATCAAATCTTGCAAACGGTGCGTTTTTTTTCGGTATTGCATATCCTCATCGCAGTAATACGATACGCCTAATATTAGCACGCTATGCAAGCGTTGTAAACACGTTGGCGGGATAGCGAACGGCGAAGCGACAAGGATTTTTCGATATATTTTTCAATCCGCTTGTCAAAATCGAAAATATGAGTTACAATACCTATGCAACAAAAGAGAATTGCTTAATCGAGCAATGAACGAGTAGCAAAAGAAACTTAATTTCTTATCGGGGTATGGCGCAGTTTGGTTTGCGATAATTGCAATCTTAAAAAGGTGTCATTTGAAAGACGAGAGAAAATCTTGCCTCGGGTAACGAAAACGCAAGACCTTACGGAAAGCGCTGCGCGCTCCCAAAAAGAAGTCTTGGGCAACGAAATAATTACGAAACAAAAAACTTTAACATTCTATCGGGGTATGGCGCAGTTTGGTAGCGCGCTTGACTGGGGGTCAAGAGGCCATGGGTTCAAGTCCCGTTACTCCGACCACAAACTTCGCTGAGTGCATACATTGTGTGCACTCAGTTTTTTATATCCGTTCAACTTGCGCTTGCGCAAATGTTGAAACGGATATAAAAACAAGCACGCGTTGCGTGCCGAAGTTTGTGCTGTGGAACGAGCGATGGCGAAGTACCACAAAACGCAGAGCACGCGTTGCGTGCCGAAGTTTGTGCTGTGGAACGAGCGATAGCGAAGTACCACAAAACGCAGAGCACGCATTGCGTGCCGAAGTTTGTGATGTGGAACGAGCGATAGCGAAGTACCACAAACTAAAAGCACAATCGCCGAGTTTCTTGAATTGGCTTGAATTGGTATTCAAAAATTAATATACACAAGTATTCATTTGAAAATCAAAATAATTACCTTTAATTTTTCTCCACTCTCTTTATATCCTCTTGCACGCGAGAGCCGCAAGTGGTATAATTTGCACATAAAATTTCGGAGGCAAATATGAATCTTGAAAAATATTATCCTCAAATGATACAGACCATTCAAAACGCCGTTCGCATAAAGACCGTGCTTGACGCGCCCGTACTCGGCGGGCCGTTCGGACAAGGCAACAAAGATTGTCTTGCCTACGTTCTTTCGGTTGCCGAGCAACTCGGATTCCGCACGGTGAATCTCGACGGATATTGCGGATATGCGGAAATCGGCGAAGGCAAGGAACTCGTCGGCATAGTCGGGCATCTCGACGTAGTGCCCGAAGGCGACGGCTGGAAATATCCGCCCTATTCTGGCGCGCTCGAAGAAGGCGCGATTTGGGGCAGAGGCACGATAGACGACAAAGGCCCTGCGATTATATCCCTCTATGCGATTAAAGCGTTGATGGACGACGGATTCAAATTCAACAAGCGCGTGCGCGTGATATTCGGGTGCAACGAGGAAACGGGCTCGCTTTGCATGAAGCATTATCTCGAAGTGGAAGAACCCATTTCCTACGGCGTATCCCCCGATTCCGAGTTCCCCGTGATATTTGCGGAAAAGACCATAAACAGCGTAGAAATCAAGGGCGAATCGACGGACGGCAAGGGCGCGAAACTCGTGTCCCTCGACGGCGGAATCGTGATAAACGCAGTTCCCGACATTTGCACGCTGACGGTAAAAGCAAACGGTGAAAATCCTTCCGCCGTGGCGCAAAGAATATGCGATGCGCTGAGCAAAAACGGAATCGAACACGAATACGCCATCGACGGCGACGAGATACGTTTCACGGTACACGGCAAGGCGGCGCACGGCTCTGGACCTCAACTCGGCGTAAACGCAATATCGTACGCCGTAGCCGCGCTCGACGGCGTTGTGAACAACGACTTCGTTCGCATATACAACGCCTATATTTCCACTTGCGTACACGGTGAAAAACTCGGTTGCTTTGCCGAGGACGAGTACGGCAAAATCGCCGTCAACGTCGGACTTTGCCACTATGAAAACGGCAAATTCTCAATCAAAATCAATTCGCGCCTTCCCTTCTCAACCGACACGAAAACGATGTTTAACGGCATAAAATCGACGTTTAAAAACGAAGTTTGTGCAAAAGTCGTTCTTTTGAGCGAATCCGAAGGTTTCAAAATCGACCCCGATTCTGATATGATACGAGTGCTTTACAACGCCTATCGCGAAGTGACGGGCGACGTCGAATCCAAGCCCGTATGCACCCCCGGCGGAACGTATGCGAGAGAGTTCGACAACTGCGTTGCGTTCGGTCCTGAAATGAAAGGTTACGGCGAAATGATAATTCACCAACCCAACGAGCGACTCACCCTCGAAGCGATGAAAGCAATCTTCGAGATTTACGTCAAAGCATACGCCGACCTTATCGACAAAGTGAGTTTCGATTCGAAAAAGTAAGAACGAAAAAAGATTTTTAAAAACGAAAAAAGATTTTTAAACGAAAAAACGAGAGCAAAATTTGCTCTCGTTTTTTTTAGAAGTAATACTTTTGGTCGTTCTTTTTGCTTTGCAAAGAGGACAATAACTTGTCGTAGAGGTTGCCGAGATAGTACTTCATATTCGGCGACGCTTTGAGCGCGTCCACGGCAATATCGGGTGAAAGCGCGCTGTAAAAATCGTACGCAATGCGGTATCTTTCGGTGTAGTTTTCCAGTTTCTCGCCGCTGTAGCCGTACTTGCTTTCGTACTCTTGCTGTTGCTTTTCTTCTTCGGCTTTTTTCGCCTTTGCGTCGGCAATATACGCGTCGATTTTCTTTTGGCGATCTTCTTGGAAACTCTCGTTCTTTTTGCGAATATCGTTGTTATATTTTTCGTATTCTTCGACTTTCGCGTCGCGTTCGCTTTTGAGTTTTGCGATAGATTCTTCGAGGTCGGAAGCGGATTTGAGGTCGAGTTGTTCGAGCGCGCTGTCCTTATCTCTTTGAAGTTTCGAGATTTCCTCGTCTATTTTTGCTACCGCGCCGATATACGCCTTTTCGGCTTCGGTTGCGGACTGAACGTGGCTTTGGTCGAGCGCGTCGATTCTGTTGGTTGCGACGCTGCTTCTTGCCATACCTCTCTTTATAGAGTCTTCGTTTGCCTTTTCTTTGAGTTCGTCGTACAGTTTTGCGAGGTTCGAGTAACTGTCCGAGAGCGTTTGTCGTGCGGAATCCTTATCATTGTCGAGCGCGGCGACGGCGTCCGAGTACATATCCTTGATTTTGGTTTGCGACTTTTTCTTTTCGCTGTCGATTGCGCTCTGCGCTCTTTTTTCGATACTTTCGTCGCTTTCGGGCGTATACTCGATTTCTTTGAGTCCCGACTCGGTCGGGAACAGTTTGTCGAAGTCGATTTCCTCGTCTTTGGGCAAAGAATCCTGATACTGTTTTTCGAGTTCGGCGAGTTTTTTTGAAACATCCGCTTCTTTTTTGAGAGCGGAATTTATTTTTTCCTGTCTTTCTTGTTCGAGTTGTTGATCCGTTTTGAACAAGTCCTTAATTTCGTCCCACAATGATGACATAAAAGCCTCCTATGCTTCTGCTTCGTTATTTTCAAGCGCGGCGACTCTCGACGTGAGGCTATCCGCGGCTGTTTTGAGATTTGACACGGTCTTTTCGAGAGCCGCGATTTTTATGGTGAGTTCCTCTACGGAAGAAACTATTTCGTTGAAGTTCATAACGTCCTCCTTTCCACGTCCACGTCCACCGAGATAGGCGAAACGTACGCGTGCGCCGTCTGCGCCTCGATTTCGAACTTGACCCTGATTCCGCACTTTTCGACGGGGATATACTGTTGCGTATCCTTTGCCGCTATATTGAATTTATACTCTTTCCCGTCGAGGATCACTTTCAGCGTAATCGGATATTTTGTAAACACGGACGCGCCCCGTATGGTTTTATAGTACGGCGAGCCGAGCGTGTTTTCGGGACTTTCGTAGGTTTTTGCCGTGACGGTTTCGAACACTTTTCCGCTCTCGCTCATCATACCGAGTTTGTTCTTATTATCGCCTGTGAAGTAGCAAAGCAATGTGGCGTCCTTTGCAGATTTGAGGCAGCAGAATCCCGCGACTTCCACGTCGGTAAGCACGGAAATATCCTTAGTTTCGGTGTCGAATCTAATCACCGAATCGTTCTTCAAATCCCCGGGCTGACCGAGTTTGCAAGCAAGGTAGTATTTGTTTTCGAGGTATCCCGCGCACACCGTTCTCTTGTCGATGATTTCGGGAAATTCCTTTCCGACTTTCACCGCTTCGTACCCGTCGAAGGCATAAACGCCGTCCTCCGCGCAGAACATAATTTTATCGCCGCACGACACAATCGAGTTTTTATATATGCGTCCCGTATCGGTAAACACCTTTTTCATTATAAAATCGTTCTGATCGCCGTATGCGGTCAAGCGCATAATTCCGTAGTCGCGGAACACGAAAAGGTAGTTTAAGAACGACACGACTTTTATTGCGTTGCCGAGGTCGTCGGAAAAATCTATATAGCCTGCTTCCGTTGACGAAATCGTCCAGTTGTTCGGGTCGAAGTCGTCGGAAAACCACACTTGATTTTTCTTTTCGTTCAGCGTACCGAACACTCTTTCGTTATGCACGGCGACAGAGGTAAACTTCGGCGCTTTGTCGAGATAAGTCACTCTGTCTGCCCTTACGACAAACATTCCGATATTTTCGGCGGCGACGAGAAGCACGTCCTCACTCTTGTAGTTGTAGTTCACCGCGTCCGAGTCGTATTGGATTAAGGGGCTTTCGAATTGATGCCAGGTGTCGAGCGAAAATATTTTGGTATTCCACATCGTACCGTCGGACAGCACGCACACGATTCTGTCGTCGAGTGCGCCCGTATCGGGATTTTTTCTGCGAAAATAGAAAGTCTTTTTGATTCCCTTATCGGCGGCGAACGTCGGATAAGTGTGAGTGTCGTAGTACACGTTGGTATTGAAGTGTCCGCCTGCGGTATCAATTCCGATTTTGCCGCTTATCACGCCCTTTTCAAAAGCGAAGTTTTTGCAGTTTACGGCATACTCTAACCCTGCGATAGATTCGTCAACGGAATTTACCAGCCCCTCGAATCCGACTTTGATTCTCTTTCTGTACGTTTTCACGTCCTTCACGCCTGCCACCCCCTTGCCTTGACGAGAATGTTTTTGCCTCTGTATCGAAGCGCGCCGATTTGGTTTCTGAAATCGGAATCGAAACTCTTTGCGAGGTCGAACATCTTGTTTTGGAAGTAGTATTCTGCAAGTGCGCCGTTTGCGAGCACGCTTCTTGTGAGGCGCATATCGTTAATCTCGCTTGCAAAAGTCAAATCGTCCGACGGCATATACGCGTACGTGAGTTTAACGTCGCCCGTTACGTCGCAAAATATGCAGTCCGCCCCCGAATAGAAACTTATTTTCTCGTCGTTTTGCACGATTTTTATGGGGTACAGGATTTTTTTATACAGCGACGAAGCGGCGATTTTCCCGTTCGTCACCTTGACGGTTTCTATCTGGACGAGGGGCAAATACTCGCTCACGATGTGTCTGTACGCGATATTTACGGCGGCAACGAGTTTGTTTTTGAGTTCGGTTTGTTCCGTGTCGAGAGTTTGGTTGTTGGAAAAGTCGGTTTGTCCCATTTTGACGAGGCACTCGCCGACAACGTCTTTGATTTTCATATTATCCTTCCTCTGCGGCGAGAATTTTGTCACGCGTTTCGCGAGTTTTTTGAATTTCGAGTCGCGCGTTTTCTTCCTCGATTTCCGCAATGATTTTTTCGAGGTTTTCGAGGCGAGTCTTTCTTGCGTACGCCAAAGTACGCGCGTCGAGCCGCTCGAAGGGCAATGCCATTTGCATTGCCCCGTTAGCGTAGATTTCGTATCTGTTTTTCTTGCGATTAAAGAACAGTTCGTATCTTCTGTCGATACTTTTCAGTCTTTTCGCGATACCGAACAGATCGTGTCTGATCCTTTGAAGTTCCATATCAGATCCAGGCTGCGACGAGCGTAATGTCGCTGTTGACGATTGTCGAGAAGTTGTATTCGGCGCCGTTGAGATTCCAGCAATCGAAAGACTTGCCAGTCTTAGAGGGTGAGGCGGGTACGACCGCTTTTCCGCCGGCTGCGACCATTTGCGTAGGAACTGCCGTGCCGCCGTTAGAGTCGAACGTGACGTAGTAGTAATCCGTATCGCTGCCCGTAAAGGTGAGTTTTGCCTGACCCATAGGTCTTTCGCAGAGCAAGTCGGCGTATTTGACGAGAGTTGCGCTGTAGCACGCTTTGCCGGCGACTTGATGAAGCACCGTACCGCCCTCGCCTTCGAGCCAACGCCAGTCGCAGAGTTGATGAAGTTTGAAGTCGTTGCTGTTGAGCAAGTACATATCGTTGTCGCCGACAAATCTGTCCGCAACGAACGGAATACCCGAATAAGACAACGCCTTGTAGCCGCCGTCGAGAGTAAGATAGTCGATATTAGTGCGGTTTTTGCAAAGAGCGTCGACGTATTGCTTTCTCATCTTGTAAGAAGCGACGATAAAGTCGATAGTGCCGCCCGAAGTTTCTTCCACTGCGTCGATAGCGTCTTGAATCGCGCCAACGCTGACGGTTTTTGCGATAGTCTTGGTGTAGGGTTTGAGGAAGGAATAATCGCTTCTCTTAAGACCGTAGATATACTCGCTGTCGCCGAAGATTGCTTCAAGACCCGTGATTTCGTTGCCCTTCGAGCCTTGAACGTAGACGGTGTAGCCTGCGCCGATAACGGTGGACGCTGGTTGAGAGATGGTGACGATTTTGTTCACTCTGTCGATAGACACGATTCTCGCACCGGAAACCGCGGTATCTTTCACGCCGCTTGCGTTGTACACGTCGATTGTCATACCCTCGATGAGACCTTTGATTTTGTCGACTTTGATTTTGTTTTTCTCGCCCGTCGTATTTGCAACGGTAGTTGCCAAAAGACCGCTTCCGTCGCCGTAGAGCATACGACCGAAGTTGAATTTGCTTGCTTTGAGCAAGCCTTCCATTTCGGCGTTGAGAAGATTTACGAACGCGCCCGCGTTGTTTTGGGAAGCGCGAATAGCCTTGTCCGAAAGTTCGATTTTGCCGAAAAGGTTTTTGAGCGTGAGGGTGAATTGCGCGTAGTTATTCCCGCCGCTTTGGGGAAGGTTGTCGTTTTCTTCACCGCTTCCGACGCCGCCGTTGATACCGTAGGGCGCGAGTTTTTTGACTTCCTTGCCCCATACGTCTGCGGACGTTTGACCGATTTTTGCAAAGAGCGGATTCACGCCGACGTTAAGTTGGTCGGCAAGAACGCCGAGATAAAAAGTTTTCAGAGCCTTATCGGCAGTTGAGATTGTAACCATAATTTCTGTCTTCCTTTATTCGTTATTTTTCAAAAACATTCTTCCCGCTTCTTCTATGCTTCTGATTTTTTTCGAGGGTGCTACGCATTGAAGCCCGTCGCCCGAAAGAGTCGCGGGCGGTTGTCCGTCGCGAATATCTTTGAGGTACGCGCCGATGATTGCGTCCCTGACCTTGCTCGACGAAAGCACGTAGTCGTTCAAAAATTGTCCGTCTTGCATAAGTTGCTCGGGCGTTCTGAACTTGTCGATAAGCACTTGCATAAGCGCGACGGAAAGGCAATTTTTGTCCTTTTTGAGTTCGGGCTTTTCGATGATTTTGAGAGCGATGTCCTTTGCGAACGGTTTTGCGGACGGGGTATTTTCAAAAAACTTATCCGCCGCAACCTTAAAGGTTTCGTCGTCAAAACCTTGACTTTCGCCGTCAGCGAGTGCTTCGAGTTTCGAGAGTTTTTGCGATTTTTTGGTAAACTCTTTTTCAAGTTCCCGATACGCTTTGAGCAATTCTTCGGGGTTTTTGAATTTGCCGAAAGATTGCTTTTTGTCTTGTTTATCCGCGCTTTCGGCGCTGTCGCCTTGCGCGGTTTGATTCGTTTGAGTTTTAATTTCTATTTGCGCAACGGGCATTTCATCTTGCGTTTTTTGCTCGATAAAGTCGTCGTTTTGCGAACCGACGAGAATTGCTTTTGCGATTTCTTCGCCCACTTCGATTGCGCCTTTGCTTTCAATGCCTTTCTTTATTGCGTTTTCAATTTGTTTGTCGTTCATTGTCTGTCCCCTTTTCGAGTTTGCTTTCGAGCAAATTTACGTTGTCCTTAAATCCCAAAAGTTCGGTATGCTTTGCGATGTGTTCCGCCACTCTGTCACGTAGCGCCTTGTTTTGCGTACACTTCGAGGACACGCACATCCTGACGTGTTCGGCGATATGAATCGCGTGGTCGTCGTAGAAGTCGCACGGCACGACTTTTTTGAGCATATCCATATTTTCTTTGAGTGCTTTTTTGCGGTGCATTTCGTCGTTGTTTCTTCCGTCTTCCCAGTTTCCGAATCCGAGAATTTCAAATATTCTCGCTTTTGTGGAAGTCGAGAGTTTTCCGTTCTCGTCGGCGAAAAGACCGAGTTTGAGCAAGTCGTACACCATAGCGCGCCTTGCCGAAAGCGTGTCTTCGATGTCGCTGACGGTATCGAAAACGATGTCCTCGCTGTCGATGTTGCCCGCGCAGAACGAAGCGATTTCCACTTCGCCGTTTTCGCCCGTGATACGCTTCACTCTCGGCACTTTCGCGTATTGACGGTATAGGCGCAAAACGTGCTTACCTATCCTCTTTATGCACTCTCTGAGGCTGTCGGCGGTGAGAGCGATACGCGTGTCGTCTTGTTCGAGCAACAGCGAAATCGCAGTACCCGAAGCGACATTGGACGGCACTTGCGAGTAGGTCGTAACCTCGCTTACGCCGCTTATCATCACAAATTCGTTGAGCAGTTTTTCTTCCTCTTGCGAGAACTCGCTCGGAACGTGCGTTGGCGAAATAACTCTCGGCGGCGTGCTACCTTGCCTATACACCACCACTTTTCCCGGGGGCAAGCCTTCCTCTTGCAAATCGTCGGTATCCACCGAGCCGTCCTCGACCGCGAATACGCCCACAGCCATACGATTCATATACTCGTGCTTTCTGTTTTTGACTGTGTTGTACGCGCGCTGAACGGGAATGATTCTCTCGACGACCGACGTTCCAAAGAAGTTTGTGAGATTGTCGATACACGTCATTTTCGCAAACGGATAGCCGCGCTGTCCGTCCTCGCCGTTGAGGTAAGGCATATCCCCTCTGAAAATGAGCGTATCGCCCGCAACTATGGTGAGCCTGCCGTTTGGGCACTCGCTCGTGGGTTTTTCGTATTTTTCTATCACCACGACCGCGTTTTCCTTTTTCTCGCTGACGATTTTCGGAATGGAAGCGGTATAACCCAAACCGCCGCCGACGTCGGCGTTATCGAAAGAAAACACGTTGACGTCGCCGCCCTTGACTTCCTTGCCCCAAATGCTCTTAACTTCCTGTTCGGTGAGCACTTTTGCGTGGATAATCGAGGATTGTTTGTCGATGTCGGTTATTGCAATATCTTCGGGAAAAATCTCGAAAGGCGGACAAAGTGCGATAGTCACGTCGCCCTCTTTGATTTTTCCTTCCGCGTCGAGCGAGTGACCCTTTTGAGCGTCCCACGTGATTTTGAAAAACGCGCTGCCCGTAATCTCGCTCCACGTATTTGCGAGAGCGAGTTGCGACGAAAAGTCGTTTTCCTTGCACACGGCGTCGATAAGTTTCGACGCAAGCGCGGCGGACGCAACGTCGTCGTCATCTGCGGTTGCGGGGCGCACCTGCGCTTTTGCCTTGACTCTGCCGAGTTTTGCGAGCCTCGTTTCGAGGATAGGCGCGATGTGGTTGAACACTTCTCTTTCTTGCCAGAAGTATTCTTTTCCGCTTTCCTCGATGTCGCCTTTCGACGAGATTTGCGCAAACTGATTGCCGACGACGAAATTCATATTTAGTCGCCAGTTGAGTTCCACCGCGCGTCTTGCTTCCTGTCTTTTTTTGAAATCGGCGGTGACGTCCGCAACGATTCTTTCTTCTTTTTCAGACATAAAAATCTCCTTCATTTTGCTATAAAAAAGCGACCCTCTCGCCTTTACGAAAAGGACGAAAAAAGTCGTTTTTATCGTTTTATATTCGAGCGCAAACTTTTTGCAACGCGTATATTTTGTAAATCGCTTGTTTGCGTTTCAATCGACAAACTATTTCGTTTGCGTTTCTTTTTTCAGTTCGTCTTTGATTTTATCTATTAGTTTTTGCTTTTCGTTTTCGAGTTCCTCGTCGCTCATAGAGGCGGCGTTTTGCTCGCCCGCAAAATCCATATATGCTTTGAGCGCGCTTGCGTCGGGCGGACAGTATTTTCTGACGACTTTCTTTTTGGTCAGCACAAACTCGCCGTCCTCTTTGACCGAGTATTCCTCTTGAACTTCGTTGTATCTATAACCCTTTGCGCGTTTAAGCAAGGATTTTATCAATTCGACTTCCATATTTTTTCCCTCCTACAATCTCTCATAAGTCTTTCTTTGTCGGTCTGTATAATCGATTTCGGCGGTTTTAGCGGCTTTGCGGGCGAGGGTTGCGACATAACGAAATATCTCAATTCGTCCAAAGCGTGATCGTCGATTTTCTTGGGTCTGTCGTTTGAGCCCCACCAGTAGCCTTTCAGTTCTCTGATGAGATTCACGCAGTTTTTGAAAATGAATATTTTTGGCGGTCTTTGTTCGAACAACGACTTTATACGCTGTATTCCGCTGTATAAATCCTTGTTTACGTTGGTATTGACCAAAATACCCTTTTCGCAAAACAACTCTGCGACGCTCTTTTGCGAAGCGAGAGTCCTTTGATTCGCCGCGCTGTCGATGAGTGCGCGAAGCCGTCCTTTCTCGTCTCTTTTCCAGTCGAGGCGATTTGCAATCTCGAAGATTTTTGCGACGTGTCTGTCAATGGATTGTCCTGCCTCGAAATGCTCTGCCACGACGTATATGTTTCCGTCAAAGTCCACCGCGTAAAAGTGGCAACTCGTAGGGTTGGTAAGTCCGGGGTCGATGGATATGTCGCACTGCCATTCTTTGGGTATATCGAAGGGTTCTATGACGTGTACGTTTTGGTCGAACTCGGGATACACCAGTCCTTCCGCCGTCGAGAATTTTCCGAATCTTCTCGACAGTTGGTCTTGCTTTGAGACGGTGCTTTCCATAGCCTTAATCTCGCATTTGTCGAGGTAGGGATTGTCGTTCCATTCCATATACTCGCACCACACTTCGGGATTTTCGCTCGTATTCAATTCAATCTCGTCGTACACCCACGTCAAGCCTTTGAGCGGCGTCATCGTGCCGAAAATATCCCCTTTTCTGTCGAACACTCTCATACGGCACTCGTCGTAAATATCTTTTGGCGGTTCTTCGTCGAACCACACGAAATCTAGGGACGCGCCTTGAAACTTCTCTCGTCCTTGGTCGCAGGATTTGAAGCCGATTTTGCTCGTGCCGCCGAAAGCGTTTTTCACCACGATATAATCGATAACGCCGTACTCGGGCGACCCTTTCTTGCCTTCGAGCATAACGATGTCCTCGATATATCTCGGCGCAAGGTATTTAAGCACTTTCGCTTGCGCGACGTCGCGCTGCACTTGTTGCGAGAGGCTCACCACCCAGCCGAACACGTTATCTCGATTTTGGCGAAAAGGGTGAATCCCCCTTGCAAGCCAAACGCATTCCACCGCGCCGCATTCCGTCTTTCCCGAGCGGTTTCCCCCGAAAACCCATCTGTTTCTTTTTTGCGAGCGGTGGAATGTCATCTGCTTTTCGTGTACGAAGTCCTTGTTGTAATTTGCAAGAGCGTCGCGTTTTCTCGAATCTATTTCTTTTTGGATTTGTATAAGTTTCAACACATCTTTATCGTCTTTCATACGCAAAGCATACCCCTCGACTTTGCGAAAAACAAACAATTATGTCACTATATTTTCGCGTTTGCGACAAAAAAAGCGGTGAAAAGTTGTACTTAAAGACTTTCAATTTGTCAAAGATTATAGTATTATAAGCGTATGGAAAAAAGGTGTGCGAAAATTTTATCCAAAAGAATCCTATCCGCGCTTGCATTGATTTTGGCGAGCGTCGCGCTTTCGGTATGCGTACTTATGGGCATACTTCTGCCCTACAAGATAGCGTACGCCGATTCCACGCAAGAGGTGTTGGTTGCGCCGGTATCCAATCTCGAAGGCAACGCATACGCAGGCGCATCGACATTGTGTCTTTTTCGCGGAAACAACGACAAATTCTATATTCCCGAAAGTTATTATATCTATCTGTCTGGTGCAAGCAATATCGGGCAATATTATCCCGTAGTTTATTGCGGCTTTAACCAAGAGTTCTATTATGCATCTGAAACTGTACCGACTTGCTCGCCGGTAGTCTTTGCGGACGGCGTGTCACCGTTCCCCGATGTGCGACTCACACTTAAAGACGAATCGCTTGCTTTCAACGGTCTTGAAATCAATTCCGACTACACCGTAAAGTTTCTCGGTTATCACACCGAAGACGCAAATCTCATCTATATTGTCGCAATGTTAGACGGATCAAATTATTTTGGATTCTCTTCTCGCGATTCTTTTGAGGAATTTACCGTTCCCTATCACCCGATTGCGCAAGCGGAACGCGACAGACTGCTTGCAAGCAAGCCCGAACCCGATCCCGACAAAGGCGACATAATCCCCAACACGTCGCTTGCGCTTCGCATAGTGCTTATCATAGGCATAGCAGTGCCTGCGATTATCATTGCGATTTTGCTTTTCAAACCCTCTAAAAACGACCGTTCGCAAGGCAAGAGCGTAATGCGCAAAGAACGCGGAAGAAACGAGTTCGACTACGATTCCACACGCACATATCGCGAGGGCGATCGTTACGATTCGCGCTATGATTCTCGCTACGATTCGAGGCGTTCCGACCCTCGTTACGACTCGCAAGACGACTACGATCAAAGACGCGATCCGCGCTACGATTCCCGCCCCGACGACCGCTATCCCCGCGACGATTACAGAAGATAATAAAGACGGATTTGCACTATCGTGCAAAAAGCCATAAACTATCGTGCAAAAAAATAAACTATGTTGCAAAAAAATATAGCCACCGAAAATTCGGTGGCATTTTTCATATCTGTCGGTGGCAATTTTCATATTTTGATTATTTCGCTACAAACGATTATTGAGCGGGTGTGCCGATTCCCACAACGCCGTCTACGGGCATTGCAAAGGCGATTCCGTGCGCGGGCGTATGCGTGCCTACGCTTCTGTAAAGCGCGTGCATAACGTCCTCTTTTATATCCTCGCTCACGAGAATCATAATCATTTCTTTTTCGGGTTGGATTTGGATTTGAAACGCTTTTTCCGCCTCGATATTGGCAGTGCCTCTTGCGCTCATAACCGTACCGCCTCTTGCGCCCACGGCGCGAGCGGCGTCCATTGCCTCGTCGGCAAAACCGTTGTTGACTATACACACGATGACTTGATATTGTTTATCGCTCATTGTTTTCCCCCTTCACTGTTTTGAGGTTATTGCTCAAAAATCCGTATGCGGCAACGCCTATCATACTTGAAAACGGCACGGTAAAGGCAATGCCTTTGCCTTTTCTTATTGTGTTGAATTTATTTTCAAGCGTAGCGAGAGCCTCTTTCGCTCTTTCTTGTTTAATTACGCTGAAAATTGCGGTTTTTGTTTGGTCGTTCCATTCCGAAAGGCTGAGCATTTCGGCGTTTGCCGTACCTCTTGCGCGCGCCGTCCATTGGAAGTTCACCTCAAAAGAGGATTGCAAAAGGTCGGTGTAAAATTCCGCCTTGTTGTTGGGAACGATACTCACGAGCAACATAAGTTTGCCCGAATTTACCTTCGGCGCGGACGAGGCATTGTTTCTTGCGGCTTTTATTTCCGCATTTTTGGCAGCCGCTTTTTTTGCGACTTTTTTGACTTTTTCCACGATTTTGTCAGCCATAATACCCCCTCACATAAAGTTGATGATTTGCTCGTCGTCTGCGTCGAGAATACGGCGCATAACGATTTTGTCTTTGACTTTCGCGCTTGCCACCGCTCTGAAGCCGAGAAGTTGGATTGTGATGAGCGGGGTCATCGCAACCATAGCGACGATGCCGAAAGCGAGGTTGAGCACCTCTTGTTCGCCGCAAAGCACGGCGCACGCGCCGACTGCAAACGGCAAAATGAAACTCGACGTCAACGGACCGCTTGCAACACCGCCCGAGTCGAATGCGATTGCGGTGTAAATCTTCGGCACGAAGAACGACAATCCGAGCGAAATGAGATACCCGGGAATCAGATAGTAAAGAAGCGAGAATCCGTAAATGATTCTTATGACGCTAAGACCGATTGACAATCCCACGCCTATCGACAACGCAACGAGCATAGAGCGTTTGGACACTGCGCCGTTGGTGATTTGTTCGACTTGCTTGTTGAGGACGTGCACGGCAGGCTCGGCAAGAACGACCACGAAACCTATCACGAACGCAAATACGATGAGAAGCGGTTTGGAGAAGTTTGCGATTTGAGCGCCGAGTTTGAAGCCTATGGGCATAAATCCGACCTTGACGGACGTGAGGAACACCACGAGTCCGACGTAGGTATAAAGGATACCTATGCCGATTTGAAGCAATTTTTGTTTGGGAAGTTTGAGGACGGTCACTTGCAGTATCGCAAAGAACACGACGATAAGACCGAGCGCAATAAGCACTTCGAGAGCGACGCCGCCGAGAGCGGGCGCGAAGTTTGCGCCGAGATTTGCGTCAATCGAGTAGTCGGAAAGCGTAAAGGACATACCCCCTTTCGTTGCAAGCGACAGCGCCATAACCGCGAGCATAGGACCTATCGAGCAAAGTGCGATAAGACCGAAACTGTTTTCTTTTGCGTTGCGGCCGCCCGAGTTGAGTGCGACGCCCACGCCGAGAGCCATAATAAACGGCACGGTGATAGGTCCCGTCGTAACGCCGCCCGAGTCGAACGCCATCGGCAAAAATACGCCTTTGCCCTTTTCAAACATAATCGCTGTTAAGGCAAAAAGCACCATATAGAAGAACAGAAGCAGCGAAGACAAGTCCTTTCTGAAAACGATTTTCGAGATTGCGATAACCAAAAACAAGCCTACGCCCACGCCCACCGTAACGATAAGCACGGTGCTGTTCATAACCGCTTTGACTTGCTCTGCAAGCACGCTCAAATCGGGTTCTGCAACGGTGATAAGCACGCCCATAGCAAAACCTACGCCGAGAAGCAGAGGCAGTTTTTTGGACTTCGTCAAACCTGCGCCGACCTGTTCGCCCATAGGCGTCATAGCAAGGTCCGCGCCGACGTTGAACAACGCTATACCCAAAATGAGCATAATCGCCGACACGACAAACGCGACGATTTCTTTCGACGTAAAATCGGTTATCGGCGTAAGAGCGAAAATAAGCACGATAACAGCAACGGGAAGCACGGAAAACAAGGATTCTTTCAACTTTGAAAGAGTGTTCATTCCGATGCTTTTCGCCATAGATCTTTGCGACATAAGATCTTTTTGAATATGTATGTCCTTTTCTTTTTCCATACAGTGTATTTGCCGACAAAATATATTTATTTTATTTATTTTATTTATAGATATAATGCGGATATTATTATGCCATAAAAACGCTTTTTTGTCAATGCGCCCCACATCCAAAACGATATTCAAAAATCCTTAAATCCTCATTAAAAACATACACTTGTATGAATATTTATTTTGAAAAACACACACATCCTCAAAATGCTTGACTTTTGAAAAATAAATTCTTATCTTTTGATATACACATCGGAAACAAAGTTTCCGCGACGGCGGCACATATGGAAAAAATCACAATGGACAAAAATCAAACCGCATTCTGGCTCAAATTGTCGGCTGTAATGTTGGTGTTCTCGTTTTTGAGGGCTTTTTCGGCTTATCTGTTTATAAATCCGAACGGATTTGCACCGGGCGGCGTGGGCGGACTTGCCGCACTAATACACCTTGCGGCGGCGGACAGCCCCATCGAGGCGGTCAGGATGTTATCGAACAGCCTTTTCGACCCCGGTGTTTTCACAATCATTATGAACGTACCGCTTCTTATATTGGCGTTCAAACTGCTTGACAAGAGGTTTGCCGCTTGCACCACAGTATGCGTTCTTATCTTTTCCGGGTCGATGTATATGTTCTCTGCGGTGGGTTGCCCTCGATTCATTGCAAGCGGCGATTACGGACTTATGCTCATTGCGGCGCTTGCAGGCGGCGCGTGTGCAGGCGTATCTATGGGCTTTATGCTTCGACAGGATTTGAGCATCGGCGGCACGGACATCATCGGGAAAATCATATACAAGCATAGCCCCGCCGCGCACGCTCAATGGTGGATAACCGCTTGCGACTGCGTGGTTGCGTTAATATCGGGACTTTTGGGAATATCCAAAATCAACGGTTCTACAGACGCGACGACGATACTTACGAGTCTGCTGTCCCCCGTTTTGTTCTCGTTCATAGCGTTGTTCACGCAATCCAAAGTTTGCGATATGGTTGAATCGGGCTTGCTCTCGTCGCTCGTGTTCACCATCATCACGGACAAGTCGGACGCAATCGCGCACGAACTTTCCATACAACTTCACAGAGGCGTCACCATATCCAAATCCGTCGGCTACTACACGGGCAAGGAACACAACGTAATCATTTGCGTAACGTCCAAAAAGCAAATAAACCGCGTCAAAGATATCGTCAAAGCGTGCGACCCGCAAGCCTTTATGTACATAACGCAAGCGGGCGAAGTTTCGGGCAAAGGCTTCACGGGCGGTAGAATTTTGAAGAAAGGCGAAGTGGAAAAGATAGATATGTCGGACATCATTCCGTCCGAGCATATGCACGACGCCGCAGTACAAACGGACGAAACGGAATCATAAAATCAAAATCGGTATCGCATTTGAGAATAGAAGCCCGGAAGGGAAATCAGACGATACAGAACGATTCAATAAAACATATCAAAAAACATACAGACAGCATTTTGCTGAATGTTTCAAGGATACAAAACGATTCAATAAAACATATCAAAAAACAGTCGCGCAAACGACTGTTTTTTGATATTCCTTTTGTATTCCTGTTATATTCTTGCGGGAATTTTTATATTTTTTCTATTCGATGCCCTCGATTTTCAAATTGCGCTTAATCTCAAAATTCGGCGATTTTTTGCGGATTGTCGATTATTGTCTTTGCGCCCGCTTCGACAAGACGCTTTCTGCCTCTGAATCCCCAACTCACGCAAATGCACGGCAAATCCGCGTTCGACGCGGTTTGAACGTCCACTTCGCTGTCGCCTATATACACGCACTTGTTTCTTTCGACTTTGAGCGTTTGGATAACCTTATTCACCGAGTCGGGATAAGGCTTTGCCCTCACGTCGTCGCGCTGTCCGACGACCGCGTCGAAAAGTCCGTCGAAATAGTCTTTTGCCAACTCTTGCACCGCGCTGTCCATTTTGTTTGACACGACGGCGCATTTTTTACCGTTTGCTTTAAGTTTTTCAAGCAACTCGACTATGCCGTCGTACGGCTTTGTATGGTCGGCGCAATGATAAAAATAATGCTGTTTGAACACGTCGAGTACGGCGAGCGTGGTTTTCGCGTCCGTACCGCAAGGCACGCTTTGCTCGATAAGCCTCTTTACGCCGTTGCCCGTTCTGTCCGCAACTTCGCTTACCGAAAGGCTCGGAAAATCGAACACGCCGAGCGCGTAGTTTACGCTTATGGCAAGGTCTTGCAGCGTATCGAGGATTGTGCCGTCGAGATCGAATATGTATAAGTCGTACTTCATTTTCAAAGAGTTTTGTGCCGTATGCAAATTTTGCTTTTACGCCCTATTCAGAGTTTACTTCGTTATTCTCATTTTTGAAAGAGTTTTTCTTTCATCATATATTGATTCATTTCTTCGAGGTTATCGCCGTCGAATTTACGCTTGCGTTGCACTCTTGCGGGAATCCCCGTCACGAGAGTAAAATCGTCAACGCTCTTTGTGACGATTGCGCCCGTACCGACGACTGCGCCCGTGCCGAGTTTCACTCCGGGAAGAATGGTCGCGTTGGTGTAAATCTTTGCGTATGCGCCTATTTCCACGCCGTTATACTCCCGTTGCATGTGGTCGTGTTCGCTGTGCGAGTGCGAAAAAATCTTGACATACTCTGTAAGCATGGCAAAGTCGCCCATCTTTACGCCGCCCTTCGTGTCGATATAGCAGCCTGCGTTCCAACTCACGTTGTTGCCGACTTCGAGACGATGACCGTAATTGAATCTGCAACCCTCGTTTGCCACGAACCCGTCGCCGCATTTTTTGAAAAGTTTTTTTGCGATGATTTGCCTGAACGGCACGGCGAAATTGCAGTTTACGCCAAGCGGCACTCTGTCTACGCTTTCCCACAAAATATGCAGATTGCGTTGCGTTTCGGTGTACGGGTCGACATCGCCCATAGGCATATAATCGCCCCAGAGTCTGAACGACTTTATATCTTCCTCGCTGTAATCGTCGATACCGATAAGTTTCAATGCGCGCACGGCGTTTTTTGAATCCATACCGTCGGCAGCGAGTTGCTCAAATTGTTTTAATCTTTCGTCAATAGTCATAATTTCGCCCTTATGTGTACAAAACGAGCATATAAAACCCCGTTTCGTGCGATTTTCAATAGTGCTTTCGTTTATTCGACGTCGAATTTGTATTCGGTCACCGCACTGTAAGTCTTGCCTTTTTCGAGTTTTACGCTTTCAAAAGACGACACGTTCTGCGCGTTGGGATAGCCCTGCGTTTCCATACAAAAAGCGGATTGATAGCCGTAAACGCGCTTGCCTTGCAAACCGCTAAGGAAGTTGCCCGTGTAGAATTGCATACAGGGTCTGTCGGTGTAAACGCTCATTTTTATGCCGCTCTTTTCGCCCTTTGCGGTTGCGACCTTGCGGAAGCCCTCGCCGTTTAGAACGTAGTTGAAATCGTATCCTCTCGCGATTTTGAGCATATGCTCGTCCGCATTAATATCCTTTCCGATTGTTTTCGGCGCTTTGAAATCGAACGCAGTGCCGACGATATTTCTCTTTTCGCCGTGAGGTATGAGTTCGTCGTCAACGGTCGTGAGGTAGTCGGAATCGATAAACACTTCGTGACCGAGTACGGTTTTGAAATCGCCGTCAAGGTTGAAATAGGCGTGATTTGTGAGCGAACAAAGCGTATCGCCGTCTGCGTTCGCCTCGTACTTTAAGCAAAGCGCATTGTCGTCGGAAAGCGAGTAGGTCACCGACACGGACAAGTTTGCGGGATAGCCTTCTTCGCCGTCAACCGACACTCTCGACATCTTAACGCCCACGCCGTCGATAATTTCGGCGTTCCACATTCTCGAATCGAATCCGACCTTGCCGCCGTGCAAATGGTTGTTCCCGTCGTTTTTGTAGAGGTCGTATTCCTTGCCGTCGAGAATGAATTTTGCGCCGCCGATGCGGTTGCACACTCTGCCTATGACTGCGTTGAAATAGGGATTGTCGCCCAAAAATCCGTCGGGCGTATCGAAGCCCGCAACAACGTCAACGAGGTTGCCGTTTTTGTCCCTTACGCACAAATTCGCAATGCGCGCGCCGTAGGTGATTACGACTGCGTACGCGCCGCTTTCGTTTTCGATTTTGTAACTTTCAATGCCTTTTTCGCTCTTTGCGAGATACGTGATTTTCATATTTTCGTCCTTATATTCGTCGGGAAAACCCCGAAGTTTGTTCAATTTGATTTTTTGTCTTTACACTTCCACCGGAACGTCGTTCAACCCCGAGACCTTTGAGAAGAGTTTTTTATTACACGCTTTGCGTGCATATCACTGCAAAGAAAGTAAATTTTATTTACTTTCTTTGCAAAACGCACATTACTTCCACGTTGCTCGTTTGAGGGAACATATCGAAGGGCGTGACCCTTTCGACGTCGTAACTTTGCGAGAGTATCTTCAAATCCCTTGCAAGCGTTTGCGGATTGCAACTGACGTAAACGATTTTTTCGATTTTCGCTTCTATCGCGCAATCGAGCACGCTCTTGTCGCAACCTTTTCTCGGCGGGTCGAGAACGAGCGCAACGGGTTTTCTTGCCGTCTTTTTTTCGCTTTCGCCGAGATAAAACGGCGAAGACTTGATTTCGTCGGGCAAATCCTCGTCTTGCGACTTCGTTTGCTCGCTTTCCTTTTCTATGGATTTGACGTATTCGAGCACGTCGCCGCACACGCACTTCACCCTCTTGTCAAGACCAAGTGATTTCATAAGCGCGTTTGCGTTGTCCACCGCACTCGGCTCGATTTCTACCGAAGTTATGTTCGCGTCTTTAAGCCTCGTTGCGATTTGCGCCGTCAAAAGCCCCACGCCCGAATAAAATTCCAAAATATCGCCGTCGAAATTTGCAAGTTCTTTGCACACTTCGTCGTATATGGCGTCGCGCACGTCGTTGTTTACCTGCAAAAACGACATCGGCGAAACCACCGCGGCAAACGTGCCGAGATTTTGTTTTTTCTCTTTTCCGTACACGAGTTTGACGGATTTTCCGAAAATAACGTTGGTATTCTTTCTGTTTTCGCTGATATAAACGCAAACGCCCGAAAATTCTTTTTCGAGATTCCGACAAAGTTCGGCAAGTTTCGGCACTCTGTCCGAGTTTACGACGAGAGTCACCGACAGCGTATCGAGATTTCTCGCAACGACGTGGCGCAAAATGCCTTGTCCGCTCGTTTCGTCGTACACGCTTATATGATTGAAATTTGCCCAATCGGTGACGATTTGAATGAGTTTTGCCGCCCATTCGCCGTGCAGAGCGCACCACTTCATAGGCACGACCGAGTGCGTGCGCTTCTCGTAAAAGCCGAGAGTCACTCTGCCCGTCTTGCGCTTGTAGCCGAACGGAAGCGCGATTTTGTTGCGGTATTCCCAGTCGTTGAGGCGCACAACGTCCGCAACTTCGACGTCCAAGCCTCCCGTCTTTTTGAGCGCGTTTTCGACGTTCGCTTTTTTGATTTTGAGTTGACACTCGCGCGTGACGTGTTGCAAATCGCAACCGCCGCAAGTGCCGAAGTAAGTGCATTTGGGTTTAATGCGGTCGGCGGACGGTTTTTCTACTTCAATGAGGTCGGCAAAAGCATAGTCTTTTTTTGCATAGCGAACGCGGGCGCGAACGATCTCGCCCTTCACGGCAAACGGCACGAAAACGGCGTACGAGCCGATTTTGACGATACCCTCGCCCTCGCTTGCAAAGTCGCAAACTTCGCCTTCTATCACGTCCCCGACAGCAACCGTCAGCACTCGATTTCCCCCTTCAACGCTTTTTTGTATTGCGTCATAAACGTCTCCACTCTCTTATATCCTTTGCTCATATCGACGCCCAAATCCTTTTCGAGCCTGAAATACCAGTTATAGAGTGCAAGAGCGTCCTTTCTTGCGGGCGCAAACGGGAATCTGAGCACGTAGCAATGGTCGGAACGGAAAAGGTTTTTGCCCACCGTATACTCGTTTTTGACGCCTGCTTTTGTGAGTGCGTCGCTCATACGTTTTGCCTCACCCATACACAAAAAATCGGTCATACCGCCACTGTTGTAGCAAGGCGGAAGATTCGAATTGAGATAATTGTACGGGTCGGATTGCTTGTAAAATTGCCAGTTTCTGAACGCTTTTCTGCTCTTTTGACCCGAAACGTATCTGACGATAAGCGTGTTTGTGAGCGGAATGCGATACATAACCTCGAAACTGAACGCGCCGCTTACGCAAATAAGCCCTGCGGGTTTCGTTTGGGGTGTCGGGATTCCGAGCGAGTTTGCGTATTCGGAGTCGGTTGCGGCAATTCCGAGGCACATCGTCAGATGTCCGCCCGACGAGTCGCCCGTGACGGTGATATTGCCTTTGTCGATTCCAAATCTTTCGGCGTTGTCGCAAAGGAAGTTGTATGCGTCAACGCAATCTTCGAGGTCTTTGGGGAAGAAAACTTCGGGGCAAAGTCTATGGTCGATGACCGCCACGACCGCGCCCATAGTCGCAAAACATCTCGCATAACCGTCGCGGCGCAAGCGATTGTGAATCATCCAGCCGCCCCCGGGAATATCCATAACGCAGGGTGCTTTTTCGGCAATCGGGCGAGAGGGATAGTAGACGTCCATAACGAGTTGTTTGCCGTCTACGGTTTTGTATACTACATCTTTTTCGATTTTGATTTCGTCGTTGAAAGGCGTTTTGCCGTTCGGCACTGCCCTTTTCTCTTCAAAGAAGTCGAAAATATCCGCCATAACGGGACGGCGAAGCATTCCGAAGTCTTTTCTGAAGGATTTTTCAAGCCGTTTACTCTCTTTTTTGAGTGCTTTTTTGTCGGCTTTATATTGCGCTTTCAAGGCTTTTCTGCCCAAGCGCATATCTTGTATGCTTGCGTTCTCGTTTTCCAAGAGCGCAACCATATCGTGAGCGAATTGTCTTTTGAGTCGTTTCTTATCGGTGCGGTAATTCGCTGCAAAATACTCGTATTGTTTCATAAAAATCCCTTATCTTTTTTAGTTATCGTGCAACTTTGCACGATAATACTCAAACCTTGTTTGGGTTATGGAAGATTTGAATTTTCCATATGTCATTCCGAGCGATAGCGTGGGAATCCAGCGTAGCGAAATGCGGCTTCGCCTTGATTGCCGCGTCGCAACATTCGTTGCTTCTCGCAATGACAATTGGAAAATCCAAACCTTCCACTTGCGCACAAAGTGCGCTTCACCAAGCAGATAATTTGGCGAAATTGCGGCGTGAAGTTTTATCCATGCCCGAACTGATAGCGCAAATTCTCTGCGCGGTTAGCAAAGCAATAAATCGAGCGAGGTTTTTGGCAATACGCATTTATGCGATTGCCATCACCTCAGCGACGATTTTTGCTCAAACTTATTTGCCCGCATAGACCTTTTTAAGTCTTGCAAATCTCGGAAGACCGTTTTCGAGCGGTGCTTTCGCGTCGCCTTGAATGAGCGGAAGCGCGTATTTGACAAACTCGTCGCTCACGTACGTTCCGTCGTTGGTTATCCACTCTGACGGCACTTTCTTTTCGGTGTTTGCGGCAAGTTCGAGAGGCATAAGCACGTTGGTGCAGACGTAGTTGCCGTCTTTGTCGGTGTCTCTCTTGAAGATGACCATTTTGTCCGTTTCGCCTTCGCACGCGCTCTTGACTGCAAATGCGCCTGCGTTGAACGCTTCTTGAACGTCGTTTCCCGAAGCAAGATGTGCGCCGCAACGTTGCATAAGGCTGAGTTCGATTCCTCTCGTCTTGAAGCCCGTCTTTTCCTTGATGACGTTTGCGAGAATGGAAGCAACGCCGCCCAGTTGCGCGTGACCGAAACTGTCTCTTGCCGCCGCCGCGCCTACGCTTTCGCAAATGAGAGTGCCGTTTTTGTCGTGAATACCCTCCGATACGACCGCAATGCACTTATTGCCGTTCTTTGCGCAAACCGCTTTTACGTCCTCGACAAATTTGTCGACGTCAAAGTCGGTTTCGGGCAAATAGATGAGGTCTGCGCCGAGACCGTTTACGGCTGCAAGAGCCGCGCTTGCGGTGAGCCAACCCGCGTGTCTGCCCATAGCCTCGATGATACAAACCATTGGCGTGTCGTACACTTTTGCGTCGAGGTTGACTTCCATAACGGTGGTTGCGATATACTTTGCCGCGCTTGCGTAGCCGGGGCAATGGTCGGTGCCGTAGAGGTCGTTATCGATGGTTTTGGGCACGCCGATGACGTTGCACTCGTAGCCGACGGATTGCAAATACTTGCTGATTTTGTTGCAGGTGTCCATGCTGTCGTTGCCGCCGTTGTAGAAGAAGTAGCGCACGTTATACTTTTTGAACACTTCGAGGATACGCTTGTAATCGGTGTCGTCGACGGAAGCGTCTTTGAGTTTGTAGCGCACCGAGCCCAGAGCGGACGACGGCGTGTATTTGAGCAATTCGATTTCCTTGGGATCTTCCTTGGACATATCGAAGAACTTTTCGTTGAGAAGACCGACGATACCGTGTTCGAGACCGTAAACCGCCGTGATGTTGCCTTGCTTCAAAGCCTCGGTGAAAACGCCTGCCGCGCTGCTGTTGATGACGGAAGTCGGACCGCCGCTTTGACCGAACATACAAGCACCTTTCAAATTTTTCATTTTTTCTCCTTATTTCCGCAATTAAGCGGTGAATGATATATGATTTTTGTTTATTTTCTTGTGTTATGCAACGTTTATCGTCGCAGTTTTTCTATAAGGTTATCTCGAAATGATTTGGGCTATTTCGTAGAGTTTCTCGTCAAATCCTTTCTTGCAAGCGAGTGCTTCGAGAACTGTCGTATCGAAGATTTCGCCGCCCTTTATGCCGATAACTCTGCCGCTTTGACCGCACTCGATGAGTTCCACCGCCCTGCACGCCATTTTTGCCGCGAGAACTCTGTCCTCGACAGTCGGATTGCCGCCTCTTTGCATCCATTTGAGAGCCATATGGTTGACGCGTCTGCCCGTTGCGTCGCTTATCTTTTGAGTGAGTTCGTCGGTGAGTTCGGTTTTGCCTTCCGCAAGCACGATGATAGCGGAAGATTTGCCTCTGTCGAATCCGTCCTTTATGGTTTTTGCAACCTCGTCCACGTCGGTGGGGACTTCGGGAACGATGACGTATTCCGCGCCACCCGCAACCGCGCTGTTGAGAGCGATGTTTCCGCACTCTCTGCCCATAACTTCCAAAATCATAATTCTGTCGTGAGAAGTGATGGTGTCGCGAAGTTTCAAGATTGCGTCCACAACCGTATTGCACGCCGTGTCGAAGCCTATTGTGGAATCGGTGTAACCCATATCGTTGTCAATCGTGCCGGGGATACCGATGACGTTGAGCCTCGTTTGCTCGTGCATAGCCTCAACGCCTCTGAACGAACCGTCGCCGCCGATGACGATGAGGTTTTCGATGCCTTTGTCGAGAAGGTTGTTCACCGCCTTTTGCATAACTTCGGGGTCGATAAATTCGGGGCATCTGGACGAGCGCAAAATAGTGCC
The DNA here is from genome assembly GCA_002449145.1 of Christensenella sp. UBA6880. Taxonomy (GTDB): domain Bacteria; phylum Bacillota; class Clostridia; order Christensenellales; family CAG-917; genus CAG-475. Next base: position 54,346 of record DKCG01000032.1, on the reverse strand, counting down.
GCCGGCGTGAACGCAGTTGGACACGCTGGAATATTCCATTTTGAAGATTTCGTCGTTGACAAGACCTTTGTAGCCGTGTTTTACGCCGTACACCTCGAATCCGTGATTCAAGCCGTATCTTACGCAAGCGCGGACGCAAGCGTTCATACCGCTGGCGTCGCCGCCGCTCGTAAGCACTGCGAATTTCTTTGATTTAGAATTTACTTTTGCCATAAGATTACCTCTTTGCAATAAAAATATTTATTTGGTTTTATTTCGGGTGTTGGCAACGCCCACCCTCGAATAAATGATTTCGCTTGTGTCGATAATATCCAAACTCCGTTTGGGTTACGAATATTTGAATCTTCCATATGTCATTCCGAGCGTTAGCGTGGGAATCAAGGCGAAGCCGCATTTCGCTACGCTGGATTGCCACGTCGCAACTTCGTTGCTCCTCGCAATGACAAATGGAAAAATATTTCAATATTCCGCAACTGCGGCAGAGCCGCAATTTCATTTGCGCAAAGCGCAAATTTCATTGTGCCGAAGGCACAATTTCACTGCACCGTAGGTGCAATTTCATTACGTTGAACGAAAATTCATTTTCGTTCAACGTACTTCACTCTGTTTACCCCCAGTACGTCTTCGAGGCGAGAGAGCAAATCGGGACAGATTTCCACTCGTTGCGAAAATTCCATAAGTTTGGACACGCCGTTTTGCTTGACTTGCGCTTGACAAGGCGTGTTGCCGGGGTGCATTGCCAAAACGTCAGCAACCATATCCTTTTCAACGTTGTTGAACACCAACACGTACAATATGCCGTTGCTCTTTTTTGCCGTAGGCTCTGCGTGCTTGACTTCCGCGTCCGAGTTTTTCCAAAGTTCGAGTTTTTCGATGGATATTTTGGGTTCGCTCTCGTCGCGCAAATCGATTTTGCCCACCACTTTAAGCGGTGCGTCGGCAAGAAGCAACTCGCCGTACTTTTCGTATGCGCGCGGATACATCGAAAACGCAATCGAACCCGACCTGTCCTCAACTCTGCCGACGGCGAATTTTTGCTGTTTTGACGTGACTTTCTTTTCCGCCGACGACACGATACAACCAAATTTGACTTGCTTGTTTTCAAGGTTTTTGTCAACCACCATATTGACGTTGCCGTCCTCGTCGGCTTCTTCGACGAACAGCATACTCGTGTCGAAGTCGAACTCGTGCTTGTCGTCGCGATAGTCGTCGAGGGGGTGTCCCGAAAGGTACATTCCCAGCACCTCTTTTTCGTATTTGAGAATGTCGGATTTCGGGTATTCTTCGGTTTCTGTATACTTGATTTCCTCGTCCTCGATGAGTTCGTCAAACAAGGACATCTGACCCGAAAGTTTGTTTTTCTTGTCGGCAAGGACGGTGTCCATAATGCGCTCGTAGGAAGCCATAAGCGTTGCTCTGGTCTTTCCGAAACTGTCGAGCGCGCCGCCCTTGATAAGGCTTTCTATCATACGCTTGTTCACTTGTCCCGCGCAACGGTCGAGGAAGTCGCGAATGTCTTTGAACGGGCCGTTTTGCGCTCTCTCGCTCAAAACGTATTCCATAGCCTGCTCGCCCACGTTCTTTATGCCCATAAGACCGTAACGCACGTTTTCGCCCTCTATCGAGAAGTTCTTTTGCGAGCGGTTAATATCCGGCGAAAGGGTCTTGACGCCCGTTCTTCTCAGATAGTTCATATAGTGCTTCACTTCGTCGGCGTTGGTGATACGGTTGTTCACCACAGCCACGATAAAGTGCGTGGGATAATAGCATTTGAGATATGCGGTTTGATAAGTAAGGAACGTGTACGCCGCCGCGTGCGACTTGTTGAACGCGTAACTTGCAAACTTCAATATCTGGTCGAAAAGGTGGTTTGCTATTTCCTCGCTTACGCCGTTTGCAACCGCACCGGGAACGTATTTACCCGTCTTGTCGCCTTCGAGTTTGCCGCCGTGCAAGAATATGTCGCGTTGCTGTTCGAGAACGGCGAGTTTCTTCTTTGCGATAGCGCGTCGCATAATGTCCGCGCCGCCGAAACTGAATCCCGCAATCTTCTGCGCGATTTGCATAACTTGCTCTTGATACACTATGCACCCGTAGGTGTTTTCCAAAATTTCTTTGAGAAGCGGGTGCGCGTACTGCACTTGGTCGGGGTGGCGTTTGCCTTCCAAGAACAAGTCGATAAACTGCATAGGACCGGGACGATACATCGAAATGCCTGCCACGACGTCTTCGAGGTTGTCCGGTTGAAGTTGCGCCATAAACTTTTTCATACCGCCGCTTTCAAGTTGGAACACCGCCTCGCAATCGCCCGAAGCAATCAGTTCGTACACCTTGTGGTCCTCGTAACCGAGTTTGTGGAAGTCGAGGTCTATTCCCTTGTCCGCCTTGATGAGTTTCAACGCCTCGTCGATGTCGGTGAGCGTTTTAAGTCCCAAAAAGTCCATTTTGAGAAGTCCGAGTTCCTCGACGATAACCTTGTCGAATTGCGTCGTGACGATAGGACCGTTTCTCGAAAGCGCGCAGTGCTCGACAATAGGGTCTGCGCATATAACCACGCCCGCGGCGTGCATCGAAGTCTGGCGCGGCATACCTTCGAGTTTCATCGCAATGTCGATGACGTTCTTTGCCGTCGGGTTGTTGTCGTATATCTTTTTGAAGTCCTCGCTGTAAAAATCGCTGCCCTCGGTAAGCACTTGCGGAAGTAGCGGTTTGCCCATAGCGGGGATTTCCTTAACCCAGTTCGCCGCCTCGTTGTACGGCACGTCCAAAACGCGCGCGACGTCCTTTACGACAGCCTTTGCCGTCATAGTCGAATAAGCGATAATCTGCGAAACGTTGTCTTTACCGTACTTTTTGATGCAATAATCTATGATTTCTTGTCGTCTGACGAAGCAGAAGTCCACGTCGAAGTCGGGCATCGAAACGCGTTCCTCGCTCAAAAATCTTTCAAAAAGAAGTTGATATTTGAGGGGGTCGATGTCGGTTATGCCGATGCCGTACGCAACGATAGAGCCGCAGCCGCTTCCGCGCCCCGGTCCTACGGGGATTCCCATTTGTTGCGCCGCGTGAACGTAGTCCCACACGATAAGGAAGTAACCGTCGAATCCGCACTTGTGGATAACGCCCAGTTCGTATTCCAAACGCTTCGTGATTTCGTCGTTTATGTAGCCGTATTTTCTCTTTACGCCCTCGTAGGCAAGGTCGCGAAGATATTGCGCCTCGTCGCGGTCGCCCATTTCCTCGTTGGTGTATTTAGGAATGATAGAGGCGTGTTTCGTTATAAAATAGTCGCCGTCCACTTTGTCGGCGATTTCTCTCGTCGTCGCAATGGCTTCGGGACACCAACCGAACAGTTCCGCCATTTCGTCGCCCGATTTGAGATAGAACTCGTCCGTCTCGAATCTCGCGCCGTTAATCTCGCTCTTTTTGCAACCGAGAGTTATGCACATCATCGTGTCCTGTATGTCCGCTTCTTCCTTTTCGATGTAATGCACGTCGTTTGTGGCAACCACTTTTACGCCTATCTCTCTTGCGATTTGGCAAAGCAGATTGAGCACGATTTTGTCCTCTTGCAAATGATGGTCTTGAAGTTCGATATAAAAATCACCCGGCTCGAAAATGTCTCGCATTTCGATTGCCGCCGCCTTTGCTTCTTCGTACTTGCCTTGCAAAAGAAGGTGCGGCACTTTGCCCGCAAGACAAGCCGAAAGGCAAATAAGTCCCTCGCTATGCTCTCTTATATGCTTAAGGTCGATACGCGGTTTCATATAGAATCCGTCCACGAACGCGAGCGAGGAAAGTTTCATAAGGTTTTTGTAACCCGTCATATTTTTGGCGAGCAAAATGAGGTGATAACGCTGTTTAAGCACGTCCGCCGTCTTTGCATACATATCGTCGGCAACGTAAAATTCCTCGCCGATAATGGGCTTGATCCCGTCTTGACGAAGCACGGACACGAACGTATGAACGCCGTACATATTGCCGTGATCGGTGATTGCGACGGCGTTCATACCTCTTGCTTTAAGCGCGTCGCAAAGAGGGTGAGTTTTTATAGTTTTTTTCGGATCGTTCGGATCGGGCGCAACTTGCAAAAGGCGCACCGCGCCGTCCAACAAACTGTATTCCGTATGCAAATGTAGATGTACAAAATCCGTCATATTTACCTTATGTGATATATTTTTGTGTATTCTGTCTGTTGTGTGAGTGTTTTGCACTCGGTTATCTTTTCTATCTTGTTTCTCAAGACGTCTGCTTGATTGCTTTTTAATCATTCGGCTTCGTAGCCGCCCAAACGTTGCTCGTAGACAGGCGGAGCCGTATTTTATGGAACGACGAAGAATCGTTGTGAGCATCCACTTTCACCGTTGCAACTGCCGAGCCGTCTCAAAGTTGCAACCCCTTACGTCACAAACAAATGCTCTGATTTGTTTGTGACAGGACGTTTGCGCCAAAATATTTGTCAAGCCATCTTGAAAAGATGGGTGACAAGTGTTTTGCATTCGGCGCAACTCAATTATTAATTGAGGTTAGCCATTTCGACTATTTTCCTCAGCCTGTGGTTCAAACAACTCTTGCTCACGCCCAAAATCTCTGCAAGTTCGCTCAAAGACGCTTCGGGGTGATCCGCCCTTGCGTCCGCCGTTTCTTTGAGTTGCGCGGGAAGCGAGTCGAACATATCCTTGTTTCTCAACTCGCCTATCGCAAGCAAGTGTTTGCTTGCCGCCGTAAACGTCTTGTCGAGATTTGCCGTTTCGCAGATTATCACGCGGTTGAGGCTGTTTGCCGTTTCCCTTTCGTCGATTATCGACCTGAGTTTCAGCACGCAGTCGGCAAGGTCGAGAGTTGCAAGCACTTTGACGATTTCGTCTTTGTCCTTGACGTACACGAGTTTGTGTTCCCCTCTGTCGCTCATACGCGTGTTTATGCGAAGGTCGCTCAAAAGTTCCATAACGTCGTCGGCAAACAAGTCGTCGTCGAGTTGAAGTTCGAAGTGATAGCCGTCTCTTTTTTCGCTTTGGTCGGACGTAGAGGGAACGTACACGCTTCCGCAACCGAGGAAAAGTCCTTTGAAATACGCAACTTTCGTCGCAATCGTCGTCACCACGTCTTGCGGTATGCCCTCGACGAAGGCAAGATACTCGTCGACGTTGATTTTCATAAGTCCGAAATCCTCGATAGCCTGCTTTGAAAAACCGCTCGGCACTTGCACCGAACACGCTTCCGCACCCGTTTTGGTCTTGTCGAGCGACAACTCGAAATCTGCGGGATACAACGTTTTGAGCAATTCCACAACCTTCAAACCCTCGTCGTAGTCGGCAAGCCAAAAGCAGAGATTGTATCTCTTTTTTGCAATCTCTATGCTTCCGCACGACTTTGCGAGCGCACTCAAAAACGCCACGATTTCTTCGCGTTTTTTAGGCAATACGCCAAGCAATTCTTCTCTTGCGCTGTCCTTGAAACTTTTTTGCATATCTATTCCTTTTCGCCGTTATCCTTTATTTTCCCTTGCGATTTTCGCTTTGAAAACCGCTTTTTACGATGTTTTCCGTTTTATTCGCAAAACATCGTTTTGTCCTTAAACGTCGGTTTCCTTCCGTCTATACCGAACACTCTTTCTCGCGGCAAATCGTATTTTTCGACGAAAGATACGATTTTGTTCATTTTTCCGAGTTTTTTCGTATCGTGAGCGTCCGTGCCGACGATGAAGTTTACGCCGCTTTCTTTAAGCGCGGCAACCGACCCTTCGAGCGCGTAGAGATGTTTTTCGTTAAGTTCGATATAAACGCCTTGTTTTTTTGCTTCCTCGCACACTTTTTTGACGTCCACGAGCGCGCGGTGATTGAGGTGAGCAATGCAGTCTATCGGAAATTTACGCATTGCCTCGATATACGCCGCCGTGTTGATTTCGACGAGTTCTTCTCTCTTTTTAAGTCCGCAAAATCCGTTTTGAAAGAGCCACGCCCTCGCATATCCGCCGCGCTTTTCGCCCTTAAAACCGATGTAGCGATGAAAGCCTACCGCAAGCACGTCGCACTCTCTTATGACGTCGCTCGGCACGTCTATGTCACCTTGCGGATTGACGAGATTCGCCTCTATTCCGCACAGCACTTTCACGGGCAAATCAAGCGATTGCGCTTCCTTTTTTTGCTTTTTGAACTTGCGCCTCGTCATATGAAAAATCGTGCTTGCAAAACTATGGTCGGTCACGGCGATTTCGCATATGCCGAGCAAAGAGGCAGCCGTCGCTTGTTGTTTGAGCGTCGCCCGTCCGTCGCTTGCATATGTGTGGGTGTGATAGTCGCCGTAAATTTTCATAGTTTCCTCGTGCGCATACGCATACATACACATAGCGCATATGCGCAAACTTAATAGCATTATACATTAGATAACTTTATTAATCAATATAATTTCGCCACAAATTTGACATATTTTATTGCTTTTGCAATTTGGTTTTTTCAAATAAAAAAATGTGATTTTATTTGCGATTCTACAAAAAGCGTTTCCATTGTCATTCGATTGTGACAAATTCTTCTTCGAGAAGTATGCCGAACTTTTCAAAGACTTCTTTTTTGCAAAGCGAAGCGAGGGTAAGATAATCTTTCGCGCTTGCGCCGCCCACGTTGACGATAAAATTCGCGTGCTTTTGCGACACTTGCGCGCCGCCGATTTTCACGCCTTTCAAGCCGCAATCGTCAATGAGTTTTCCGCTCGGAATTTTGCCGTTTTTGAACACGCTTCCGAGCGAGGGCAAACTCGGCTGTTTCTCTTGCCTTTTTCTCAAATACTCTCTTGCCTCGTTTACGGACTGCTCACCGCTCTTTTTTGCAAGTTTCAACTCGGCTTTAAGCACGATTCCGTCCACCCCTTTTCTATACGCAAGGTCTTTTGAATTTACGCTTACTTCTCGTATGCGGTTTTGCGTGCGATTTTTGTCGCAATTTGCGCAATCAAGGTTTAATATGTCGATTTTTGTTGCGTAATCGCCGATTTGCGACGAAAACGCGCCCGCGTTCATTTTCAGCGCGCCGCCCAAAGTGCAAGGCACGCCGCTCAAAAATTCAAGACCGCCGAGTCCTCTTTTTCGCCCCTCGAACGTGATTTTGGCAACGCTTGCGCCGCCCTCGCAAACGACTTTTTCACCCTCGATTTTCACGCCGCAAAGTCCTTTCAAACACACCAAAACTTGTCTGCAATTTCCGTCGCAAACGAGCGTGTTCGAGCCGCTTCCGAGCATAGAAAAAGTGACGTTTTCTTCCCTCAAAACGCCTATTAATTCAACCGCTTTTTCCACGCTTTGCGGATAGAAAACGAACGCTTGTCCGCCCCCTTTGAACGTCGAGATTTCCTTTGCGCTTTTCCACGCGCCGTATACGCCGATTTGGCTTTTTATATACTCTTTTATATCCACGATTCACTATATGAAAACGGCACGAAAAAAGACGATTTTCATCGCCTTTTATCAAAATTTTATTGCAAAAAACATACGTTTTTCTACAGTTTTTTGACGTGTTTTTCGAGCAATTTTTTCACTAATCGCCCTATTTTCATCTTACAAATTTTCTTCCGATTTGACTTCGGAAACAAGTTGTGAATCTTCCTTATTGCCTTCCTTTACATCTTCGTTTGCGCCTTCGTTTTTATCTTCGGCTTTGTTGAGTGCCTCGATTATCCTTTCCGCAAGAGGATAGGAAACGCCGTCTACTTTTGCGATTTCTTCGGGCGTTTTGAGGCGGATTTCCTCAACCGAACCGAACTCTTTTATAAGCCTTGCACACAAAATTTTGCCCACGCCTTGAATTGATTTCAACGCGCTTTCGCTCAAGTGTTTGCTTCGCAAATTACGGTGGAAAGTGATTGCAAAGCGGTGCGCTTCGTCACGGATTCGCTGCAGAAGTTGAAGCGCGACGCTGTCTTTTGGCAATACGATAGAAGTTGTCGGCGCGCTACCCAAAAACACTTCTTCTTCACGCTTTGCAAGCGACAAAATTTCGATGTCCTCTCTGCCCGTTTCCCTTTGCGCTTCCATTGCGTAGGCAAGTTGTCCTTTGCCGCCGTCAATGACCAAAAGGTCGGGGATTGACGAGAAACTTTCGTCCTCGCTGGTTGCGATTTCGTTGAGTCTGCGTATAAGCACCTCTTTCATACACGCAAAGTCGTTGTTGCCCGCAACCGTCTTGATTTTGAACTTGCGATAGTGCGATTTTTTGGGTTCGCCGCCCTCGAAAACCACCATACTCGCCACTTTGTCCGTGCCGGATATGTGCGAGATGTCGTAACATTCCATACGGTTGGGCAAGGTTTTGAGATTGAGCAGTTCGCCTAGTTGCTTCACCGCACCTTGCGTGCGAAGCACTTTTCTTTCCTCTTGCGTGCCGTGCTTTGTCATAGCGTCGTATGCGTTCGAGTGCGCAAGTTCGAGAAGTTGTTTTCTCGCGCCTTGCTTCGGTTCCACCACTCTTACGGTGTGCGAGCAAAGCGAATTGACCGCCTTTTCGAGCGATTCTTGGTCTTCGACGTTGTCGGTGACGATTTCGTCGCAAAGCGGCGCGTTGTTTTGATAATACTGCAAAAGGTAACTTGCGATGTCGTCGTCGCAAGAATCCACGATTACGTTTTTGCCGCCCACGAGTTTTCCCGCACGCACGACGAGCATATTGATTGCCGAGATTATGCCGTTCGTTTCAAACGCGAATATGTCGAGATTGAAGTCTTTCGGAAGCGCGCTGACCTGCTTGCGCACGAGTTTGTCCAAAAGCGCGAGTTTGTTGCGATAGTTCAGCGCAACCTCGAAGTTTTCTTCCTTTGCAAACTTCATCATCTTTTCGGTGAGCGTACGCTCGACTTCCTTGTCGTTGCCTCTCAAAAAGTCAATGACCTTTTGCATTTCCGCCTTGTACTCTTGCTCGCTGACCTTGTGCGTGCAAGGGGCAAGACAACGCCCCAAATGCATATTGAGGCACGGGCGCGAGGGTTTTGACATATCTCTCTTGCACTCGCGAACGGGAAACGCCGTGTGAATGAGGTCGAATATGTCGCGGATATTGACGGATTGCATATATGGACCGAAATACTTTGCGCCGTCGTTTTTGAGTTTTCGAACGAGTTCTATCGTCGGATACGGCTCGCGCATATCGATACGCAAAAACGGATACGCCTTGTCGTCTTTTAAAAGTATGTTGTATCTCGGCGTATGCTTTTTGATGAGGTTGTTTTCGGTCAGAAGCGCGTCGACCTCGCTCGCGCAAATGATGTAACGAAAATCGGCGACGTGTTCGAGCATCGCCATAACCTTTGCCGTGCGGTTGGACAGATTGAAAAAGTACGAGCGAAGCCTGTTTTTGAGATTTTTCGCCTTGCCGACGTAAATAATCTCGCCTTGCTCGTCGAGCATCATATAAACGCCCGGATTGTCGGGTACGTCTTTTATTTTAGCCTTGAAATCAACCATTTTTGCCTCTGTTTTATCACTTTACACGATTCGTGTTTTGCGCAATTTATTATATAATTTACACACTCACAACACTTTTCGTGTTTTATTCCATATTTTCACAATCGCTATATCGCCGATATTTGCGGATTTAAGCGTTTTCCAATACGTTTTGTATCGATTTGAAACACAAATCGTGTTTTATGCGCACATTGTCGCAAAGTCGTTTTCCACGCCGTTTTTGAGCGTGCCTTTGGCGATATTGAGCGAAATTATTTGCTTGCATTTTCTCGCGCCGACAAAATCGCGCATAATTATGTTTACGCAATCGAAATAATCTTTGCCTTCGAGCGTCGAAATGAAACTCGTTGCGTTCTTATCGTGCGTTCCCTCGTAGAACTTCGGACCGATTATCGCAATCGGGTCGGTGAGTTGCATTTGCATAACGAACAGTCCGCCCTCGCTTTGTCTGTACTTTTCCACGTAAGTCGGGATTGCCTTTTCGAGATACGTCTTTGACGACTTTTTGTTGAGCGAGCCGTCGTAGAAGGATTGAAGCGAACTGCCGCTTCTCGTTCCCGAATCGTTGTTTCTTTGGAACAGATAATTCTTGTCCGTCACGGAATTTTCGTTATTACCGAACTCGTTGCCCCAAAACACGATAGCCTTGCCTCGTACGTCGCCGAGCGTCAACGATTTTACGAAATCGAGGTCGGATTGCTCGGTTTCGTTTTCAACCATAAGTCCCGCAAGTTTTGCGCAAAGCACGCCGTCAACGCAGTTCATAACCGCATCGCCGCCTTTGAAATGCTGAAAATCGAGAATGAGCGTTTCGCTCGGATTTGATTGCAAAAACTCTCTTATATCATCGACGATAGGCTCGAACGCTTCGCCCGAAATAGGACCGTGAAAGATGACCATCGAGTTGTCCTTGAGTTGAACTCGTATGTCGAAATACCTTGCGCCGCAAGTCATTTGTTCTTTTATGGTTTTATCCTGCGTTTTTGCCGCCCACATCATATCTTGCGTACCCGAGTCGTGCGAGCCTGCAATAACGACGTTTGACAAAAGAGCGTCGTCGCGGATATAACTCATCCACTTGCTCAAAAACTCGTCGGGATTCTGCTTGTCGATTGCCTTGCTCGCCAAGCCCGCCATAGAGCCTGCGACCACGCCTATGCAAAACACCACGCATAGCACCGCAATCAATGCGATTTTGCCTTTCTTTTTCATAAGTTCACCTCACGGATATTATACCTTTATCCTAAGGCAAAATCAATGGCAAAACTCAATCAATTTAGCGTCTTGTTGCAAAAACAGTTGTTCGTGCTCGTCGTGGTGTCGGTATCTGTGTTATTCGTGAACGCGAGTGCGGCAAGTATACCAATCATAACCGCCGTTTCACGCCTCGAAAAATCGCCGTCCGATATAAAAACTATCATCACGATGAGCAAAAACAAATACCAGTTGTCCTCAAACATACTCGACCTCTTTGACTTTTTACCACAATATGTCGCAAAATGCGCCAAAGTTACAAAAACTTCGTCTTCATATATGCGCTAAAATCTACGTATGGAAACGAAAATCGACTACATCGACGAACAAACCGTCCTCGACTACATACCTCGCAACGCAACGCTTCATTCGCTTGCAGAATTTTTTTCCGCTTGTTCGGACGCTACGCGGAACAAAATCATATGCGCGCTTTGCATAAGCGAAATGTGCGTAAGCGATTTGTCGAGAATACTCGGCATAAATCAAACCACTTGTTCGCACCAACTTCGACTTTTGCGCGCGGCGGACATCGTAACTCAACGCCGCGACGGAAAAATCATATATTACTCGCTCAAAAACAGAAAAATCGAAAACGTGCTTCTTGCCGGCGTGGATTTTCTCGACTTGTAATAATCTCGTATAACGGTAAAATCATTAAAAATTGCAAATTATAAAGTCAATAAAGAAATCGCCAGTTCGGACAATTAAGAAGCATAAATTTAGTCACTAAAAGCGCAAAAAACGTACAAAAAAAGCGGATTTTGTCCGCTTTTTCTTTGTTTTAGTAGCCTTTTATATCATTGTTTTATTTGTCGTTTGCACCGCCGTTTTCGTTATCACAATCGCCGTTTTTATCGCCTTTATTGCCATTTTCGTCGTTATTCTCGTTATTATCGCGCGAATAATCGTCCGAAAACTCGTCGAAAGGCGAATCGCCGTCGGGATGTGTTTCTTCGTCGAAATCGTCGGAATCTGTCGTATTAGATTCGGGTTTGCGATGACGTTCGTTTTTGCGCAACGCTTTGCCGACGAGTATTGCGATACGCTTGTAAATAAACTGCAACGCATAGTCGATTGCAACCAAAATCGCCGTGCCGAACAAAGCAATCATCCAGTATTGCACCTTGTCGACTATCGACGAATCGAGCACGATGTTGTGACACACGAAGTACAAAAGCGCGAGTGCGCCGTTGATATAAACGATTTTGACGATGAGTTGAACCCACCACTTGATTTTGTCCTTATGATTGAGCATAACGCCCGAAATGATTGCCATAGGTCCGAAATACACGACGTAACCCATAACCGAGAATACGTCGCCCGCAACCAAAAACGACAACCCTGCGGACACGACGTACGCAAGCACCGACGAAAGGTAGTATTTTTGCGAAAGAGGGACCATAAGCGCGACTGCTGCGCCAATAAAAAAAGCAACCGTGCTGAATCTTACGACGACGCCGAGCCAAACCATCAGCAAAGCCACCGCCGCGCTGATGCCGGCGAGAGCCACGCGGTAGACCGCCTCTTGTCGTGAAATTTTCTTGCGATTGCGTTTCATATATGATGTGGAATATTCAAATATTCCGCTGCGTGCATAGCACGCATAAATGGTATTTTATGATTATATATTGTGCTTGTAAAGTGCGTTATTTGCGAGTTAGGCAAGAAACACACTTTATTGTAAAATCTTTTTCGTTTAGCCGCTTGCGTGCGAAGCACGCCATCACCAAGCAAGCACTCGCACGTAATTGCGGTTTGAGTTTTTTGTCCGTCTCATTTTGAGAGTAAAGAGGGCTTGCGCGGTTAGTAGAGTGACAAACAAGCGTGGCTCTTGGCGATAGACAAGTTTGTCTGTTGCCATTGCCACAGCGACCGTTTGTCACAGTTATTCGCTCAATAGCACGTTTTATTGTAAAACGCGATATTGAGATGAAAAACAAGGAAGACGCGATTTTTGAACAACGAGCGTACTTAGCCGTACGTGACTTGTGAAAAAATCGCATCTGACACAGTTGTTCGCTCAATAGCGTGTTTTCTTGTAAAATTCGTTATTTGAGCGTCAGACAAGGAAGCGCACGCCTCGAACAGCAATCCTAACGTACTGAGTCGTACGTGAATTGACGGGCGAGGTGCGCTGACGCAGTATCACGCCAAATAACAAATTTTAGCAGCAACGGATGAGGTCGCCACCCATACACTCACAACAACAATCCGCACACCAAAGCGCTTGACAGGCAGAGCAAAGTCCGTCGGCAACGTCGGAATCGCGTTGGGAATAGGTTCGGTTGGACGCTTGGTCGGAATTGCCGTAAACGCCTTGCGAGCCTTGCTTGTCGTAGGGGCGAGAGCCGTCGATTTTCTTTTTGAGGTTGTTCAAGGCGCGAGTGTATTTGTCGTTGGACGGGTCCATTTCGATTGCCATTTCGAGTTGCTTTTTGCTGTCGTTGAGCCAGTTTTTCTCGTAAAAGACGATGGACTGATAGTAGTGCCATTCCGCGCCGCGATAGGATATTTCGTCAAGAGCGCGTTGCGCGCCTTCGACGTCCTTGTTGCGGATTGCATTGCGCACGATTTCAAACGACGAATCGCCGTCACCCGTGACGGTTGCAGACTCGTGAGAAAGTTCCATTGCTTGCTGATATGCGTCGTCGAGTTGTGTGAGCATACGCGCCGCTTGCGCGCCCTCGTCGCCCTCGTCGAAAACACGCTCTTGATAATAAGCGCGCTTTTGTTTGTACGCTTCGAGAATTTCGCTTTGAGATGCGTCCTTGCTTACGCCAAGAATCACAAACGGGTCATTCGGCATTTATCTTCTCCTTTGAGCAGTCGCTCTAATTGCATCTTTATTCCGAGATATATCGTGTTGCTCAACACGCCCTCGTACATTTTTATGTCCATAGCGTTGTATGAGCCGACCATTTTGTTGTAGGTCGAATTGAGCAAAAACGAGAGTTCATCTGCGTTTTTTGCAAGATAATCTTGCTTTTGTGTACATTTGCCGTAATTCAGCACGAGCGGATTATATTCGCCGGACTTGCTGTCTTTTTCAACGTCGTCGACGGCGTCGAGCAAATATATGAGCCTGCCGAGATTGTAGCAAAACGTGTCGATATTGTCGTCGGTCTTTATCAATAGTCTCGTCATATCGCGCATAAGCGTTGCGAAAGTGTCGGCAACTCGGTCTATACTGTCGCAGTTTTCCTTTTCGAGTTTCCTCAAATCCAAAAAACTTTTTTGCATAATTTCGTCGATTTTTTCAAGCCTTTTCGCCGCTTTTTTCTTGCGCGGCGCGAGCATATCTTTGAGTATCGCGCGCGATTTTTTGCCGTCGTATACGTCGTCTTCGAGGTTGTAGTATACGAGCATAACGGCTATATCGGCAATCTTTTTTGAAAGTTCGTCGGTCTTGACGACCACCTTTTTCTTGCCGTTGTAGGCGCACAACTTACGCTCGAAAGTCACGGGCGTGTTTGTGAGTGAATGTAAAAGCACGTTGTAAAAAGTCACGTCGTAGTTGGTGCAAAGCCTTGTAAATTCCGCACCCGTTTCGCCGAGCGTTTTGCAAAGTCCGCAATAAAAGGATTGAAACACGTTGAAATCCTTGATATACATATTGAGCTTATCGGGAATAACGTATCCGAACATTTTGTTGCCTCTTTGTATAATAATATACTTTTTGTCTTAAACAATCCTTAAAACTCGCCGCCGAGTTATATTGTGCGGATTGTCGGAATTTTTGCGGCAGTCTTACGCATTTTTCGCTCGTTTGCCGCTAACTTTACTGCACTTTTGCCGTGTTCTTACGCTTGATTTTATGAATTTTAACCGTATCGGACGGATTTATGCGGTGATTTCGTCCGCCACTTCGAGAACGGTTTTCTTGACTTCCGTTCTGTCGATGACCTTGGTGTGAATCTCTTTTGCGACTTCGAGTTCGAGTATGCAATCGGGACATTCGAGTGCGGTGAGATTGTAAAGTTTGACGACCGCTTTGTACGAGTCCTTTTCCCTCGAACCGATTGCGCCGAGCACGTCTATCGGGAATTTGTACGGATTTGCCGTAGACAAAACGACGGTCGGGGTTTCGTCGTCGGTTTCGCAAGAATAGTCGTTGTATACGCTTGCCGCAACCGCCGTGTGGGTGTCCATAATGTAATCGTCGAGGTCAAAGAAAGTGGAAATCGCGTTTTTCGTATCTTCCTCATCCGCCCAACCCGCGACGAAATTGTCGAGATTCACTTCGTCGAAGTCTATCTCGAATCTGCCCGTCTTTTTGAGGCTGTCGTAAAGTTCGCGCACTTTTTCGTCGTCGCGGTCGTAAATCTCGTATATAAGTCTTTCGAGATTGCTCGACACAAGAATGTCCATTGACGGCGACATCGTTTTGTAAAACACGCGATTTATATCGTATACGCCGTCGTTGAAAAAGTCGGTGAGCGCGTTGTTTGCGTTGGACGCGACGATAAACTTTTCAACGGGCAAGCCCATACGATAGGCGTAATATCCCGCAAGCACGTCGCCAAAGTTGCCCGTCGGAACGGCAAAGTTTATCTTGTCGCCGAGTTCTATTTCGCCGCTGTCCACGAGGTCGCAGTATGCGGATATATAGTAGGCGATTTGAGGCGCGAGTCTGCCCCAGTTTATGGAATTTGCAGAAGACATCGCAATGCCTTTTGCCTTGAGCGCGTCTATTGTTTCCTTGTCGTTGAAAAGTCGTTTCACCGCCGCTTGCGCGTCGTCAAAGTTGCCTTTTATGCCGAAAACGTGGACGTTGCCGCCCTCTTGCGTGACCATTTGCAAGCGTTGCATTTCGCTCACGCCGCTAACGGGATAAAACACGACGACATGCGTGCCGTCTACGTCCTTAAAGCCTTCGAGCGCGGCTTTTCCCGTGTCGCCGCTCGTTGCGGTGAGCACGAGAGTTTGCTCGTTTATGCCGAGTTTTTTCTTGCTCGCAGTGAGAAGATACGGCAAAATCGTGAGCGCAATATCCTTAAAAGCGCAAGTCGGTCCGTGCCAAAGTTCGAGCATATAGAGTCCGTCCTCGACCTTGACGAGAGGACATACCGCGTCGTCGTCGAAGCGGTTGTAGGCGCGTTTGGCATATCCCAAAAGTTCCTCGAAAGAAAACTCGTCCATATACATAGACAAGATTTTTGCCGCGCGTTCGGGATAGTCGAGCGGAATGAGATTTTCGATGTCTGCAAGACTTAAAATCGGGAATGACGACGGAACGAAAAGTCCGCCGTCATCCGAAATGCCTTTTACGATAGCCTCGCTTGCCGAAATCTCGATTTTTGAGTTTCTGGTGCAAGTGTACTTCATCTTTTTTTGATTGTGCGCTGCCTTACGCGCGAATGAAATCAGGGAAATTTTCCTCGTTTTCGCTCACCGTAACCACAAATTTGGTGTCGGTGTTCTTTGCAATCTCTCTGAGGTCGTCAAAAAAGTCTTTCATCTCGAAAACGGTTTTGCCGAGCATTCTGTGCGCGCCGTCGATGTAGAGCGTTTCGATGTCGTGATTGCCTGCAAGCAAGCCTTTGAGGAAGCCGATGAGCGCTTCTTCGCTTACGGGTGCGTCCCCTCTTTTGAGTTGTTTGGCGTTGACCATACGAACTCTGTAATTGAGAGAGTACATATATCTGTCGGTATCCGTCACGAAAACGATGTCGCCTTTTGCGGTTTCAACGTTGTCATTTGCCATATCGATGATGATTTTCGTTTTGCCCGTGCCTTTGGCACCAGTTATAAATTTTATCATAAGCCCTCCGCTTATATTTATATTCGACTATATTATATATAAAAAGTTATCCGATTTCAACCCGCAATTTTCAAAATCGCACACATTTTTCTATGCGGCGAAAATCTGCGGTTAAAATTTACCCTCCGTCACTCGATGTTTTCGAGCATTTTATTCTGCACCGCGATTTGAAGCGCGGAAATCATTTCGTCAAGATCGCCGAGCATAAACTTGTCGATGTTGTAAAGGGTAAGTCCTATGCGGTGGTCGGTGACTCTGCCTTGCGGGAAATTGTAGGTGCGGATTCTCTCGCTTCTATCGCCCGTGCCGACTTGCGCGCGACGATTTTCGGCGTATTCCTTTTCCGCTTGCGAGCGATAGAAGTCGTAAACGCGGGATTTGAGCACTTTGAGTGCCTTTTCTCTGTTTTTAATCTGGCTTCTTTCGTCTTGACACTCCACCACTATGCCCGTGGGAATATGCGTCATTCGGATTGCGCTTTCCGTCTTGTTGACGTGCTGTCCGCCCGCACCGCCCGAACGATAAGTGTCCACTTTTATGTCGTTTTCGTTGAGATTGACCTCTACGTTCTGCGCTTCGGGAAGCACCGCAACGGTTACGGTTGACGTATGCACTCTGCCTTGCGACTCGGTTTCGGGAACGCGTTGCACCCTATGCACGCCGCTCTCGAATTTGAGTTTGCCGTATACGCCCTTGCCCGTTATCATAAACACGAGTTCTTTCGCGCCGCCGAGTTCGGTGTAGTTCATATTGACTTCCTCGACTTTCCAGCGATTGTTTTCGGCGTAATGGCGGTACATTTTCATAAGTTCCGTTCCGAAAAGAGCCGCCTCGTCGCCGCCCGCGCCCGCGCGTATTTCCATAATAACGTTGTTGTCCTCGTCGGGGTCTTTGGGCAAAAGGGATATTTTGAGGTCGTTTGCGTCCTTGTCGAGAGCCTCGCGCAAATCGTCGAGTTCTTGTTTAAGCAACGCTTTCATATCCGGGTCGGTTTCCGCCGCCGCCATACTCTCGCAATCCTCGAAATCCTGCTTATGCTTTTTGTATACGCCGTAAATCTCGCAAATCGGGGCGAGGTCGGAATGTTCCTTTGAAAGCGACTTGAATTTCTCTTGGTCGGATATGTTTTGCGGCAAAGACAAAAGATTGCCCACTTCTTCGTAGCGAGCCTCGATTTTGCCTAATTTTTGAAGCATACCGTCGGATATTTTCATTTTCTTTTCACCACCGCGATACGGTCGAGTCCTTCGATGTCTTTGACAATCTCGACGTCGTAGCCCTCGAATATCGCCTTAATATCGTCTGCCTGTCCCGCGCCGAATTCCAAAAGAAGCACGCCGTTCTCTTTGAGATGTTCGTCGAGTTTGTTTGCGATTATGCGGTAGAATTTCAAGCCGTCGCTGTCGCCGTCAAGCGCGAGTTGCGGCTCGAAGTCCTTGACTTTGGAATCGAGTTTTTGAACGTCGGACGTCGGAATGTACGGCGGATTGGACACGATTACGTCAAACGTCTTGTTTGCAACCGCGCCCCACATATCGCCCTTTGAAAAGTCCACTCGAACGCCCGTGTTGAGCGAGTTTGCAAGCGCAACGTCTATCGCGCCCACGCTCACATCGCACGCGCTCACTTTCGCGTTAGTATTCTTTGCAATCGCAACCGCAATCGCGCCGCTTCCCGTACACAAGTCGAGAACGTCGCATTGCGTCTGTTTTTCCTTTATCGTCGCAACCGCCTTTTCCACGAGTTCTTCGGTTTCGGGACGAGGGATAAGCACGTTTTTGTTGACGGCAATCTTTATTCCGTAAAACTCACAATAACCGAGCGCGTATTGAAGCGGCGTGCCGTCCGACATACGTTTTGCGATGGCTTGCGCGTTTTCAAACTCGGATTTGGCGAGGGTTTTGAGAGATTGAAGTTCGCTTCTCTTTTTGCCCGTAACCTCGACGAGCAACCAGTCGATGTCCGCTTCGTCCGCGCCTTTTGCGATGTTTTGAAGTTTGGCTCTTGCAACGCCGCAAGGCACTTTTATATCGAATTTTCTTTCTTCCAGATTGGTATTTTCGTCCATAGCAAGCACGGTTTTGAACGCTGTGAGCGACACTTCGAGCATATCGTCGGTAGGCTCTTTGGTTGTAAGTTTTTGAAGTGCCATACCCGGGGCGCGAAGTATGCGTACCAAAAGGCAATCGCTCTTTGCAAGCAATTTCAAAAGTTCGTAGGATACGCCCGCAACGACCGGCAAGAACAGCAGTTTGAATCCGAGTTTTATAAGCGCGTTAAGCACCTTTGCGCCGCCGACGTCGCTCGATACGACGAGGCCGCACTTTTCAATCATAAAGTTGACGAGCACGAAAACCATTATGCTCACCGCTATAACGAAAAACAAGAACGTCGTTCCGCAACGAGAGTGTTCTCTGGGCATATGCTTTGCGTTTTCGACGGTGAGGTCGAGTCCTCTTTCATAGCAGGATATGACCTTGTGTTCCGCGCCGTGATACATAAACACTCTGCGCACGTCTTTCATAAGCGTGACGAGAAGAATGTAGGATATGAAAATCAAAAGCATAAGTCCGCCTTCGATGAGGCTGTACCAAAGACTTTTGAGCGACGATGATGCGATTGCCGCTATGTTGTCGCATATGAGCGAGGCAAGAAAATTGGGCAAAAACACGAAAAGCCCCACCGCGAGCAGTACGCCCAAAACCACCGAGAACCCCATAAGCACGTTCATCGGATTGATTTTGAGTTTGTCCGCCATCCATTTGTCGAGTTTGGACGGCTCGGCGTAATCGCCGTACACTTCGGCAGAGCGCATCATAATGCCCGTACCTTGAAAGAGTTGAGTGAACAGATTGACCACGCCTCTTACGAACGGCAAACGCAAGAACGCGTTGCGTTGTTTTGCGTCCTTGACGTACTTGCTTTCGACGGTAATATCGCCGTCGGGCGTGCGAACGGCGGTCGCAATAGAGCGCGCGCCCTTCATCATAACGCCTTCGAGAACGGCTTGCCCGCCGATATTGGTCCTACGTACGATTTTGGTCTTTCTGTCGATAACGTTTTTTTGTTTCGGCTCTTTGTTTTTTGTGTTTTTGTCTGTCATAGAATGATTTGTTGATTAAACCGACACAATTTTTTATTTTTTAGGATTGTGCTTTTATATTTTTTTGTGCGCGACGGCACTTTTTGCGTGACGGAACTTTTTGCGCGATATTTGGATGAAGAACAAGGAAGATGTGATTTTTTGAGCAACGAGCGTACTTGGGTGTACGTGACTTGCGAAAAAAACACATCTGACGCAGTTATTCGCCAAATAGCGCTTTTTGCGCGATATTGAGATGTATATCGAGGAAGGTGCGGCTTGAATCGAAACCCAGTGTACATAGACGTACACGGTTTCGAGGCAAGGCGTGCCTGACAAAGATAGACGCTCAATAGCGCGCAAAAAAAGTAAATGCAGGCACACATTGACGTCGTGTGCCTGCATTTCCTTTGCGTTAGTCGAGATTGTATCTCTTCTTGAATTTGTCGACGCGTCCACCGGTGTCAACAAGTTTTTGTTTGCCCGTGAAGTACGGATGGCACTTTGAGCAAATTTCAACACGAAGTTCGTTGACGTTTTTGGTTGTACCCGTCTGGAATGTGTTTCCGCACGCACACACGACGGTCACATCGTGGTAGTTGGGATGGATTCCTTCTTTCATTTTGTTTCTCCTAACTCGTTTTTTTACACCCACACGCGCCAGTAAGTTACGCGAATATGATATAAAGTTTCTTTATTATATAAGTTGACCGCTAAAAAGTCAAGCGTTCGCAAAGCCTATTTTCTTTTTGAGGATTCTTTAATAATGCTTTAATACTTGTCCGATACGCCGACCTTAATTTTCCGTAGAATCCGCCCTTAATCCGACTCATAATCCGTCGCTTTATCCTTTCAAAAAGCAGACCGTATTTCAACACTCGGACAATGCTTTGAGAAGTTGATTTCTCGTGTCTTCGAGGTTTTTGTCGGTGAGTTTGCGCTCTTGCTTTTCGGATAGAATCGAGCCTTTGAGCACCACTTCGACGGGGTTTGCCGCAAACACGAAATAGTTGTCCGCACAGAGCAAGCACTCGTCTATTGCGTGAGTGACGAAAACGACGGTTTTTTTCGACTGTCGTTGCAGTGCGACGAACTTGTTTATGAGCCTTGCTTTCAGCGACGTATCGAGTGCTTTGAACGGTTCGTCGAGCAAAAGCACATCGCTCGGATAAAGGAACGCTCTTGCCATACTCGCTCTTTGCGCCTGTCCGCCGCTTATCTCGCTCGGAAGACTTTTTAGCACGTCGGATATTTCGAGTGCTTCGGCAGTGGATTCAATCATTTCTTTGCGTACGCATTTGTCCTTTACAACCGCCTTTAATATCAAATCAAGGTTTTTATACACCGAAATCGAGGGGATTAACCTGTCATTTTGAAAAATATAACTTACACCGCCCTCGCAACCTTCTATGCTTCCCTCGTAGGATTTGAGCGACGCCATAGCGTTCAAAAGCGTGGTTTTCCCGACGCCGCTTCCGCCCAAAACTACGTTGATTTTGCCTTGCTCGAAAGTGATGTCAAAGTTTTGAAATATCGTTTTTTGCTCGTACGAACAAGAAAAATTCTTTATGATTATGTCTTTCATCTCGCCACTTCCCAAACCTTTTTCAAAAGCGCGACAACGCCTTCGAGCGCAAAGCCGAACACGATTGCCACGAGCGTCCAAGCAAGCAAGTATTCGATCTCGAACGTGGCGTTTGCCGTCTGTATTTTTCCGCCGATACTTTTCGATACGCACGCCAGAATTTCCGCCGCCACGACCACTTTGAGAGTGAGCGACAACGTGGATTTGCTCGTGTCGAAAAGACAAGGCGCGATAGAGGGCAAGTATATGCCGAAAGCAACGTCAACGGGCTTCACCTTGTATACCTTTGCCATTTCCAAAAGTTCCTTGTCAACGCCCACGATTGCCGTGTATATCGACGAATAAAGAATGGGAAAGGCAATCAAAAATCCGACTGCGACGGACATTGCGTTGCTTGACATAAACGCGTAAAAAATCAAAATCACCGCGACGGTCGGCGCGGAACGCAAAAGGGAAACTATCGGCGAAACAACTTTGTGAAGCGGCTTAAAGAGTCCGCCGAGCACGGCGAAAATCATTGCCGCCGCAAAAGAAATCGCAAAGCAAATCAGCGTGCGCAACAGCGTAGAACCGACGCTTGTCCAAAATCCTTTTTCGCCGCCGAGCGCGAAAAAACGGGCAAGCACCTTAGAAGGCATCGGCAACACCAGCGGATTGCCTTTGACCTTTGCGCATATTGCCCATACTGCAAGCACTATGCCGAGTGCGGCGAGCGGATAAGCGATATTTTCGATTATCCGCTTCACCGTTTTTTTGTCAACGCTTATCTTTTTCACTTTCAGAACAACAAATCTTTGCACGCTTGCCAGTCGATTGCGTTGCCTTTGGAATCCTTCGGCATTACGCTTTCGAGGAAGGTGATAATTTCGCTCTTTTGAGCGTCGTCGAGGCGAGTTGCGTTCACTTTGCATCTTGCGATGCTCGCGGGCGGAAACGCCGCGCTTTCATAGAGATTTGCTTTCGCAAAAGCAGCAACTTCGCTCGGATTTTCGTTTATCCACGTCTTGCTTGCCGCAAGTGCCGCAAAAAGCGCATCAATGAACGATTTGTTTTGAGCAAGTTCGGTCTTGACGAAAAGTCCCGCTTGCGCATACGTCGTTGCGCCGCTCGCCTTTGCGTATTCCGCTTGCATATCCATTTCGGCATTGAGTTTCAACGCGCCTTTGAACGCCGTTGCCGCAGGCTCGCCCACGACCGCGAAATCCACGCTTCCGTTTGCAAGCAACACTCTTGCGGCAGGACCGTCGGCAACGTATTGCACGCTGACTTGGTTCTCGCTAGGCGCAACGTCCTCGCTCACGAGTTCGATGTCGTTTTTGTTCATAACGTATCTGAATACGAGTCCCGGAACGCCCTCTTTGCCGATACAGGCAATCTTTTTGCCCTTTACGTCGTCAAGGGTAAGCACACCGCCGTTTTCGGTTTTGCCGACCATATAAAGACTTCCGTCGACAGCCACGCTGACGAGTTTGTACGCCGCGCCTTGTCTTATGAGGTTTGCGCCTGCGTTTACGGGCATAATCACCAAATCGCTGCTTTTGGAAGCCATTTCGGAAGCGATATTCGCAGGTTTGACGACGCTGTAATTCACCTTGTATCCGTCGATTTCCTTATTGTCGGTCACGAGGCGGAGCATTGCAAGCGCGGGCGTGCCTTCGGGTGCGCTGAAGCGCAATTCGGTTTGCGGTGCAGGCGTAGGATTGTCGTTATCGTTGTCGTTGCACGCGACAAGCGAAACGCACGCCACGCACACGAGTGCCAAAACTGCGATAATCGCAATAATTTTGATTGATTTTCTCATTTTATACCTCTTAAAAATGTATTTTCCGTCTTTACATATGTTTTATGAGCGTGTACCCTAAATAGAACATCACCCCTTCCCTTCGGGCTTTCCCCTATTGCTCAAACTTGCGTCATTTCTCTGCAAGATTGCACATCGTTCGCAAGAGGGGAAGTCGGCACTCACATAGATAGGTATCGTTCTCTCATTATG
>DKCG01000032.1:0-31214 GCA_002449145.1 Christensenella sp. UBA6880 | reverse complement strand
TGCCACTGCGCTTTGTGCGCCAGGCAGTGGCCAACGGACGGCGCAGTCGCTTGTACTGTTCATCAAGTTCGGCGCTCATAGGCTCGCCGCCGTTGCGGCTCGTGTTCCGTCTTCGAAAAGATGTTAAACTTCAAACGAAGTTATTGCAGACTTAATATGCAGGCTTTCAAATCTACCGAGTTTGCCCGTAAGCGCGGATATGCGCTCTTGAGTGCCTTCCACAATCAGCGCAATTGCGTTTGCTTCCTCTCTGGGTACGCCCATTCTGCCGATTATAATATCTGCAAAATCGCTCAAAACTTTCTGCATTTCTACTGCAATCGTCTTGTCGCCTTTAAGCACGATTCCGACAACGCCTATTCTTTTCATAATTACCTCTTTTGCGCCGTGGGCGCGGTTGTATTTGTGCAAAGCACAAGTTGTATTTTCGTCCTATGCGAACGGCTTGAATCGTACGGTTTTGATGGTGCAAGCGAGATGAAGAACAAGGAAGATGCGGCTTGAATCGAAACCCAGTGTACATAGACGTACACGGTTTCGAGACAAGGCGTATCTGACGCAGTTATTCGCTCGCTTGCGCAATCAAAAAGCCATCGTGCAAAACACGATGGCTTAAATAAACCTATCAATAATCCGTCTTGCACTCCGTCTTTCGCCGGAAGCCTTGCCATCGTTTCGGGCGCACCCTACACTCCGTCGGCTTCGACGCACATCGTTTTTGATTCGATATTTTTTTATCTATTTTGATATTATTCTATATTTTCATATATGTCAAGCGTTTTTTAGAAAACAAACAGCAATGCCGCGCCGAGTATTCTGCTTTTCAAAAGCACGGGCATATATTCGGCGTCCATAACGCCTTCTGCAATGTTTTCCTTTTGGATTTGCCAACTTGCGATTTGCTTCATCGCTTCTCTGCTTTCGGAATTTTCTGCAAAGAAGTCGGACACAAACAACTTCAAATCCGCTTTTACGCTATCGATGCAAGACGTAATCTTTTGGCTTACGGCATCGATTTTATTAATATGCCATTGATACCATAGCTTGATATACGGGATGTTGCTTTCGTCGAGTGGGAATGTTATTACATATGGACAACTCTCGTCGAGAATACTCTCGATGTTGCAACCGACCGTTTTATCACACAACGCTTGCAAATTCGCTTGGGTCGGATTCATCTCGAAATCGTAGTACGCTTGCTTCATTTTCTCGACGTTGGAACTGAACATCAACGAAACAATCATAAGTGCGAGCGTATCGTTGTCGATAACGTCCGAATGGGCGGGAGTATACTTCTCGTCGCCTTCCTCGTTGACGAGGTCGGAAACGTTGAGAAGCAAGTCGAGTATAATGACGGGCATGGCTTTTTGATAGCCTTCCTTGCCCTGCTCGCATACTCTGTCGATAAGCACGTTTATACTATTTTGGTCGAATCTTCCTTCCGCCATTATGCCGTCGATGACTTTCGCCGCTAAAACGAGTTTGTTGAACGTTTTTGTCGAATCGTCGAGGGTTTTGTCGTTTTCGAGTTTAACGCAAGACAAGAAGTCCTCGATGAAGGCTTTGCTCGATATGACTTCGCGACTTGCCTCCGCCACTTCGCACAGCGACGGGATGACGTCGACAACCATATACGCATATTTTGCGTAAATCATAATTTGCGCGTACACTTGCGAGGAAATGTTCTTGTCGTCGAAATTTTCGATAAAGAGATTGAGTGCGGCATTGAGTTTTTCAACCTCGCTTTGAGAAAGTGCGTTTTTGAGTTTTGAAACGTTGCCCAAAAGCGCGCCGACGAGCGTTGACAACTCGCTTTCGGACACGTTGGACAGCGCGCCGTCCTCTTCGAATATCTTTGAATACAGTTCGTCGGTCAAAGTGTTGACGGACGTATCGTACGCAAAGGCGATAAGTTCGCCGAAAGCGTTTTTGGCATTGTCGAGAGCGGATTGCATTTCTCTCTTTTGCGCGTCGGTTGCGTTGAGAGATTGCTTTGCGAGATTGAGCACCACTCTGTTTTCGGACACGTTTTGAACCGCCGCCGCACTTGCGCCGTTTTGAATCATAACGTCTTTCACGCCGTCGAGTCTGTCGACGATTTGAGATACGGTCTTACTGCCGCTTTGAATGAGTTTGGACACAAGGTCGTACGCAAGCGATGAAACGTCGCCCGACGTAAGTCCGACTCGTTTGAGAAGCGGCACTAAAAGTTCGGCGTTTTGAGAAAATTCCTCGAGTAGTTTCTTGCCGTCCTCGCTTTCGAGCGTATCTGCGAAAGTCTGAATTTTTGCCGTCTGCAAACTCGAATCTTTAAGCACTTCGCAAACGAGGCTCGTCCAACCCTTCGTCACGACGTAATCGCCTGCCGTGTCGAGTTTTGCAACGTCCTCGTCCGACAGATTCGCGTTCCACTCAGAGTTCAGTCCGACAAGAAAAGTCTGTTCGGCTCTTTCGACTTGCCTCGCGCGCTCTTCTTGAGCGTCGGTTTGTCCTTTTTTGTTGCACGCAACCAAACTCGCGCAGAGAATCAGCACGAGGACGAGCAACAAAATAAGGATTGATTTCGACTTTTTCATACTTATACCTTTTTGATATTATACCCTTTTTTGAAGCAAAGCGCAAGGGGTATGAGCGTATAGCCAACGCTCATCGCTCCGCCGACCGTCGCCACGACCCACGCTTCGTACATAAACTCGAAGTACAGTCCGAACAAACGCAACGCGTGAATGAGACAAGACGTGATAAGCACCGAGAACGCAAACGACAGCACGAACGCCACGAGCGCGACGAACGCGCTTTCAAAAATTTCCGCGCCGAGCAAAGCGTTCTTCGACATACCCGCATTCAACAGCGCGGTTCTTGATTTCTGCGTGGTCGCTCTGCCTATGAGCGACGACGCGACCGTCACGGCAAATATGAATATCGTGACCACCGCCGCAAGCGTGCCGATGAGGTCGAACACCGATTGCATACTTTCCATTTCCCACTTGAACGCGTCAAGGGTTTTTATAACGTAATAGTTGTTGCCGGCATACTTTTCGCGAAGCAATCCGACGGTCTTGTCCATATCGCCGTCGACGGTTGCAAGCACTGTATCGACTTGCTTTCCGTACAGATTTTTTACGACGTCCGCACTTACGACGACGTAGTTGCCGCTGAACAGCGTGTGTTTGAGTATGCCGCCCACGACAACCTCTTTAGTTACGCCCTCGACGGTCATTTCGAGGGTGTCGCCCTCGTTTACGCCGTACAGTTCTTTTAACGCATAATCGACGAAAACGTACGGTTTATCGCTCAAAATATGCTCGTAAACAACCGATTCGGACGTTATATACTCAAAGTCGACTATATCGAGAACGTCTTTCGAGCCGAGCATATTCATAGTTTTGTCTTTGCCGTTCACTTTCAAATCGGACTTGCCCCAAACCATTTTCGTGGCGCGTTTAACGCCGTCTGTCTGCTCGAATTTCGTCTCGTCTACGCCCGCTTGAATGTTGGTGACGAACACCATATCCGAAAACTCGTCAACGTAGGACGTAAAGATATTCGTAGTGAGCGAGTAGGACATAAAGAGCATCATTGCAATCGTCATACCCACCGTGAGCATAGTCACCGAGCGAGTGAAACGCTTGTCGCGCACGATATTTTTCGCACCTATCTGCACGCTCGGCGAAGACGATTTCGAGGCGAGTTTACCGCCTATTTTCATTGCTTTAGAGCAAGCGAGCGCAAGCGTCGCAACGCTGAACGCTATGCCGAAAACCGACATTATCGCCCTTGCGGACGGCACGCAAAATTCTATGATTACGCTCACTACCGTGAGCAAAGCAAACGTTATCAAAAGCGCAATCGACGCTTTCGACGGCTTGCTTACGTCGAGTTGGTTTTCTCTTATACTGCCCTTGAACGAGCGCAAAATGGGTGCGAGCGAACTTAAAATCGAGCATACGAGCCCTATGCCGCCGGCAAGAAACAAATAGCCTACCGATATGCCGAAAGTTACGCTTGAAGAAAGTGTGAGTTTCAAAAGTCCGATAAACACGCCCACCGCAAGAAGCGAGCCGACAATCGTGCCTATGCACGCTTGCAACGCGCTTTCGATAAGGAACAGCGAGGTTATCTGGCGTTTGGTTGCGCCAACGACTTTGAGTTTGGATATAAGATTGACCTTTTCGCCCTCGCTCATAAGGAACAACAGCACGATTATCGCAATTCCGAGTGACAAAACCGCGCCGCCCGCAAGCACTACGGGGGCGGTGAGACTCTGCGTTTGTTCCTCGATATACTGCGCGTCTTTCGACGCCGTGACGAGCATATCTTTGTATTCCGGCATTGCCGATATTTCTTTTATCGTTTGCTCGACTTTCGATTTGTCTTGCAAGACGATGTGAATCTCGTTGCACAAATTCTCACTCGGTGGCGATAATATTAAGGATGAGAATTTTTCGGTGAGTCCGAGCATAAGATAGGGCGCGTCGTCGAGGAAGTAGCCGCTCTGTTTTGCGATTGCGCCGATATAGCAAACAACGCTTTTCGTGCCGAGCGTAAACTCGACTCTGTCCCCCACCGAAAAGCCGAAATGCTTTGCCGCGTCTTTTGAAACGATTATGTCGTCCGTTCTCACGCCGCTTTGCATTTTGGATATGTCGCCCTCGATAACCTCGATTGTCGCAAGCGCTTCGAGTTGACCTTTTTTGAAGCCGCGCACGCCGACGTACTCGTCGCCGTACATGGCGTACAGTTTGAGCGACGGCACGATTTGCTCTACGCCGTCAATACGTTGAAGCGGCTCGTCTTTCATAATTCTGTCGCTCGTGCTGTTGGTGGAAATCGTTATATCGCTTATGCCCGACGAGGCGGTTTCGGTTGCGTAGATATAATCGTACACTGCACCCTTAAACGACAACATACAAAAAATCATTGCGACGACCACCGCGACCGCTAAGGTCGTGGCGACGAATCGCAACGGTTTCGACGTTATGTTTTTAAGAGCGAGTTTGAACATAGAAAGTTGTTGTATTTTTGTTTGGTTTTTATCGTTTGCTTGCACAAACTGCGTTGCAACGCAATTCCGATTCTTCCGCTTGCGTGCGTAGCACGCTTTACCAAGCAGATAATTTGGCGAAACTGCGGCTTGTGGTTTTACCCCTGCTTGAA
This sequence comes from Christensenella sp. UBA6880, assembly GCA_002449145.1. GTDB lineage: Bacteria > Bacillota > Clostridia > Christensenellales > CAG-917 > CAG-475. The sequence continues at coordinate 26,057 of DKCG01000032.1, read as the reverse complement.
CCGATAGCGCAAATTCTCTGCGCGGTTAGAGATTGCGAGGACAAGTGCGGTGTTAGGCAATAAATTCTATTTGTTACTTTCGCCGCGACGCCGTTCGAGCAATCCGTCTTCCATCTTCACAATTCTGGAAGCGTACTCGGCGTGGGACGGCGAGTGCGTAACCATAACGAGCGCAACGCCGCGATTTTTGTTGATGTCTTTCAAAAGTTCCATAACCTGACGGCCGCGCTCTTTGTCAAGACTGCCCGTGGGTTCGTCAAGGAAAATGATTTTCGGATTCGTCGCAAGAGCCCTTGCGATTGCAACGCGCTGTTGCTCGCCGCCCGACAGTTGACGAGGATATGCGTTTTTGCGCTTGTCAACGCCGAGATACGTCAAAATTTCGTCGACGTGCGCCTTGTATTCGCTTTCCTTTTTCTTGTCGAGAACGAGCGGCAAGGTCACGTTTTCGTAAACGGTCAGATTAGGCACGAGATTGTCGAACTGATACACGAACGAAAAATCGCGTCTGCGCATACGAGCGATTTCTTCGTCGGGTGCGGCGCAAAGGTCTTGCCCCAAAAGTTCCACTCTGCCCTCGCTCGGCTTGTCTATGCCCGCAAGGATATAAAGAAGCGTGGATTTGCCGCTTCCCGATTCGCCCACGATTGCGACGAACTCGCCCTCGTCAAGCGAAAAGTCAACGCCTTTGAGAACTTCGGTTTTCACCTCGCCCGTAACGAACGTTTTTTTGATGTTTTCGGCTTTTAGTACGCAATTTGCCATATAGCCCCCGTTTCGCGCCTACTATGTGCGTGCGCGCGTAAATACACTTTGAATTATAACACAGCGTATTTGATAAAACAATAACAAAATAGTTGCCATCGACCGCTTAAAATATGATATACTGAAATTATGAAAAAACCGCTTATCGGCACAGTAGAATACGAAATCGAACTTGCAAAAAACACGGCGAGAAAACCTCGCTTGCTTTTGCACGCCTGTTGCGGTCCTTGCGCAAGCAGCGTGCTTGAATATCTCACGCCGCATTTTGACGTAACCGTTTATTATTACAATCCAAACATTTTGCCTAAAGACGAGTTTATCAAGCGTGAAAACGTACTTAAAGAGGTCGTTTCGCATTTTGACGGCGTAAAACTCGTCGTGCCCAGTCAAGACGAGCAAGAGTATATTTCCTACGTCAAGGGGCATAAATCCGACCCCGAAGGCGGCGCAAGATGCACTCTTTGTTTCAATCTGCGACTTGAAAACACGGCAAAATATATGCTTGAAAACGTCGAATGCTTCGACTTTTTTGCCACGACATTGACGGTGAGTCCGCACAAAAACGCGCCGCTCATAAACGAAATAGGCAACGCCGTCGCAAAAAAATTCGGCGTGAATTATCTCTCGTCCGACTTCAAAAAGAGAGACGGCTATCTTCGTTCCATTCAACTTTGCAAAGAATGGGGCATATATCGCCAAACTTACTGCGGTTGCGTAAGCGAACTTTTGAGCGATTGACGGCTTGTGTTTTAGAGCGAAAGCACCGCAATTATAGCGTGAAAGTGCCGCAAACGATATGTAGATTTAACTTGAAAAATGCCGAAAAAAGTTATATCGATTTATCTTGAAAACACCGCAACCGTTATGCCGGATTTGACTTGAAAACACCACAATCGTTATGTCGATTCGACTTAAAAACGGCATAAAAAGCCGTTAAAAAACGGCGAAAAAACGCACAAAAACAGCACAAAAAAACACGTTTTTTAACGTGTTTTTTGCTTGTTTTTTAATTAGTTTTGCGTGTGTTTTCGCCGCTCAATCTATTTCGACTTTTACGACTTCGCCCGTTTTTGCATTTATCGTTATCTCGACTTCCGTCAAGAATCCTATGCGGACTTTCACTTCGTAAACGTAAACGGAATGTCTTAAGTCGCTTGAATATTCTATACTCTTTTCGCTTTCCTCAACAGCAAGTTTCGTGCTTCCGCCGTACTCTCTTGCAACGTAGTCAAGTGCGATTTGCTCGGCTTGCGTTTGAGAATAGTTGCGGTTTTTGTTTGCCGCCCCGAACGCTGTGCCGAACACCGCGCTGAGGATTATTGCGGCGGACGCAAAAAGCACCGCAACCGAAATCAACAAGATTTTGAGCGTGTTCTTTTTGGCGTATTTTTTCTGCGCACGACGGATTTTGTCCTCGTCGCAATCGTCGCTTATGGCTTTTTTTGATTCGTACGCGTCGATAATTTCCGTCATTTTGCGCGCTTTTTCGAGTTCTTGCTCGACGAAAGCGGTTTCTTCCTCTGTGGCAACGCCGTCTTTGTACTTTTTGTATGCGTTTTCAAAATCCATATCACTTCTCCAAAATCTGTTTTATTTGCTCTCTGCCCCGATAAAGCATAACCTTGACGTTGCTTTCGCTCTTGCCGACAATCAGCGATATTGCGTCCACTCTCATATCCTCGAAGTAAAACAACAATATGACTTCTTTGAGGTTTTGCGGCAACAATCCGATTGCGTTGTAAAGCGCGCGATAGTTTTCGTCCTTTACGATTTGCTGCAACACGTCGTCGCACTCGCTCGACATATCTTCGGAAAGTTCGACGATTTTCGAGTGTTTACGCTTCTTGTTGAGGAACAGATTGCGACAAACTTTCAATATCCACGCCTTGAAGTTTTTAACGTCGTCCGCAAGTGCAAGCGCCTTGAAAAAGGCTTCCGAAACCAAATCTTCGGCTTCGGAAGCGTTTCTCGTGAGCGACATTGCGTACAAGAGAACGTCGTTGTAATACTTTTTGAACAGTTGTTCTACAAGATCGTGATCCATAAAAATCAGTCGTCTATTTCCTTGTCGTAGTCAAGAATTTGACCAGTTTTTGCATTTATTTCGTATTCGTATTCGTATCCGCCCGACTTGAACTCTACTTCCCAAACCACTACGCCGTGTTCGACTTCGAGTTTCGCTTCGATTTGAGCGGGGTTGCTCACGCCTGCGTGAGCGGTTGCGATTCTGATTGCCTCGTCTTGCGAAATCGTAGTATTCGTATCGACTTGCTCTTTCTTGTCGGTTTCAACCTTGATGATTGCGCCCGTCACCGCGTTGATTTCGTAGTCGTATTCTACGCCGTCGAGGATAAATTCGATTTCGTACACGTACGAGCCTTTTTCAAAATCGAGTTTCGCTTTCTTTATCGTGGCGTCGTTTGCCGTAAGAGAAGTGTTTTGCAAGCCTATGAGCGCGTTTTCGACTGCGATTGCGATTGCCTCGTCCGTGCCTTTGAAGTCTACGCCTTCTGGTGCTTTTTCAAACTCGGTTTTGTCGTTCACTTCTTTTTTGTGAATTTCGCCGCTTTTTGCCTCGATATCGTATTCGTATTTGGTCGTTCCTACATAAAACTCTATTTCGTAAAGATACTTTCCGTCGTCGAAGTCGAAGTCGATTTCGAGTTTGGTGATGTCGCCAAGTTCAACGCCCGCGTCGGCAAGCGCAATGTTTCTCGCCGCTTCTTTGCCGATATACTCGTTATTTTCAAACGGTGCGTCGGGGATTTGATCTTTTTCGACTTGACGGTCGTTTATTTTGACGGATTTCACGGTTTTGTCCGCGCCTATCGTGACGTCGTATTTTATGCCGTTAATTTCGATTTCGACCACGAAACTGTCCGCGTCCTTTTGCGTGACGGTGGCATAATCGACGGTTTGATTTTCAACGCCCACCGTTTGAAGCGCGATTCGCGTAAACTCGGCGTTTCTTGCTTGTTCTTTTTGTTCTTGTTTGTCGCAAGCGGCGAATATCACCGCGCAACATACGATTGCAACTATTGCAAAAGTGAGTACCGTTTTTTTCTTCATAAGGGGTTGCCTCCTTGGTTTTTTCACTAATAAGACACCAAACTTAAAGAAAGGTTACAAACTTTTTGCAAAAAAAATAAACGGACAAAAAGATTTTTGCAAATCGATTTGTCCGTCAATCGTCAATTTATTTGTCGAGAACTACGACTGCGCCCTTAAACTCGTCGCCTTCCCATATGATTTCGCCGACGGACGGAAGCATAACGTAGCCGTCTTTTACGTTCTTCACGCTTATGACGGGCGTGGTTACGGTCGCTTCGACATCGCTTCTTTCAAATGCGAAGTCGCAATCTATCATTTCGCAATCTATGAGTTTGAGATTCTTGCAATAGCAAAGCGGTTGCGTGCCTATGATTTTGCAATGGTCGAACGTCACGTTGTCGCAGTACCAAGCAAGATATTCGCCCTTGACGACGCAGTTTCTGACGGTTACGTTTTCGGCGTGCCAGAACGCGTCTTTCGTGTCGAAGTTGCAATCCTCGAAAACCGCGTCTTTGATGTACTGAAAACTGTACTTGCCCTTGAAATCCACGTTTTTGAAGTGAATGGACGTTGCGCGCATCATAAAATACTCGCTTTCGGCGTGCGAATTTGACATATTCACGCCGTGCGTCGACCAACCGAACTCGGGCGAAACGATGTCGCAACCCTCGATCGTGACGTTTTTGCACTCTCTTAGTGCCTTTATGCCGTGCATTTTGACGTTTTTGAGGTTGATGTTTTCGCTATACCAAAGCGACGCGCGGCACAACTGAGTCATTTCGCTGTCCTCGATCGTCAGATTGTGATCGTGCCAAAACGGATAGCGAAGATTGAAAAAGCAATCCTTGCACTCTACGTCCCTACACTCTTTGAATGCGCTTTCGCCGTCGGCAGGTCCGTCTATTTTTACGTTGTTGACTTTGACGTTTCTCGCGCCGTAAAATGCGCGTTCCTCGTCGAAAGTTTCGTTTTCTACAACACAATTTTCGTATGCCATATTCTTTCCTTGTCTAAAAAGTGTTCTATACCAAAATGCAAACCGCCTGCAAGCGCAAGCGGAATGAGGATTATTGTTCTTCTTGTCTTTGTTCGAGCATAGACTTGACTTTCATAAGTCTTGTCGTCGCGCCTCTTTCGTTCTCGTCGAGTTTCATAACGATATACTTTATGGTTTCTTCGAGTTGCGGAATCATAACGTATTCGAGCGCATTGACGCGTCTTCTATTCTTCTCGATTTCGTCGGCGAGCATATTGCAAGTCTTTTCCACTTCCGCTAGTTTCAAGAGTTTTGGCAGAAGTTCGGTGAGCGAGGATATGGAACTGTCCAGTTCGCTCGTGACGCTCGCAAACGAGTACGGATACAAGTCCTTGCTTTCCCCTTCCGTGACGGTGAAAACGGGCACGTTGACGCTCATAACGTTTTTCGAGGACGTTTCGAGCGTAACCTTTGCCGACGGCATTGCGATTGCTTCCTCTATCACGGCGTCGCTGGAAACCGCACGCGCGAGCATAAAGGATTTGAGCGAATCGCCGAGTTCTTCCTCGACTTCCTCTCTCAATCTCTTGTTTTCGCGAACATAAAGCATAAACTGGCGAATCATCTCGTCAGATTTATCCTTCAAGAGTTTGTGTCCTCTCGTTGCGGTTTTAAGACGATTTTTGAGTCGTCTTAATTCCATTCTTGTGGGGTTTACGTTGAGTTTGCTCATTGCTTATTTTCTTTCTCGTCGTTGTCGAGGTATTTTTCGATATACTCGTCGCGGATACGTTTAAGTTCGCTCTTGGGAAGAATTTTGAGAAGTTTCCAGCCGAGGTCGAGAGTTTCATCGATGTCGCGATTGACGTCGAAGCCTTGCGAAACGTATTGTTTTTCAAACTCGTCCGCAAATTCTGCGTACTTCTTGTCCGTTTCGGTCAAAGCCGCTTCGCCGAGAATGGAACTCAATTCCTTTGCTTCTTTGCCCTGCGCGTACGCGCTGAAAAGTTGGTTCATCGTGTCGGCGTGGTCTTCTCTCGTTTTGCCTTTGCCTATGCCCTTGTCTTTAAGACGAGAGAGCGACGGCAATACGTCGATGGGCGGAACGATGCCTTTCTTGTACAATTCGCGCGAGATGATGATTTGTCCTTCGGTGATGTAACCGGTAAGGTCGGGAATGGGGTGCGTTTTGTCGTCCTCGGGCATCGTGAGGATAGGAATCTGCGTGATAGAACCTTTCTTACCCACGATTCTGCCCGCGCGCTCGTACATACTCGCAAGGTCGGTGTACATATATCCGGGGTAGCCGCGTCTGCCGGGGACTTCCTTTCTTGCCGCCGAAACTTCGCGCAGTGCTTCTGCGTAGTTTGTGATGTCGGTGGTGATGACCAAAACGTGCATATCCTTCTCAAACGCAAGGTATTCCGCCGCGGTCAACGCCATACGAGGCGTGGAAATACGCTCGACGGCGGGGTCGTTTGCAAGGTTTATGAACATAACCGCGCGCTCGATTGCGCCCGTCTTTCTGAAATCGCTGATGAAGAAGTCCGCTTCCTCGAACGTGATACCGACTGCCGCGAACACGACCGCGAATTTTGCGTCGCTGCCCAAAACTTTGGCTTGTCTTGCGATTTGCGCCGCAAGTTCTGCGTGAGGCATACCGGACATCGAGAACACGGGAAGTTTTTGACCTCTGACGAGCGTGTTCAAGCCGTCGATTGCGCTGATACCCGTTTGAATAAACTCGTTGGGATAGTCGCGCGCGACGGGATTTATCGGTTGACCGTTGATGTCGAGTTTCGTTTCGGGAATGATGGGTGCGCCGCCGTCGCGGGGTCTGCCCATACCGTCAAAAACTCTGCCGAGCATATCTTCGCTTACGCCGAGTTCGATGCCGTGTCCCAAAAATCTCGCTTTTGCGGAAGCCATTTTGATGCCTTGCGAGGCCTCGAACAACTGAACGAGCGCCTTGTCGCGATTGATTTCGAGCACCTTGCCGCTTCTGATTTCGCCGTTTTCCTGTCTGATTTCGACAAGTTCGTTATATTTTACGCCCTCAACGCCCTCGACGAGCATAAGCGGGCCGACAATCTCTCTTATGGTGTTGTATTCTTTTAACATCAAATGCCTCCTTCGTCGGTGAGAGCGCGCATTTCGCTCTTGATTTCGGCAAGAATTTCGTCGAATTTCGACATTTCGCTTTCGGGAATATATTTCGCTCTGCCGATTTGCTCTCTTACGCCGAGTTCGAGAATATCCTCGATGTCAACGTTCTTTTCGAGTGCGTCCTTTGCCAACTCGTCAAATTCGAGAATGAGGCGAAGCATATATTCTTGCTTGCGCAACGACGAGAACGTGTCAACTTCGTGGAAAGCGTTTTGGTGCAAATAGTCCTCTCTTATGGACTTTGCCGTTTCCATCGTGAGTCTGTTTTCGGGCGAGAGTGCGTCCATACCGACGAGCCTTACGATTTCGTCGAGTTGCGCTTCCTCTTGAAGTATGCGCATACACTTTGCGCGCAATCTCATCCATTCCTCGCCGACGTTGTCTGTGTACCATTCTCCAAGACGCTCTGCGTAAAGCGAATAACTCGTGAGCCAGTCAACGGCGGGAAAATGGCGTTTGTACGCAAGCGAGGCACTCAGTCCCCAGAACACTTTGACGATACGCAAAGTCGCTTGCGATACGGGTTCGGAAAGGTCGCCGCCGGGGGGCGAAACCGCGCCGATTGCCGTAATCGAACCGACGACGTTTTCTTGTCCCAGAACTTTGACGATACCCGCTCTTTCGTAAAATTCCGCAAGACGGGAACTGAGGTATGCGGGATAGCCTTCTTCACCGGGCATTTCTTCGAGACGTCCGCTCATTTCTCTGAGCGCTTCCGCCCAACGAGAGGTGGAATCCGCCATAATCGCGACGGAATAGCCCATATCTCTAAAGTATTCCGCAATGGTGATACCCGTGTAAATGGACGCTTCACGCGCCGCAACGGGCATATCCGACGTGTTTGCGATAAGCACGGTGCGCTTCATAAGCGGTTGACCGCTCTTGGGGTCGATAAGAGTCGGGAACTCGTTGAGAACGTCCGTCATCTCGTTGCCACGCTCGCCGCAACCTACGTATACGATTATGTCCGCGTCCGCCCACTTCGCAAGCTGGTGCTGAACGACGGTTTTGCCGCTTCCGAACGGTCCGGGAACTGCCGCAACGCCGCCCTTTGCAATCGGGAACAGCGTGTCGATGACTCTTTGTCCCGTGACGAGCGGTGTTTTCGGGGAAAGTTTTTCTTTGTAGGGTCTGCCCTTTCTGACGGGCCATTTTTGAAGCATAGTCACGTTGACGTCGCCCTTTTCGGTTTCCACGACTGCAACTGTTTCGTCAACGGTGAACTCGCCTTGTTTGATTTCCTTGACCGTGCCTTTCACGCCGTAAGGAACCATAATTTTATGCTCGACGAGGACGTTTTCTTGCACTACGCCGAGAACGCTTCCGCATTCCACGACGTCGCCGACGGTTGCCTTAGGCTCGAACGCCCATTTTTTTTGGTGGTCTACCGCGGGAAGATATACGCCTCTTTCAATACGGTCGCCCGCAATTTCTCTGAGTTTGGCAAGCGGTCTTTGAATACCGTCGTAAATGCCTTCGATAAGACCCGGTGCGAGTTCAACGGAAAGGGGCGCACCCGTCGAATATACGTTTTCGCCGGGGCCTAATCCGCTCGTTTCTTCATAAACCTGTATGGACGCGCGGTCGCCGCGAAGTTCGATGACTTCGCCTATGAGTTTCTTTTCGCTAACGTGAACCACGTCGTACATCTTGCACTGGGACATACCCTCTGCAACAATCAACGGTCCGGATACTTTTACGATTTTTCCAGTTTCCATTTTCGTCCTCTTATTTGTTCTCTTTGTCGAATAAAATGTCTGCGCCTATCGCCTTTTCGACGTTGGCTTTTATGCCTGCGAGTCCCACTCCGCGATTGCCTTCCGCCGACGGAATGGGCACGATGACGGGATAGGGACGGGATTTATAGCGATTGATGAGCGCGTCCGCTTGCGCGGCAACCTTTTCCGTCACGAAAATGACGGCGTATTTTCTCGCAAGCGCATGAATGGTATCTCTTGCCTGAATCTCGTCTTCCACGGGGAAAACGTCAAGACCGATGGCCTTGAATGCAAGCACGCTGTCTTTGTCGCCGCATACCGCGATTGCATTGTCACGCATAGAGTTCACGCATCCTTTCTTTGATTATTTGAGGCGCAACGTGATTTTTCACGCCTGCCACGATAAGTTTTGCAATTTTAATTTCTGTCTTTCTGCTCATATAGAACGCGACGATTGGCGCAATCGAGTACAAATCGTCTTTTTCGCGCTTCCATACTTTCAAAAGCGCGTCGTCGGTTTTTGCCTCGAACACGACGAGTTTTCCGCCCTCGTCGAGTGCCTTTACGTCCTCGTAATATTCCGTTTCCTTGAAAGGTTTGAGGAAGTCTTCGCCGTGAAGTTCCCATATACCTTCAAAGGTTGAAAGCGGAATCGTACCGCCGTCTATAAAGCAATCCGCAAAGAACGCAAAGTCGAGTCCGAGCCGTCTTGCCCTTTCAAAGGAAGATATATTGAGGTAGTTTATTCTTTTTTCAAAATATTCCTTTGCGACCTTGCCGCTCTTTTTGCAAAGTTCGAGTTGGTGGGCAAATTGCGCTTTGTCGACGGCAACGTCGAGCGCGTGCGCTTTGATTTGACCGCTTGCAAGGTCTTCTTGCGTTTTGAGAATAACGTCTTGCATTTGCTTTGCAAGCGCGTTTATCTCGCCCGATTCGATTGCTTCTTTGAGCGTTTCGACTTCAAAAAGTCCGTTCGGGGCGAAACTTTCCGCTTTTGCGCCCGAAACGTGCGCTTTGAGCAAAATTTTGAGGTTGACGTAATCGCTTTCCACAATGAATGCGTCGAGTGCGCCGCCCTCGTTCATTTCTTTCAAAAGCGCAATGTTCTCTTCTTCCGCGCGTTTGAAAACGACGTCGAAATTTTCGCCGTCCGTACCGAAACCGAGTTCCGCAAGAGCCTTGGACGCTTCCCTTGCGTCGGCAGCGTCCAAAAGCCTCTGCACCGCTTGCGCGGTGAGAAGTTTGCTTTCTCTGCTCTTTATCCGGGCGTTTTGGTACAAAAATTTGTATGACATATCAACCGAAAATTTCCTTTGCCGTCTTTGCTTCCGTTTGTTCTTTGAGAAGGGCGACTTCGACCTCGAAAGTGAAGTTTTTGTCAACGCCGTTCTCGCTCAAAATCAATCCGCCGTCAAAATCGCCGAATTTGTTCGAAAGAGTGAGGTTTATCCCCTTCTTTTTTGCAAATTCCGCAAGCGTAGACTCTGTGACTATGTCCTTTTCTCTTTGGGATATGGTCACCACGTCGCCGTCTTTTGCGTTGTCGAGCATTGCGAAAATAAGGTCGGAATAAGTCTTTTCGTCGAGATTTCGCAAGTTTTCGAGAACACGCTCGTACACGATGTCAAGCACTTTCGTCTTTGCGGCGAGAGTGAGTTTCTTTGCGTCGAGTTCTGCAACGGTTTTCGAGCGCGCGTCTACGTCGAGCACCATTCTGTCCGTTTCGGATTTTGTCGAATACAGATATTCCTTACATTCTTCTGCCGCTTTTGCGATGATTTCGTCCGCTTTGGCGTTTGCCTCTGCGATTATCGAATCGGCTTTGAGATGCGCGTCGGATATGATTTTTTCAACGATTGCTTCTTTGCTCATAGGTTTTTATTATGCGATGAACGCCGCGCTTGCCGCCGTTTCGAGAAGGGATTCGGTTGCGGGCATCATAACGCCGAGAAGGGATACCAAAAGCGCAAGAACGGCGTAGGTTTCGACCATAACCGTCAAAATGATTGCCTTGCCGCTTTCTTCGGGACGTTTTGCAACGAGTGCGATACCGCTGCAAGCGACTTTGGATTGATAAAGCGCGCTCAAGAAACCGACGATTGCCATCGGAAGGCAAGCCACCATCAAACCGAGTCCGCCCGTGACGGAAAGTCTTTCAACCGCGCCGAAAAGGTCGATTTTGACGAACACCAAGAACGCTACGAGCAAGCCGTAGATACCTTGCGTACCCGGCAAAAGTTGCAAGACCAAACATTTGGAAAACTTGTCGGGGTCCTCGCTCGTTACGCCTGCCGCCGCTTTACCTGCCGTGCCGACGCCGATTGCCGAACCGATGCCTGCCATTGCTGCCGCAAACACCGCGCCGATGAGGGCTATCAAAGTCCCAAGTGTGAAATTACCCATATAACTACCTCCTACTTTTCCAAGTATGTGTATTTTGTTTTTGTTCCGAAAGGCACGAAAACGTGTCCGCAACCTTCGTAGAATTTTCCGAAAAATTCGATGTATTGCAATCTGCAATTATGAACGTACGCGCCGAGCGTGGATATGCCGATGTTAAAGACGTGTCCCACAAGGAAGATAGGCACGCAAAGGACGTATCCTATCGCAACGAGGTTTGCCGGGAACAAGCCGAGCACGACCGAGCAAATCTGATTGACGACGAGCGCGACCACACTGCCCGAAAGTCCCAAACCGAACAAACGCGCGTACGAGAGTATGTCCGAAAGAATGTTTACGCCGTCGTAAAGTTTGCCGAATCCCGTGAGGAAGGACGTCACTTTTTTCACGCCCTTTTTGCCTCTCGTGTTGCCGAGAACAAGCAAAAACGCGCCGCCTGCCATAAAGCCTATACCCGTCCATTTGAGAGCGGTGATTTGCTTGAAGAACAACAGCGAAAGCGCAAGCATAATTATGCCCGCAAAAATCATATACCACGTTCCGACTGCGAAAAATGCGTCGAGGGGACGTTTTTTGCGTATGAGATTGATTGCGTTGAGAAGCATACCGACTGCAATATGCACGAATCCGAGCGCAAAGGATATGCCCAGCAAATACAGCGGTCCGTTGCCTTCGAGCGGTTGAACCAGTTGCAATTTTGCAAGGAACGTATTCGATATATCAAGTCCGAACCAACCGCCGAAAATCGTGCCCCATACGATTGTGGATATGCCTCCCATACCCACGATGAGAAGCAATCTTCCCTTGCCGGGGACGGGCTTTTTCACCGCGTACGCGATAAATCCGCCCAGTGCGAGCAGTATGCCGTACGCCGCGTCCGCAATCATCATTCCGAAAAGCAAGAAGTAGAAGAACGACATCACGGGGTTGGGGTCGAGGTCGGAAAAATAGTTGGGAGCGCTGTACATATTGGTTATGTCCTGATACGGCTCGACTATTTTGCTGTTTCTGACGTAGGTCGGGACGATTTCGTCCTCTTTGGGATTCGAAAACTCGTAAACTACGGTGTCGCCCATCTCGTCGAGAATTTTTTTGAGGTCTTCCTCGAACTCGGCGGGATACCACGCTTCCATAACGAAACTGCGTTTCGTCGCGGCAAATCCGTCGAGAGCGGAAAACTTGTCGATTTGAACGAGATAGTAATCGTAAAGCGTTTTTAGGTCGGCAATATACATCTCTTTCACAAGAGCGCGGGTCGTAAGTTCAAACGTTTCTTCTTCGAGTCTTGTGAGTTTCTCTTTGAGAATATTCATATTCTCGATAGGCGTGTTGTCGTTGTTGACGGACGCGCGCGAAAATTCGAGAGATTGCAACTCGTATGAAAGTGCGTCTGCGCACTCGTTGAGAGCAATGGCGACAATCGGTTGCGCTTTGCCCTGCTTCAAAAACTCGACGTAAACGCCGTCGTTTTCGTCCTGATACTTTTGAAGCGCAAGCGTATTTTGGGTGGGAATACAGCCCAAAAATACGGTGGTTTTTTCACCGTTTTTGTAGAAAGAATAGGGTTTGCGCAAAGATATATACACCCTGTGCGCCTCGATTTCTTCCGTTATGCTCGCCTTTTGTGCGGCGATTTCTTTCTGTCTTAAATTGATTTCTTCGAGGTCGGCAATGTTTGCCATAAGTTCGACTTCTTTCGAGTCGATAAGGTCGAAGTCGTCAAAACTCATTCTTTCTATTTGCGAAAGAGGCGGGGTTTTGATGGGGGTATAAATGTAGGGACGTTCGCTCTTTTCGGTTTCTTTGGCGAACTTTTCGGCAACTTTTCGTTGATCTCGCAAATACGAGAAAGCAAACTCTATCCTTGCGATTTGTGCTTTTATATGCTCGCAGGAAGCGGAATTGTCAAGGCGCACGGTATCGTCAATATCGTGCGTTTTTGCAATCTCAACGTTTTTGGTGCGTTGAAGTGCCTTGAAAAATTTGTGCCTATCGCTCTTGTGCGCGACGAGCACCAGCTTTTTCATCTCAACAATCATAGTGTGTCGTCAAAAAGTCTTATTCTTCGATTGTATCGTTTGTGCCGCAGTATTTTCCCACAAGCGACGCGGCGAGTTCGTTTGCTTTTTCGCTTGCGGCGAGGTTGTGTTCGTTCACAAGTTCGTCGGCGGATTTTTGTCCTTTTTTGAGAATTTCCTCTCGCTTTTTCTGCGCTTCCTTCTCTGCTTTGTCAAGCGCGACGCGTCTGTCGTCACGACATTGCAAAACCGTTGCTTTTTTCTGTTTTTCGGCGTCTATTTCGGCTTGTTGCACGATTTGCTTCGCCTTGTTTTGAGCCTCTTGCACGATTTCGTCCGCGTTCGCTTCGGCTTCTCTTATCTCTTTCAAAACGTCGTCAATCATATTTCACCGTCCGTTTTCGATGTCGGAAATCATATCCAAACGTCTTTGATGTCTGCCACCCTCGTACGTCGCAGTATACCAAGCCTTGACAATCTCTCTTGCCTCGTCCGGCGTGATGACTCGTCCGCCGAGCGCGATTACGTTGGCGTTGTTGTGTCTTCTCGTCATTTCCGCCATAAAAGTGTTTGTGCAAACGGCGCAGCGTATGCCCTTGACCTTGTTTGCCGCAATGGAAATGCCTATGCCCGTGCCGCACATAACCACGCCGAGGTCGCACCTTTTTTGAGCGACGGCATTTGCGACTTTGAGTCCGTATTCGGGATAATCGACCGACTCGGTTGAAAAGCAACCGAAATCAACGACTTCCGCACCGAGTTTTTTCAGTTCGTCAACGACGGCGTCTTTGAGAACGAATCCGCCGTGATCGCAACCGACAGCAACTTTTGTCATAACAATCACCATACAATTATATACTTATATAATATTATAACACCCGAAATTTTTTATTTCAAGTCTAAAATGAAAAGGCGGTTTATTAAAAAAGGATTTAAGGTTGCACTTTGTGCAATTATATTGTCCTTACGGACAGTTAAATTCTCGCATTGCGAGCGTTATATTGCACCTACGGTGCAGTTATATTGTGCCTACGGCACAGATATTCAAATATTCCGCAACCTCTCGCATAGCGAGAGATTTCACCCGCGCTATGCGCGGATATCGCACGAGCAACGCGAGTATATCGCCGTTGCTCAAGCAACGATATCACTGCGCAAGCAATGAAAACGGCGCACCGTAGTGCGCCGCTTTTCATTGCTTTAAGCAATCTTTTTGAGTTTGGATTTCTTCACCACAATCGCGACAACCGTCGCAACCACTATCAACACAAACAAGACGCATGAACCGGCTATGACGTAAATCTTCCATGATTCGAGTCCTTGCGGATTGGCATCTACGAACACGATTCCGTTGATGTAGTCCGTCGTGTAAGTGAGTTTGCCGTCCTCGACCGTGTAGTCGGTGAGTCTTGTAAGTCCGCCGCTTTGGTTGACGTAGTAGATTGCGATTCCGCCTCTGCTATTTTGCACGGATTGCGGAATTTCGACGGTTATCGTCATGCTCTTGCCCGTGTAAGTCACGAGTGCGTCGTTTAGGTAAAGATTGACTCTGAGCACTGCTGCGACTTTTGCGTCTTCGACGTCTGCTTCCTTTCTCATAGCCGCAACGTATTGCTCGACCGCTTTGAGATAAGACATATCGCTTGCAAGAGCGTTTTCGGTCTTGATTTCCTTGACTTCGAGTCTGTTTGCGACGACGCCCTTACCCTCGTTGATGGTGATTGACGAGCCGCTGCCGTTGACGAGGTTCTTGGTTGTGAGTTCCAAAATGCCGGTGCTTGTGAGGAACACGTAGTTGTTTGCGTCGTAGTCGCCGCCGATTACCACCGCGAACGAGTACTTGCCCGCGCTTGCGATATTTTCAAGACCGACGAGTTTGGTGTCGCTCTTTTCGATTGCGATTTCGGGGTCGTTGCTTACCTCTTTCATCTTGACTGTGTAGTCGATTGAGTACTTCGTGCCTTCGACGTATTCGCCCGTGAGTTTCAACACGGTTGAACCGTCAACGTATTCTTCGGATTTTTCGAAGTTGCCTTGTTTGAGTTCAACTTCGACGATTGCTCTGAGCACTTGGAATTCCGCAATCGATGTGGATTGCTTGTAGTTGCTTCCGAGCGTGCTTGCAAGGAATTTGTCGGTGAGTTTGACCGTCACTCTGTACTTGCCTGCGTTGACGACGTCGTTTTGCGAAATATTGACATAGTCGTTTCCGTCAAGCATTTGATAAGTTATCTCGTAGTCGCTGTCGGTGAGCGTAGTCTTTGTACCGCCCGTGAGCATATTGTACGAGATTCTGTCCGCGCGGTTGTCGTCGTTGACGTATGCGTGAGCCTTGCCGTTGTAGTACTCGCTGACGTTTCTCGCTCTGAGTCCGACTTCCGCCTTTTCTATCTTGATTTCCTTCTTGACTTCGCCGCTGTTCCACTCGATGTAGTAACCGTTTGCGTCTTTGTCTTTGCGCGCTACGAACGAACCGTCCGCGTTGATGTAACGTCTGACGTGAACCGTGCCGCTGTACGTTCCGAAGTTGACGGGATAGAGTTCGTTGCCGTCGTCGTCTACGAAGATGACTTCGTCGGTTGCGAGTTCGCCTTGTACGACGTCGTGCAAGCGGTTGATACCCTCGCCGTCCTTGTCAATGGAATACGTGTAAGTGAAACTGTTTTCCGTATCGCTGCCCACGCTCACGCCCGTGAGTTTGGGAAGTACGATTTGAAGGGTTGCGGTTTCGGGTTTGACGGTTGCGCCTTGCTCGGACATATCGAACACCGTTCTCAACGTTCCGTCTACGTCCTTGTGCGAAATGCTGTTTTCGTCCGCCAAAATGATGTTGTAGTTTTTCACGACGTCGTCGTAATCAACGCCGTCCGATGCTGCGAGATAGAACACGTAATATTCGTTTGCGCCGAGTTTGTCCGAGGTCTTGGACATTGCGGTCGCCGCCGTAACTACGCCCGTTTCGGAATTGTAAACGCCGAGTTTGACAATCGGATAGTAGTTTACGTTGCCCTTCTTGAACAGCGTGAGTTGAGTTTGACCGGACACGATGCCGTCTTTGCCGTCCTTGTCGAGATACAAGAGTTCGACGTTGACGAGCAACTTGCCGTTCTTGTCGATAAATTGACCGTAGTTTGCGGTGTATCCGTTGGAAACGGTGACGACGTAGAGGTCTTTCTTCTTGACTTCGACCTTGCTCGTGCCGTTTGCTGCATCGGTGTAAACGGGGCTGAACTTGAAGTTCTTTGCGTTGCCGTCCGTTCTGAATCTATAGGACGTGGACACGCTGCCAG
Source organism: Christensenella sp. UBA6880 (assembly GCA_002449145.1). Taxonomy (GTDB): domain Bacteria; phylum Bacillota; class Clostridia; order Christensenellales; family CAG-917; genus CAG-475. The sequence goes on along the minus strand of DKCG01000032.1, from coordinate 9,673 downwards.
CGTCGGGCATCGTGGAAGCAAACGAAACGTATGCTTGCGGAAGTGCCGAAATTCTGTCGTTTTCGGTGCCACCCAAGCGAATGTACTCGCCGATTGCGCCTTCCGCCGCCTTGACGAATCTGCCGTTGTTAAGCGAATAAGTGTTGTCTGCAAACAACGTTGCGTCCGCACTTTCGAGTCCGACCGCCACAAGATAATTGGCAAGAGTCATATAGAATGCCGACTCGTTTGCGTATTCGTTGACAAGGTCGTATTCTTTGCCGTCGTTGCCGACGAACTTGTAAGTCACATTGCCGACGTATTTGCCTGTCGCAATGCCGTAGTCTGCGATTTCGTCCGCAAGGTGCGCATTGACGATTCTTTGTTTGATTCTGCCTTCGAGGTTGACCGTGCTGACACTCTCGCCTTCGATTGTGTAGTTGTAAGCGTCTTTGCCCGTAATGCCCGAAGCCGTGAATACGATGTACTTGGCGTTAGAGTACGCGCTGTCGAATTTTGCCGAAACGTCCGCAATCGTCACGTCGTCGCCGAGAATGACGTTTGCAACCGCACCTGCCGTGTATTGATAGTCGTAGTCTTCTCCCTCGCCTACTTCGTGCTTGCCTACACCGAAGAATCTGTCCGTGCCGTCGTAATACTTTTCAAACGCTTCGGAAGTCGAATTCTTCTCGATACCGTTCGCTCTGATGTAAACGGATCTTTGAGTGATCTTTCCTTCGCCGTGCAAATAGTTGATTCCGTCCGCTGTTTCGCCAAACGACTTGATTCCGTTGGCATCTTCATTGTTTACATAGTTCGCTTCGCCGTAAGTTTTTTCGAGCATAAGCACGTCGTTGCCGTTGTGCTTGTAGAAGCCGACGATGTGATCTTCGTATGCGGTTCTGTTTTCGTCGGTTGCCGCAACGTAGTACTTGGTCGTGTCGAGCGCGTACCAGTATTCGTTCACTTCGATTCCCTCTGCGGGTGCGCCGTAGGAAATTGCGCCGTCAACGACGTACGCAAGCACGGTTTTGCCTGCGAGCAGTTCTTTACTACTATATACTAATGTATAGTTAGTATATTTTTCCTTAATTGTTGTAAGGCGCAAATTGTATGCAGTGCCTTGCTTGTTTTCGATTGTGTATTGACCGTTTTCGACAATCGGGTCGCCTTTGTCGTCACGCTTTACGTTGACGAATCTGTCGTCGAAGTACGCGTTGTTTCTGGTTTGAATCGCATAGTATCTTTCGTCCTCTGCAATCATATTGGTGAACGTATACTTGATGTCGCTCTTGATTGCGGATTCGTCGCCGTTGTATTCTCTCTCGCCGAGATATGCGTTGACGAGCAACGGACGAGCCTTGATGTTGCCCGCAATCGTGCCTTTGTATTGCAAAAGTTCGTAGTTTGCGATTGCTTCGAGTGCGGTTGCGAGTTCTTCGTCCGAAAGAGTGGATTTTGCTTGAAGTTTTGCCGCCGAAAGCACGATTGCGATGTTATCGCCCGCTTGCTTCCTTGCAAAAGAGCCGTCCGCAACCACTTCGAGCAACTTTGCGTGTTGCGTCATCAATCTGCCGTCGGTGATGTCGATGACGACGTTGACGTTCGTCGTGCCGTCGTAAATCTTGTCGTCGACGACAAAGTCGTTGACTCTGAGTTGGATTTGTCGTTTGCTCATATCGAGCGCGTCGATGATTTCAAAACCGCCGATTGCGTCGAACGTCAGGTTGACGAATTCGTGATATTGCTTGTCCGCGTCGCTGTAAACAGAACCTTCGAGTTTGTAATTCTTCTCGGCTTGTTTCTTTTGTTCGGGCGTGCCGTTAAAGGCGATTTCGAGACCGCTCACCATAACGTTGTGCTTGCCGTTTGCTTGAACGTTTGCGTCCGCCTTGCCTTCTTTGGAAAGCGTGAACGAAACTTTGCTAAGGTCGTATGAGAACAGCTTAAGTTCTTCTTCGAGGTTGTCGGCATACTGCACGGACGTGAACGTGCCTTTTCCGCTTGCGTTCGTCCTTGCCGTCCAGTCGGTATCTTTCACCAATTCGCTGCTGCCCGAATACACTCTGTCGTTGAACGTGACGTCGGGAACGAGTCTTGCTCTCGAGATAACTACGCCGATGTTCTTGTACGCATTGTTGATGGAATCCGCGTCGACTTCGTAGTTGTTGTCCGAAACTCTCGTTGTGTCTTTGTCGACGGACACGTCGTAAGTTCCGACGTCTTTGCCTTTCGACTTGCCTTTGAGTTGCAAACCGACGGTTTGTGCGGTGTCGCCCTCTGCAAGCGCGCCTTGTGCGAACGAGTAGGTCATATCGACGTTGTAAGTCGCGTTGTAGTCACGATCCACTGCGTCGAGAGAGGCGAAACTGTTTCTGTCGATGAGGCGTTTGGTGATGGACGCCTTCATATTCTTGAACGTAATTTTGATGCCGCGCTCGCCGTTGTAAACCGCATTTTTGTCTATGACGATGTCGGAATCTTTGTAGGTGTCTTCTTGATTGACGACGTAATCTTCCATTCCGACGTAGAATATCGCAACGGTTACGCTGTAGTTGTCGCTGACATTTACGCCGCTAAACGAACTGCTTTCTTCCTCGATCAAATGCTTATTTGCGGAATTGAGCATATCGGTCGTATTGCCCGACTTAAAGGAAATATTACCTATCGTGAGATTCTTGGTGTTGTCGTATTGTTTTTTGATGGTTACGTCGCTCTTAAGGACTGCGATTGTACCCGTCAAAATGCGAATGGGTTCGCCGCCGTTTTCGTTGTCGATCCAAACAATCTTGACGATCGTGTTCTCGTCGATGTCAACGGTAAATTCGCCTTGTTTGCCGTTCAATATAGCGTCAAGACCGTCGTTGACGATTTGACCGAGTTTGTAGTTGTGCGCCTTATCGCCCGTGAGCGAGAGATTTGTGAACGTAATCTGCGACTGTCCGACTTCTACTCTGTCATACAAAGCGTCTGCAAAGAGGTTCACGTCGTCGTCTTTAAGCACTTTGAGTTGGGACAAGTCGTACATCGTGACGTTTTTGCTTGCGTACGGAACGTTTGCGTTGCCGTCTTTCGTCTTGCTCAAACCTACGAAATACTTGGTGTTGAGATCGATCGTCTTTTGCTCGATTGAGAATCTTGCACTCGAATCGAGGGTTGCTTCGACCGAGAAGTTTGCGTCGCTGCTGCAGAATTCCGTACCTACGGCAAAGCCGTAATATCTGCCGTCGGTGCCGTAGATAATGTTGCTCGAGTCGGTTGCGTCGTCGTATCTGTTTGCGAAACTGAGTCTTTGACCCGCGTTGTCGAAAATCGCTCTGACGTACGCGCCCTCGATTTTGGCGAGAATGTCTGCGTATGCAATGCCCGCATAGGTGCCGTCAGTGCCGATTGCTTGTCCGCCGACCGTCGAAATCGCAAATCCGATTCCGAAAACGTCGTCCTTGTCGCCGTAGACTTTGCTCATCGTCAAAGCCGTCGGATTGACCACGACTTTTGCGGGATTAATGGTGACGGAAACGGGTTCTACGAACACCGCGTCGGAAAGTTCCGCGCCTTCGCTGTAGAGTTTTGCGCCCGTGAAGGTGACGACGTATCTACCTGCATCGAGCAACTTGTCTTTTGCAATGCTCGTCGTCCAGACGACGGAATCGAACGCAATTTCACCTGCGCTCTCGACGACGAATTTGTCTTTGTCGTATTTAATCGAATCTTCATTCCAAAGATAACCGTACGTAAACTCGAATTTCACGCCGTCTCTGACTCTGATGACAACTGCGTTTTGCTCTGTGATATAGATGATATAATCGGTGCCTTTTTGTGTGTCGAGCGTGATTTCGATATTGCCGTCGGTGGCAGTACCGCTGAGGACTATACCATACTTATATGTTGCGGAATAACCGCTTTCGGTCGTGACTTGCTCGCCCGTGCCGAGTTTGAGAATCAAACCGTTTGCAAACAACTCTTCGATGTTGCTTGCAACCGCCATATCGTCTGCCGAAATCTTGTAGGTCGGGAAAATCGTTGCGAGCAATGCGGCATCCGCCTTTGTGCCGTATTTGAACACGCTCGATTGACCGCTGACGTCAAGTTTGACGGTGCGTTTTTCGATTTTGAAGAAATAGTTTGAAGTTTGAACGCGAACGGTGTAGTTTTTGTTGACGTCAAAGAGGTTTGCGTCCGCTTGGAATGCGTACTCGCCCACATCGGTGCCGGGTTCGCGATTGATTCTGCCGTCCGCAAAGTAGATTGCGTAGCCGTCCACTGTCGTGCTCGCGTCTTTTCTGTAACCCTCGAAGATTTCGTCGAGAATCTTGCTTGCTTCAGTGTAAAGTCCTGCAAATTGAGCAAGCCCTACGCCGAATTTGAATTCGGGATCGGAATTTCCGAATGTCTTGCTTGCTTGCCACGCGTCTACGGTTACGCTACGTCTTGAGACGCTGTATTCGCCGCTTACGAACGTGACGTCGTAGTTTTTGACGGTTGAAACGGGATTTCCTTTCTCGTCTTGCGAGGTGTACTTGACGTTATTGAGGATTTGATATGCGCCGACGTCATAGACACCGTGAGCATTGAGGGTACCGCTTATGTAGAAGTCATATGTGATGCCCTCGCCCTCCATCTTGTCTTTTGCGATGCCTTCGACTTTAAAATCGAAAACGGACGGAACTTTTTCGCCGTATGTAACCGACACGTCTTCCGCAGTGATGACGACTTTGCCTCGTACGATACTGTACTCTCTCGGCTCGAAGATTTGTTTGCCCTCATTGTCCGTTTTGAAATCGTCGGTGACGAAACTCTCGTCGTCTTTGGGGATATAGATTCTCACCGTATAATCGCCGACATTGACGGGCGTTTCTACGACGTTTTCATCCTTGACGAACTCGTATTTGAACGAATCTTTGGACGGTTCGTAACCGAAACTCATCCACGCCGCGACGTCGGTTTTTTCTGCCGTATATGCGACTTTGGTGTTGGTAAGGCTGTATGTGACAACCTTTCTTGCCGACAATTCAAATGCGTGTTTCGTCGTTTTTTTGTCATTGAGCAAATCGGAAAGATCTGCCACGTCGTCAAACGTGAGCGTTATGGAAGACGCGCCCTCACTGTCGAACGAACTCGGGGAAATGAGGTTGCCGTTTGCGTTTGCGCTCGACTTTGTCCAGCCATAATCCTTGTTGTAGTTTTCAAGCAACAAGTTGCCGTTTTGCGTAAATTTGAACGGAACGTAACTGTTTGCAAACGAAATGTTGAATTTGACCGTTTCGCCTCTCTTTACGGAAGAAATCGGGTTGTCGTCCTCGTCGGTCAAGGTTATATTTGCAAACCCGCTTTCGAGTTTCGCATTGCTCTTTACGGACGCGGAAACGGTGTACGAGGTCGTATCGACAAACACGTAAAGTTTGTTGACTGCCGACAAGTTGCCCGCTTGGTCTTCCGCCCAGAGGTGGATAACTCTCATACCTGCGGTTTGCGCCGCCAAAAGGTCTGCAACGAAATCGGTTGCGCCGCCGCTGTCGAGTTCCTCGCCGTTTCTGACTATGTATTGCAAGAATCCGAATTGTTTTTGAGGGTCGGTTGCCGTTTTGTATTCACTGTCGATGTTATAGCCCTCGATTCTTTGCAAATCTTCAAGGTTCTTTACGACGCTTATACCGTAGTGAATTTTGAGTCCCTTTGCGTAGTCGGTCGACAAAATAGCGTCGAAAAACTCGATCGACGCCGCGAGCGTAAACGATGACGTATACCACGTTCTCGATTGCGGAATATTGTATCCGTTCTTTAATTCGCCGATGAAGCCTTCTTCGTCGGTTAATCCGGGAAGAACGGGCGCCTCGACGTCGATAAGCACTTTCACGCCGCCGCTCCAATCGCCGTTAACGTATTCTATGGCATTGTCGTCGGAATCGATTGCGTTGAGAGATGCGTATTGTCCCGTGAAAGCAGTAAATTCGGACACCCATTCGTAGAAGAATTTGCCCTTTTCGGGTTTGGGTATGCCGAACACAAATGCGCCGTCTTTATATTCGACGGTTATATTCTGACCGTTGATATTGATTGTATGTTTGTTGTCTTTTACATCGGTCGTTGTTTTTGCGGTTATATAGCGGACAAAGTTGCCGTCGGTGTCGATGACAAATGCGTGCATCACGCTGCTCGAATCCTCAAATCTGAACGTGAATCCGGAAAAACCGCCCTTGGTGAAAGCAAATTTGAGAGTTACGTCGCCCGTTGCCCACTTGCCGTTTTCCTTTGCGAGAACGGTTTCGCTCTTACCGTCTTTATCGTACGTGAAATCGAGCGTGTATTCGGGCTTGTCGTAGTCCACTTTCATAACGAACGACTTTTCGCTGCCCTTATTGCCTGCAAGGTCGAACATATAGAAGGTAAATCTATAATATCCGTGCCCCTTTGCGGCAGCCATATCCGACGGATTGCCCTGATACGTCTTTCCGTCAACGGTCAATGCCGCCCCTCTTTCAAAGTCATATGTGAACGACGTGAGTTCGCCCACAGCAATAGGCAATATGCCCGCCGACTTGACGTCCGCATACGTTGCGAATTGTCTGATCGTTTTTGCGTTGAGTGCGGAAATGCTGTCCGCTCTGTCAACGGTGTAGAACCAAAGGTACGGCGAATAGCCTGCCGCCGTATCGTCCTCGTCGATTGTAAACTCTCCGTTTGCCGTCAACAAATTTTGACGGAACCAGTCCAAAGTCGAAACATCCGAGCCGACATAATTTTCAAAAGAGATGTTTGTGTCGGTGTGCTTTTCGTCGCTCGGCGAAGTAGTGTCGATACCCGAAACGTTAAGAGTGGTTGTGACCGACTTGCCGCCCTTGTCTGTAACAATGGTTTCCAATGTGCAGTTTGCCGTGAAATAAACGGAAACGACAACTCTTGCACTGTTGGTCTTTTTTACGATTGCGTAACCGACGCTCTTTTTACTTTGAGTCTCGCCATTGGTTTCCGTGACGGTGATTTCTTTTGCTTTGCCGACATCTGCCGAATTTGACATGTCAAACTCGGTGTTGCCGATTTTGACTTTTCCTATGCCCGACACGCGAGAATCGACGCCGCTCCTGTCGCTCCACGTTATGTTGCCGTCCGAGGAAATATTCACGGTCTTGTCACCGATGCCGATAAACTTCGTTGCGACGTTCCCGTATGCGATAGCCGCCGTTTCCAAAGAATCGTATTCGGTATAGTTGAACGTATCCACAAACTCGGTTTGCGCAAATTTGTAATAAGGAATCTGTGTGTTAGGCACTGTCAAATTGTTGCCGCTTGTATCTTTGAGATAAGAACTCGTGTAGGATGCCAACTTACCCGAACCGTTGGTCACCGAGTCGAGTTTGAGTTTGTTTTTGATTGAATCGTAAAAAACGGGGAATTTTTCCTTATTGCTTGCGTCGATAGTATTTGTGATGTAAGGCGCATATCCGGATCCGCTTTGACCTTGTACGTAGTCCTTCGCAACGCCGTCGTATTTAGAAGAAACAATAGGCGCAGAACCGTCTTTTGCGCCGTGGATAATTTCTATTTTAATGCTTTTGAACGTTACGCTATGTTTAATTTTAGACGTAAAAATGGTTTGGTTTTGCGCAGTGGAATACGTTTCAAAAGCGACGTAAGATTTATCTTTGGTAAGCGTAATCGTGGTCGCATAAGGGTCTCTCGTTTCTTGATTCGATGCCTTAAAGTTGCCCGAAACCGCAAGTGCGCCCGATTGCTTATTGCTTCCGCCCTCGAAACTCACGCTTGCGTCAATCGTGACCTTGACGGTGCATACGCCTTGGCTCGCCATCGTTCTTACGAAGTCACCGACGTCAAAGTTGATACGCGAAGTGACTTGAATATACTTTGTCGCAAGTGCGTCCGCCTGCACCGAATACGTATTGTTCGAGGCAGATATGTTTACGTCAATATCCGTATCTTCGGGTTTGTAAACGCTGACGTTGCCAGTGTTTTCCGCACCGCTGATACTGATGTTCGACAAACTTCTCGAATACGACCAACTTTTTGAACTTGCAGAATAAGTAAAGTTGGAAGCGGTGATTCCCAAATCTACGGGGGTTGCGCCGCCCTTATCCGCAGTTACTGCTTCTGCCATAGTATCGCTTGCCGAGTCAATGCCGTCGATTCCGACAAGAACGGTCGCAAATACGAGCGTAAAGCAGAGCACGAGTACAACGAGTCTTGCGAGCGAGAGTAATTGTCTTGATTTGTTGCCATTTCTCATAATATCCACCTCGGGTGTTGGTGTATGCACATACGCGCTCTCATCGCGCGCATATGTGCGCAAATTCTTATACATCTACAATATTACACGAAATCCAAAACAATGTCAACAGTCAATTTCTCAAACTTCGTTGCGGTGATAGCAATCGCCCATATTGTCATTCAGAGCATAGCGTGGGAATCCCCTAAATAGAAGCGAAAACTTTTGGGGCGATTGCACAGCACCGCACTTGTTCTCGAAATTTCTATCGCGCAGAGAATTTGCGCTATCAGTCTGGGCACGGACAAAACCTCTCGCCGCAATTTCGCCAAATTATCTGCTTGATGTGCGCCTTCGGCGCATTTTTTTGATACTGCGTTGCGGTGATAGCAATCGCAATGACAAGCGGACAAACATAATCCGAATTCTCCTTGTGTCATTCAGAGGAGCGAAGCGACGTAGGAATCAAGCGGAGCGAAATACAAATCGGGTGCGGGTGTTCCCGCCCTTGCGTCATTCAGAGCGTAGCGTGGGAATCAAGCAAAGCGAAATGCGGCTGTCGCCTCGATTGCCCCGTCACAATTTTATTGTTCCTCGCAATGACAAGCGGAAATTCAAAATCTTCCTACACACAGCGTGAATAGCATTGTGTCTAAACACGCTTCCCACTACAACAAATTGTATTTCGACAAAAATTTTGCTTTTGCGCTTGTTTTCCTCAAAAATACGATGTAATATATCGTATCGCTTCCGCATTGCTCTTATTTGCAAGGCATAAGCGGATTTTGATTTTTTTTTGAGGAACGCGATGGAATATATGCAAGAAGGTTTCGGCTCGAATCAATCCCTCGACAGCAAGGTGCAAAAACTTGTCATTCTTTTCGTGTTCGACAAAATGGCAATTCCCCTTGCCGAAACGACGATTCTCGACATATGCTCGTCCGACAACAACTGGCTGTCGTATATGGAATGTAAGCAGTATTTGTCCGAACTTCTGGACACCAACCTCATCTACCGCGTACCGAAAAGCGATATGCTGGGCATCACGCAAGACGGGGTGAGTTGCCTTTCGCTGTTCTTCACCAAAATTCCCTCGTCCATTCGCGACGAAATCGTGCAGTACGCTCGCGACAACCGTATGCGTTTCAAGAAACGTCAATCCTATTTTTGCGACTATTCCAAAAACGCCGACGGCACTTACACCGTGATTATGCGAATCAACAACGACATAACCACCCTTATGGAATTGAAACTCGTGGTTGCCAACCGCCAACTTGCAAAGTATCTGTACAAAAGTTGGGTTGACAAGGCTTCGACGACTTACTCTTTGATTTATGATAATCTGATTGAGTAAATGCGGCTTCGCCTTGATTGCCACGTCGCAATTTTATTGCTTCTTGCAATGACAAACGGATAAAAACCAAATCTTCCATACGTCATTCCGAGGGAACAAAGTGACCGTGGGAATCCAGC
>DKCG01000011.1 GCA_002449145.1 Christensenella sp. UBA6880 | reverse complement strand
CGTCAAGCTCGACGCTCGCTTTCTCGCCGCCTTGCGGCTCGCGTTCCGTCACCGCAAACATTTTGCTTTGAAAATCAATCAAAAATCCCGCAAAATGCGGGATTTTTGATTGATTCGTTGATAATTTAAACTCAATTGTCGCTTGCAATGATTTTGTTGAATTGCTCGAGAAGCAATGCCATTTGTGCCGCTTCTTCGCTTTGTTGTTGAGTTTGTGCGGGTGCAACGGGTGCAGGTTGAGGCGTAACGGGTTGTTGATATACGGGTTGCACGGGTTGTTGGTAAACCGGTTGCGGTGCGGGTGCGGGTTGAACAGGTGCCGCTTTGGGTTGTGCCGCTCTCTTTACGACGGGTGCCGCATTGACCTTCTTGTAGCCTGCGTTAAGCACGGTTTGCGTGGTCGCTTTTGCGTAGAGCATAATGACCTTGTTGCAGAGAACGGAATTCTTGTCGGGTTCGATGACGCCTGCAACGACGTCTTTGCCGTATGCTTTCAAGTAAGCGATAAGCGGAGTGATGTCGCCGTTTCCGTAGATAAGGAAGAAACCGTCGATGTTGGGGAATTGAGCAAGTCTTGCCGCGTCGATAACTTGACGAAGGTCGAGTTTGCCTTTTCTCTTTTTGGGAAGCGCAGAAAGTGCGTCGTAACTGTTTTCTTGGATGAACTCGCCGTAGTCTTTGGTACGTTTTGCGGAATATCCGTAGAATTTGCACGCTGCGATTTCACCGATGCGAGAAAGTTCTTCAAGAGCGGATTCAAACACGCTGAAAGGAACTCTGACGCTTTCGATGTCTGCAAGAACTACATATTTTTTGCTTGCTGCCATAATCTTCTTCTCCTCTTTCAAGTCGCACAAAGCGGACTTGTAATAGTCTTTTTATATTGATAAACTCATTTTATAACAAAAAAAGCGTTTTGTCTATACTTTTTTTGCTCTTTTGAAATAAAACGCCCATTGCTGAACGAAGCCGGCGTTTTCACCGTACTTTTCAACGAGCAAATCGGACATTTTTTCGGGCGAAACGCCCTCGTATTCGCTCTCGAACGCTTTTTTTATCCAAGTGTCGACGGGAAACACGTCAAAGCGCGAAAAACCGAACAGCAACGCGCAATCGGCAACCTTTCTACCAACGCCGTGCAAGGACAAAAGTTTTGCGCGCAGTTCGGGCGTAGAGAGTTTTTTCCACTCGTCGACGTTTTCGTCAAGCATAGTTTTGGCAACTCTGTCGAGATATTCCGCCCTATACCCTGCGCCTATTTTCGCATAAAAGTCCGAGCCTGCGCTCGCAAGTTTCTCGACGCTCGGAAAAGCGTGGTATTCGCCCATATCTTCACCCAAAGAATCGCATATACGCTCGATTATGCCTTTTATTCTCGGAATATGGTTGTTTTGCGACACGATAAATGAAAAAATCGCTTCAATCGGGTCTTGACGAAGAATGTGAATCCCTTTGCCGTACTCGATTGCGTCGGACACAAATCCGTTGTCTGCGACTTTTGCCTGAATCGCCGCATAGTCGGTGTCGAAATCGAAATATTTTTCAAAAAAGTCCTTGTCGTCGCACTTTACGACGTACTCGCCGCCCTCGTCGGTTATGCGCGCCATATGGTTTTTCGCGCAAACCCTGAACGTATCGCCCTCCTGCACGAAGCGAAAAACCTGCCCGCAATCGAGAGTCTGTCCGATATCGAAAGTCGGCGTTTTGGGAATTGAAAATTCGATTTGGTTCATAGTTAAGTATATTGCCGTGCGCGCAAGATATTTCATTCAATATATTGCACGCGCACTTTTGCGTACGTGCGCATGCGTATGCGCGTGTTTATTATAGAAAAAACCGCCCTAAATTCGGGCGGTTTCGTTTTGACTGTTATTGCTCTTGTGCGTAAACGGAAACTTGTTTTCTGTCTTTTCCAACACGCTCAAATTTCACAACGCCGTCGATAAGCGCAAACAACGTATCGTCTTTGCCGATTGAAACGTTGTTGCCCGGATGATACTTCGTACCTCTTTGGCGAACAAGAATGTTGCCTGCGAGAACGAATTGACCGTCAGCGCGTTTGGGGCCCAGACGCTTGGATTCGCTATCACGACCGTTGTGCGAAGAACCCGTTCCTTTCTTATGAGCGAATAATTGTATATTCATAAACATAATCATTCTACCTCCAATGTTATAAAGTCCGAAAAGTTTTCATAGAGGTCGGACGCCCCTAGATAAGCAGTTCTCAAAATCACGTCCGCGTCGTGCGCTTGAGAGGAAGTCATTGACTTTGGCAACATCGCGTACAGATAACCGTCTTTTGCGTCGGTTTCATACGCTATGTTCACGCCCACTATGTGCATAATGCCAAGCACCGCCGTTTGCACTACCGAACTTAACGCCGCGCACACTATGTCCGCGCCCTCTTCGGCATACTCGCAATGCCCACTGCATTCAACACCCACGAACTTCCCGTCTTGTGTCGAGAACTTGACCTTGACCATCGCTTAACCCTCGATTGAAACAATCTTCAACTCGGTGTACGGTTGACGATGACCTTGACGCTTTCTGATGTTCTTTTTGGACTTGTAATGGAAAACGTAAACTTTGGGAAACTTGTCTTGTGCGTTGACTTTTGCACTGACCTTTACGGATTGTGCGTCTTGTCCAGCTTTAACGTTTCCGTTGTCGTCGACGAGCATAAGAGTTTTGAGTTCGATGACGTCGCCGATTTCAGCGTCGATTTTCTCGACCTTGACGAGCATATCTTTCTCAACCTTGTATTGCTTGCCTCCGCATTCAACTACTGCGTACATTGTTTTTACCTCCTCTAACCAGTCTCGCCGACATAGGTGCAATCTTTGATTGACTTAAAAACCACTTTCGAGCGGCTCGACATTAAATTTACCAAAATGCAAGAGAATTGTCAAACGTTTGTGAGTAATTAATAATGAATAATTAATAATTAATAATTGTGGAAGGCGAAGCCTTAATCCGAAACTTATTCGAAGGCTACTCGTACACGGAATCTGCATATTCGAAGACGAGATGAAACCATTGTACGCGAACTTGTAGAGCGGACTTTTAACGGACACTCATTCGAAGCGTTCTTGTACTACTACTCTGCCCGTTCGAAGACGAACCACGAGCCGCAAGGCGGCGAG
>DKCG01000008.1 GCA_002449145.1 Christensenella sp. UBA6880 | reverse complement strand
CAGTGAATGTGTTGTAGCCAAAGCGAACGAGGCGGATTGCCTCGCAAACGCCGAAGTCCAAACACGTGAGGAAGGGGGGGATTTTATTTAGGGTAAACTCTGTAAAACCTACTGAAATCTATATATGACGAAACGTGAATTAGCAGAATCAAACTTTGTGACAGGTTACAGTTGCGCGCAAGCGGTGGTCAAAGCATTTGCGGACGTAACGGGTTTTGACGACGAACAAGCAATGCGCCTATGTTCGTCTTTCGGCGGCGGAATGGGAAGACTTCGGGAAGTGTGCGGCGCGGTGAGCGGTATGTTCATCGTGGAAGGACTTTTGGAAGGCTATTTCGACCCGACGGCAGAGAACGCACAGTTGCAAAAAGCCGAACACTACAAGCGCATACAAGAACTCGCTCGCCGTTTCAAAGAGCGCAACACGTCCATAATATGTCGTGAGATTCTCGGTGCGAGAGCGACTACGAATCCCATGCCCGACGAGCGCACGCCCGAGTATTACAAGACGAGACCTTGCGCAAGAATGTGCGGTGACGCCGCCGAGATTCTTGAAGCGTTCCTCAAAGAACGGAATATAATTTGATGGCAAAAACGAGATTTTATTATCGCAAAATCGATATATAAACGCTCGATTGTACAAATAATAGAATTATGAGTTTTTACGACGTAGTATACGAACAAGTCAAAAAGATACCTCACGGCAAGGTTGCGACATACGGGCAAATCGCATGTTTGTGCGGCTCGCCTCGCGCTTCGCGTGCCGTCGGATATGCGTTGCATTTCAACCCCGATCCCGAACATATCCCGTGTTTCAGAGTGGTCAATCGTTTCGGCAGATGTGCGCCCGCATTTGCGTTTGGCGGACCCGACGTGCAAGCGAATCTTCTTCGCGCCGACGGTGTGGAAGTGGACGATGACGGCTACGTCGATTTGTCAAAACACCTCTGGGACGGGGAATAAAAACGAATCGTTTTAATTGTTATCGCATATAAAAGCATATAAAAAACCGCCGATTTTCGGCGGTTTTTCGTTGATTTTTTCGATGTTGATTTTTTGATTTTTTTTGCTTTTTAATTTGCGGAAACGTCGGGATATAAAGTTTACTTCACCGAGTTTTCCATATAGGCGAGGTAGGCTTCCGCTTTTGAGGTGGCGGCGGACTCGGTCGGCTTGCTCGTCGCAACGTAGAATTTGAGTTTGGGTTCGGTGCCGCTCGGACGTACGCAAATCCAGTCGCCGTTTTCAAGGTGAAGTTTGAAAGCGTTGGTTTGGGGAAGGGTGATGTCCTCGACTTTGCCGTCCGCATAAGTCTTTTTGCGCGTTACGAAGTCGCTTTGAGCAAGCACTTTCGTGCCGTCGATTTCCTCGAAACGAGTAGAGCGGATTTGCGCCATAATGTCCGCCATCTTTTGCATACCGTCAAGACCGCCGAAGGTTATCGAACGCGCTTTTTCGACGTAGTAGCCGAATCGTTTGTAGATGTCTTGAAGTACGTCGTAAACGCGTTTGCCGACAGAGTCGAAATAACACACCATTTCGGCAAACATCATACTTGCAACGACCGCGTCCTTATCGCGTGCGTGAGTACCTACCAAAGAACCGTAACTTTCTTCAAATCCGAAAAGATAGGTGTATTCGCCGCTTTGTTCCCATTCCTTGATTTTTTCGCCGATAAACTTGAAGCCGGTCAGCACGTCAAAAGTGGTTACGCCATAACTCGTTGCCAATGCGCGAGCGAGTTCGGTGGTGACGATAGTTTTGACGAGCGCGCCGTTTTTTGGCATAGTGCCGGTTTCTTTTTTGCGAAGGAAGATGTAGTTTGCAAGAAGCACGCCGATTTGGTTGCCGTTGAGCAACACGAATTTGCCCTCGTCGTTGCGGATTGCAATGCCCATTCTGTCCGCGTCGGGGTCTGTGCCGATGACGACGTCGCTTCCGATTTTGTCTGCAAGTTCAACGCCGAGTCGCAAGGTGTCCGCTTCTTCGGGATTGGGGACGCGCACGGTCGAAAACTCGGTGTCGGGCAGTGCCTGTTCGCTCACGACGTTGACGGTGATACCCATCTTTTTGAGAATTGTGGTGACGGGGATATAGCCGCTTCCGTGAATCGGGGTGTAGACGATTTTTACGTTTTTGCCGAACTTTTCGACCGCTTCGGGCGAGAGCGAAAGTTTGCTAATCGTGTCGAAATAACTTTCGTCCACGCTCTTGCCGATGACGGTGATATGCTCGTGCACTTTCACGTTGTCAAGCCCTTTTATATTGTCGGCGGTGAGATTGGCGTCAACCTCGTTTATGCCGAAATAAGGGGTTTTGTCTATAAATTTGACCACTTTATTCGTCGATTCGGGCGACATCTGCGCGCCGTCCTCGCCGTAAACTTTGTATCCGTTGTAGATTTTGGGATTGTGCGAAGCGGTTATCATAACGCCTGCGATCGCATTTAGGTGACGGATTGCAAACGAGCACATAGGCACGGGGTGAACGGTGTCGAACAATAATGCGTTTATGCCGTTTGCGGCAAGCACTTTTGCAACTTCGATTGAAAATTCGCTTGAAAAACGGCGGGTGTCGTAGGATATGACTACGCCTCTTTCCATTGCTTCCGCGCCCAAAGTTTTTATGTACTCGGCAAGACCTTTCGTCGCGCGTCTTACGGTAAAGACGTTCATACGATTCGTTCCCAAATCAAGTACGCCGCGCATACCTGCCGTGCCGAATTGCAACGGACAGAAAAACATTTCTTTCTTTTCTTCTTGTGTAAGGGAAGCAAGGCGAGCCTTGTCGCTGTCGCTGAGTTCGTCCGAAGCGAGCCATTGCTGAAAGTTTTTCTCAAAATCCATAAACTTGAAAACCATCCTTGTTTGATGACTGAATTATACCGCTATTGCGGCGCGTCTGTCAACGGTGATGTTTTCGTTCCTTTGAGAATAATTCGTTTTTGGGGCGCGTAGTTGTCCGAGCGCACCAGCACGGATTTTGCGAGTTTTCCGTTTTGGTAGTAGTCGAGCCAGCCTTGCGATTTGAGACCTTCTTTGCCGTAGATGTCGATGACTTCTTTGCCTTGTTCGAGGGTGTCGTCGTCGCGGTATTCCACCTCGAAAGGTATCGAGCCGAGAGTCATAGACCTACGCTTTATGTCGAATTTGCCTACGCCGTAAATCTCGGCGCGAAGATACTTTCCGTTTGCGCTCATACGCAAGGTTACGGGCGCGCAAAGCGTGTTGACGAATCTCAAATCGCTTGAGCTCGACACCATAGCGTCAAAACTCGGCGCGACGTAACTTACGGGCAGAGAATGCGCCCTTACGCAAGTTATTGCGAGGTTTGCAAGCAACGCGCAGTTGTAAAGGGTGCTCGATACTTGACATACGCCGCCGCCCACGCCCTCGACGAAATCGCCGTCTTGAATGACGTACGCGGTTTTGAATCCGTTTTCAATCGTGCGCTTTCCCACGACGTCGTTGAAAGAAAACTCGTCCTCGGGATAAAGCACGAGTCCGTCTATTTTGCGAGCCGCAAGGGCTACGTTGTCCTTTCTGTTCTGCTTGCTGTCGCCGTAGTACGTCGAAAAATGCGCGATGAGTCTATACGCCTCGTTTTCCTCGTCGATTGCAAAAACTTTGTCGGGCATACTTAGTCCCCCTATTATTATCGTAGCGCAAAAGGCGAGTGCGAAACAAACCGCCGCGCATGTTATTCGTTTGGCTTTCATACGCATAGTATGCGTAATCTATCGAAAAAGAGTCGGATTCCGTCGAAATTTCATAGAATAATCTAAGGCGATTTTTTATATGGCGTATATCGAGGCGCATAAAAAGTGTATATGCATTGATTCCGGTCGGACGCTTTTTTTGCGAGTGCGCTTGCAGGCATAATTTGTTCGACGATTTTCGTTTTTTGCTTTTAATGAAAATTTATTTCATAAAATCGACCGTTTAGCGTCAAAGTCGTGTTACAATTTGCTCGATGAAAAAAGCCGTGACAAAAAAGGGTATATGCCAATATCTTACCTCGCCGTTCGACGTCGAGGTTTTTGCCACGCTTAAATCCTCGAACCTCACCGCAAAAGACGAGATAAAGGAAAGCAAAAAATCTAATTTCGTCGTCGTTGCAAGAGAGCAGACGGGCGGCAGAGGCAGATTCGAGCGCAAATTCTTTTCGCCCAAGGACTGCGGCGCGTATTTCAGCGCGGTTGCGGACGTAGACGAAGAAAAGTTGGAATATATCACCCCTCTTTGCGCCGTTGCGACGGCAAACGCAATTTGCGATATTTGCGGCAAAAACGCGCAAATAAAGTGGGTCAACGACGTGCTTGTCGACGGCAAAAAGTGCGTGGGAATACTTTGCGAGGCGGTTGCGAGCGAGGTTTCGTCAAATATCGACAGAGTGGTTATGGGTATAGGCATAAACCTTTTCGAGCCGAAGGACGGATTCGAGCAAAGCGTAAAAGACAGGATAGGTATTGTCGGCGAGGGTGTTTTCGACGTCGGAAACAGAATTATCGCCAAAACCCTCGACAATATATATGAATTGCTTTCAAATTTCGACAAGCAGAGGATAGCGGACGAGTACAGACGACTTTCTATGCTTATCGGCAAAATCGTGACCGTGTGCAAAGTCGAAAAAGAGGATAGAACGGCGAAAGTTTGCGATATAGACGAAAAATGCAGACTCGTGGTCGAATATCAAGACGGACAAATCGAAACGCTCGATTCGGGCGAGGTGAGAATAAAATGTTAAAATCGCAAAAAATACAATCCAAATCAAACAAAACAGCAGCGTCGAGAACGCTGCGTATAGTGCGCATTGCGGTGTTCGTCGCGCTTATAATCGTGGGTGCGTTCGTCAAATTCCCCATAGGAATCGTGCCCGTGTCTATGCAGTTTGCGTTTTGTATGTTCGCGTCTCTTATGCTCGGCGGACTCGACTCGTTTGCGTGCGTTGCGATATACATTGTTATGGGGTTTATCGGCATACCCGTGTTTTCGGCGGGCGGCGGATTTGCGTACGTTTTGCAACCGACGTTCGGGTATATTCTCGGATTTTTGATTGCCGCGCCCGTCGGCGGATTCGTGGCGAGAGGTCTCAAAAACGACGCACGCTTAAACGTTTTCCGTCTTTTGCTCGGCGCGTTCTGCTCGCTCGCAATCGTGTATACGGTGGGCGTGTTTTATATGTACCTTATGCTCAACTACTACGTCGGCACGGCAATGTCTATGTCAAAGGCGTGGATGGCGGGTTGCGCCGTGTTTTTGCCCACCGATTGCAGTTGGTGCGTGGTCGGCTCGCTCGTGACGTACGCCGTGCTTAAACGTTACAATCCTCGTCTTACGGTGAAAAAGGGTTACGAGGCGCAACCTTACGTCCGCGAAATCGACTGATTTTTTGTGGTATTTGCCGCTTTTTCGTATTGAATTGACGAGATAAATGTGTTAAAATACTTTTACAATAATATTTATAGGGGTAGATTATGCAAAACGAAATCACCAAACCCACCGATCTTTTGAACGTCGAAGGCAATATTGCCGAACCGGGCTTTGCCAAAAAAATGCTTTACAACTACAATCGCGAAAACGTTACGGCAAAGAAAACCCGCCTCAAAGAGTGGGATTATTACTATATTTCCAACAAAGAGTTCGCTCTTTGCCTCACCATCAGCGATATGGGCTTCGTGGGCGCGCTCAGCCTTTCGGTTATTGACTTCGTGACCCCCGCGCAATTCACAAATTCCGCAATATGCCTTTTCCCGATGGGCAAATTCAATATGCCTCGCACGAGCGAAAAGGGCGATTGCGGTTTCAAAATCGGCAAAGTCGAAATGAAGTTTGAAAACGACGGCGAAAAACGTCGCCTTACGGGGGTATATCCCAACGCCGACAAGTTCGGCACGGATGTCAAATGGGACATCGTCATCACCGACGTTCCCGAAGAAAGCATGGTCATCGCAACGCCGTTCAACAAGAAAGGGCACTTCTATTTCAACCAAAAAATCAACTGTATGAGAGCGGAAGGCAGTTTCTGGCTCGGCGATAAGGAATGTAAGTTCGACGGCGCGGACAGCCTCGCAACTCTCGACTGGGGTCGCGGCGTATGGACGTACGACAACACTTGGTACTGGGGCAGTTTGCAAACTCGCCTCAAAGACGGTTCGACTTTCGGTTGGAACATCGGCTACGGCTTCGGCGACACCACCGCCGCAAGCGAAGATATGCTGTTCTACAACGGCAAATCCCACAAAATCGGTCGCACCGAGTTTATCATTCCCGGCGACAAAGAGGGCGATCCCCGCTATATGGAAGACTGGAAATTCGTATCCGACGACGGACGTCTCGATTGCACCTTCCATCCTCTCATCGACCGTTACGAACCCTTTGACCTCAAAGTTATGTGTATGATACCTCACCAAGTTTTCGGCTACATATCCGGCAAGTGCGTACTCGACGACGGCACTGTAATCGAGTTGGATAATGAACTTGGTTTTGCAGAAAAAGTCCACAACAAGTGGTAAAATGTGCTATTGAGCGAATAACTGTGTCAACAACGCTTGTCTGTCAACTCATTTACGATTTGTAAATTAGGGTTGCCATTCAAGCATTGTTTCCTTGTTCTTCATCTCAATATCGCATTTTACAAACGCACTATTTGGCGTGATACTGCGTCAGCGCAAATATTGCGTTTTACAAACGCGCTGTTTGACACAATGAAATGCACGCAAGCGTGCGTGAAATTGCCCTTACGGGCAGTGAAATTTGCGCATAGCGCAAATGAAATTGCGTCTGCGACGCAGTTGCGGAATATTTGAATATTCCATAACCCAAACGAAGTTTGGATATCATCGTGCGAAATTGCACGATTTCATCACAAAGTGATATCATCGCCATAGGCGATATCATTAAAATAATCGTAGGTGCATATGAACTACAATGGCGAAGGCGTACACGCTCTCGTGTGCGCGGTTGAGGACCTAACAAACTCAAACCTCATTTTCGTTGACAGAAAACTTAAACCCGTCTTGAAATGTCTGGCGTTTTATCCCGAATTTCGTTCGGTGCTTTCAAAATGCAGTCAAGGTTTCGACTACGAAGCGGAAAAGAAAAAAGCCTGCGCGAAACTCGGCGACAGCGACGTTTTCAGACTTCCCAAAAATCCCAAAACGCTCGTTGCGCTCGTGTCGAATATGCTCGTCGAATTTGACGCCGACGGTATGGACATCGTAAGTTTTTCGTCCAAGTATTTCCCCGAAGAAACAAAGCAAGCAAGTTTCGAGCAGTTCTGCTTGCGTGTTGTCGAGCCGTTCAAACTCGCACTCGTATCGCTTGTGGTGGACGGCATAGAGGAAGAACCCCAAGCCGTCGAACGCACGGTGGAATTTGCTTCGAGCGGACTTCATCAACAGACGGAATATCTCATAGTCGCGATGTACAACACACTTCAAGAAACGGATATGGACGAGAACGAAAGAGCGGAATTTATGGTTATGCTCGAAGGCTTTGCGGCGGCTCTCGACGCAAGAGATTCGCTTATGATAAAGGCGATTTGGACGGGGCTCAAAAAGGCTTTGAACGCAAGAAAACTTTGCGCGAAAGAGGTCGAAAAGACGAGCGAGGTGCTTCGCCTCTATCTTGTCACGAAATAACGATATATGCGAAAAAGCGGGTTTTATCTTGCGAGATTGCAACGATAAAACCCGTGTTTTTATAAAAGAGGGAAAATTATGAAGACAAAAAGAACGGTAATCGCGAGCGTTTTGATTTTGTGCGTGCTCGTATCCGCGCTTGCGCTTTATGCGTGCGACGATAAAGACGAGAAGAAAAACGACAAAGCGATAATATACGTCACGGCGTTGTTCGGCGGCGGACTTTACGACAAGCAAACGGGCGAAGCGGTTTGGGAACCTTTCAAAACCGAAGTGGACGCCGTGAAAGTTATGAAAGGCGAGATGTCGATGTCCGATTTGGCAACGCATTTTCAAGACGAGTTTTCCGAAATCGTTAAACTCGTGGGGAGCGCGGTAGGCTACAAAGAGGGTAGTTTGCTTTGGAATCTCACTCTCGACAACGAGGGCAATTCCTACAATCCGAACATCGTTCCCGCAAACGGCTTGCCCAAAGACGCAAACGGAAAGGCGCTTGACGTAAGTTACGGCGCGTTCGGAATTTACAAGAGTTTCGTAGACAACATTCAAGCAGACTACGGCGATCGCTACGATGTTATGGTTTACAATCAAGACTGGCGTATGTCACCTGCAAAGAGTGCGGCGGAACTTGAAAGTTTTATCGATTCGAGCGGTTACAAAGAAGTCATATTTATGTCGCACAGTATGGGCGCGCCCGTTGTGAACAACTATCTTGCGCGAAGCGAAGCAAACCGCAACAAGGTCAAACTTTATATGGGTTTTGCGCCCGCAACGCTCGGCTCGTTCGACGCATTGGCGGCTATGGCTTGCCCCGACGTGTACGTCGACAATTTCCTCGGCGGTATGGATTTGAGCGGACTTCCCGTTGACGTGTACGCAATCGTGGACGACGTCGTAAACGGAAAACTCGGCGACTTCTTCCGCAATAATATCGGACTTATGTCCCTCGTTCCGTCTTGGCAACTGATAAGTTCGGATCAGTACGACGAGCAAAACCCCGCAATCACCGTTGACGGAAAGGCAATCGAAACAAAAGAGGAACTTTACGACCTCTACAAATCTATGCGCTGGGCAAAATACCTCTTGCCTCGCACCAAAAAGGAAATCAAAGAATCCGAAGACGGCGCAGAGTACGCAAGAGTCAAGGCGGAAGGAAATCAACCTGCGGACAAATACGGCGATCGCCTCAAAGACTTTGCCGCAAACCTCGACGAATACTTTGACAATATGTTCATCGACGGCAAGATTGCAAGCGAAAAGGTCAATTCCTACTACTTCCTCGGCACGGGCGGAAGCAAAACTATCACAAATCTCGAACTCACCACGCAAAAGGACGAGAACGGCAACGTGCTCTACGACGATTACGGTTGCGTGAAGTACACCTACAAACTTATAACGGCGGGCGGCGCGCAAAACAAGTGGGGCGACGGCACAGTGCCGTATTACAGTTCAATCGGCGGTAACACCGCAACGGAAGAATACATAGCCGCGCTCGGCGACAGACTCGTCGAACTCGACGGCGAAAATCACGGTATGGTCGGCGTGGACTGGGATTTGCTCGGGCCGTACGTCAAAGCACTCTTGAAACAATTTGCGTAAACCGCAAAAAAGAACAAGGAATATAAAGAACAAGGAATATAAGGAATATTCGGTTATATTATATACTTTATAAAATAAATATAGAGGCCGACCGAAAATCGCTTGGCAGGACCAATATTCAAGCAATAGGACAAATAGCGATCATTATAGACAATAAAAATCCACCAGCCAAGTTGAAGTGCATCCCAAAAGTTTTACATTTTTGTCCAAACTTTTGGGTTTACATTAGGCTGGCGGATTTTTATTTTGCCATATGCAATATAAGGCAAAAGCGATATGCCGCAAGCAAAAGAGTTGAATCTTCCATTGTCATTGCGAGGGAACGAAGTGACCGTGAGAATCAAGCGTAGCGAAATGCGCTTTCGCCTTGACCTACATGCAACATTCGTTGTTCCTTGCAATGACAAGCAGATAAATGAGATTCAAAATACGTTTTCTATCTGCGCGGTTAGTGATTGCGAAAACAAGTGCGGTTTTTGACAATCGCCCCAAAAGTTTGCGTTTCTATTTAGGAGATTCCCACGCTACGCTCTGAATGACGATGCGGGCGATTGATATCACCGCAGCGCCGTTTGAGCAATGAGTGATGTGAAAATTTACGCAAATAAAAAAGCGCACGAAGTGCGCCACCAAGCAGATAATTTGGCGAAATTGCGGTAGGATATTTTGCCCTTGCCAGATTTGATAGCGCAAATTCTCTGCGCGGTAGTGATGTGAAAAACAAGACGACAAAAAACGCGCGAAGCGCGTAAATCAAGCAAACGATATCGCGAAACTGCGGCGTGAGTATTTATCCGTGTTTGAACTGATAGCAAAATATCGTTTGCGCGAAGTGATGTGAAAATTTACGCAAATAAAAGAGCGGCCGAATTAATCTTCGGTCGCTCGTAAAAATGCGTAAATTTTCACATATGCGTCGTCTTGTCTTCCCCGATTCCGATCATTCCGTCAACGACGTATTTCTTTCCGTCGGTGTCGGTGACGTAGCCGCTTATCGTGCCGTAGGGAAGAGCGTAGTAGCAAAGCAAGGGTATGGGCATATAGAACACTTGATTGATTTCAAATTTGATGTCAACGAGTCCTTTGCCCGCTTCGTCCTTGACGTACCATACTTTCGCTTTCTTCTTGCCGTTTTCGTGCGTGAACACTACGGGCGGCATCGGGAAAGATTGGTCGTCAACCCAAATGACGTTTTCGTTGTACCGGTGTTGGTCGACGGATTGATTGCGAGTGAGGTTGAAAGCAAAGTATTTCTTTTCGCCGTCCGCGTCGATTTGCCCCATAGTGGTGAGCCAGTCGTAGTGAGCGTTGAAAGGATAGTAGCCTTTGTGGTCGTCGATGATACCCACCGAGCGTTCGTTGGTGGTGTACACCTTGCCGTTGAGGGTTATCGTGCCGCTTGCTTTGAAGAAGTCCTTTTCGCTGTACAAAGCGTTTTTGAAAGAGCCGTCCTTGTTTCTTGCAAGGGCCATAACGCCGTTTGCGAGAGGGGATATGCGCTCGAATCTTATATCGATTGTAAATTCACCGTTTTTGCCTTTGGTGAATCCTTTTGCGTGCGCTTTGCCGCTTAGAAAATCGTTTTCGATTTTATACTCGCTGTTTTTGGTCTTGCAGTAGCAGTAGTCGTCCACGAGTTGAGAAGCGACGTGCGCCTTCTTTTTGGGAACGAGGTTGCGCCAACTGTAGATTTTGTTTTCCTTTTTGTCGTACCAAATGAAGATTGAAAATCCCATCGGACCCATGTTGTACACCGCGCTGATGAGCGCGCCCTCGTCCATATGAACTTCAAACGCTTCCCATTCGACGAGTCTTGACGGCTTCATAAAGTCGGGCATATTTTTGCCGCAGGGCTTTACCGCGTCGAGAAGATTGAGATTTTTGAAAGGCGCGTCGAAAGTGCCGAAATGCACTTTGCCGTTTTCCACGATAGAGTCGGGCGTGGGTGCGGGCATACGCGTCGAACTGATGTAATCGGGTATATTATTCATTTATTTTCCCCCTTAGTATTATATTCAAATTGTAACACAATAGTTTTTTGCGCGCAATACACTCGCGCGATTTTCTTGCACAAACGTACGATATTTTTTTGTGTAATGCGGCGTTATCGAACAAAAAGTAGCGTAATTTCGGCGCGGTTAAGATTATTTTCGATTTTCGATATGATTTTTCGATTTTTTGGCAACAATATCAAAATAAAAGAAGGAGATATTTATATGACATTCAACCCATTTGAACAAAAACCCGAAAACATCGAAAAACTCTTCTGCGACTGGAAAACCATGTATCCGCAAAGTTATTCCAAAAACGACGTAAGTCCGTTCACGAAACTGCGCTGCATACTCACCAACGGCGCGGAATACGAGGCGGTGTGGTTTTCGCATCAATTCTTCCGCCATTGCGCCGACAACGATTTGAGAAGGGAACTCGCCCTCATCAGAAAAAGCGAGCAAGCGCAACAAAAGATAGGCGCGTGTTTGAAGCCCAAAGACGAAACCGTGCTCGAAACTACGATAGGCTACGAGCAACTTGCCGTCGAACTCACCGCAATGCTCGCAATGCGCGAGCCAGACAAGAGGGTGAAAGACGCACTCAATTTCGCGCTTTTAGAGGACTTCGACCACTTGTATCGCTATGCGGATTTGCTCGATATGGAACACGGCGTACACGCAGAGAATCTCGTCGGCGACCTCACCGAGATTATGCCCGCGCGCCCCACGATAACCCACCACCGCTACCCCAAAGACGAGGTGAAAAAGCCCGTCGATTTCAAAAAGGCGAGTCCGATAACCAAACTCGACGTCGCAATCATCACTGCCGCCGAACAGCAGACGATGAACTACTATATGAATCAATGCGGATTTTACGAAACAGACCTCGGCAGACGTTTGTATCAAGAAATAGCAATGGTCGAGGAACAGCACGTTTCGCAATACGGCTCGCTTATGGACGTCAAGCAAAGTTGGCTCGAGGGTTGGCTCTGCCACGAGTACACCGAGTGCTACGTCTACTATTCCTGCTACAAGGACGAAACGGACAAGCATATCAAAAAGATTTGGGAAACCTGCCTCTTGCAGGAAATCGCGCACTTGCACAAAGCCGCCGAGTGCTTGAAAAAGTACGGCAAAAAGGA
This sequence comes from Christensenella sp. UBA6880, assembly GCA_002449145.1. GTDB lineage: Bacteria > Bacillota > Clostridia > Christensenellales > CAG-917 > CAG-475. The sequence continues at coordinate 24,146 of DKCG01000008.1, read as the reverse complement.
ATGGCAAGAGGTCATTCCCGACGGCAATTTTCCAGAACTTTTGGCGTTCAAATCCACGAAAAACTACGTCCGCGACGTCATTGCAAACACGGTGTGCAACACGGCGCACAGAGAAGGTTACGTTTGCGTGAACGACCTTGACGATTCCGCCGAATTTTTCAAGTATCAAAAGATTGTCAACGCCAATGAAAAGATGACGCCAAGTCACAGCGTAATCGAAGCGCATATAGACAAATTCGGCGAAGACTATCGTTACGAGGACAGTCCCTCGCCCATCGAATCGCTTAGACGAAGAAACGAGGATAACACCACGCTCGGCAGAGTGAAGAATTGCAAATAATCGCAACACAAGCACTTTATATAGACAAAACGCAACTATAAAGCGTGTGTTTTGTCAAAATCTAAAATCGCGCGCAACGTTCGCGCGATTTTTCGTATGCTCTGCGTAATAGGTTGAAATAATCGAAAACGTTTGCTATAATTATATAGAGGTGCGATATGAAACTCAACGAAAAGTTTTTTCAAGCAGGCGCAAACGAGCCTGAAAACGTGCAAGACGTTCTCGTCGAAAACGAGAAAATAGTGTGGAACGGCAAGCCGCAAAAGAAAGCGTTCGTGCTCAACAACGTCTTGAAAATGCTTCCGATTGCGATTATATGGATTGCGTTCGATTCATTTTTCATTGCTATGGTCGCAATGAATTTTTCGGCTTTGCCGCCCGTTGCAATTCCTTTTCTTTGCATATTTTTCGTCGCGCATCTCACGCCCGTATGGGTTTGGATTTACAACTGCGCAACCGCGAGCAAAAGGCAGAAGAACACCGAGTACGTTTTTACCAATCAGCGCATCATCGTTCGCAAAGGCTTGATTGCCGCCGACTTCAAAAGCATCTGGTACAAGGACATCGCCGCCGTGAATCTTCGCTACGGTCTCGTTGACAAACTCGTCAAAGCGGGGGATATTTACGTCACTTCCGTAGGCAAGGCGACCGTCCTCGAAGACCTCGACAATCCCGCCACCGTCGAGGCGATTTTGCAAGACCTCATATCTTCTCAAAAGGCGGACGTTTCCTACACAGACAACGCAAAAGTCACCTACGTCAAGTGCAAGTATTGCGGCACGAAAAACATCGAAGGAAAGAGCGCGAACTGTTCCGCTTGCGGCGCGCCCCTCGATTGAGCGTACAATCGTATACTCACAATAGCATATCGAAAATATCGCAAGAAAATTACCGTAAACGAAAAATCTAAAACGGTTAATCGCACCAAACGATTGCTTGCAAATAATCGCAAACTAATAACCGTACGCGCGCAAAGAAAATTGCGCGTGTTTTTTGTTCGCTTGTCTTTTTATTTTGGGTATGGACATTTTGTCGTTTTTCAAATAGAATGGAATTGTAAATTCCATAAGAGAGGGAAATATGAGTTTGATTTCCAAGATAGTCAATCTGTTTTCGCCCACCGCTCAAAAGACGGGCGACGTGCAGGACAACAAAATGGCGGTCACGTCAAAACGAATGAGAGATACCGCTTGCGCACTTGCCGCAGAGGGTATCGTTTTGCTTAAAAACGACGGTGTTTTGCCGATAAAGAGCGAGGATAACGTCGCGGTGTTCGGGCGCACGCAAATCAACTGGTTTTGCGTGGGATACGGTTCGGGCGGCGACGTGAAAGCGCCCTACAAAAACACTTTTGCCCTTTGGCTCAAACATCAAAAAGACATAAATATCAACGCCGACGTTATGGCGGCGTACGACGAGTGGTGCGCAAAGCACGTTCCCGACGAGGGATTCTGGGGACACTGGCCCTTCCGCTTCGAGGAAATGCCTCTCGATATTGATTTTGTTAAAAAGGCGAGGGAAAAATCGAACGTCGCTTTCGTCGTCATAGGCAGGGCGGCAGGCGAGGACAGAGAACAAAAACTCGCAAAAGGCAGTTACTACCTTGCCGACGACGAACTCAAAATGCTTGACAAGGTATGCTCGGTCTTTGAAAAAGTCGTGCTTATCCTCGATACGGGCAACGTAATCGACTTTGCGCAAATCGACGAGTACGGCGACAGAATCTCGGCAATAGTGCTTGCGTGGCAAGGGGGTATGGAAAGCGGCCGCGCCCTTTGCGACGTGCTTTCGGGCAAGGTCAATCCGTCCGGAAGACTCACCGACACGATAGCGGTCAATTACGATTTGTACCCGTCGCAACAGTTCGGATTCAAGGACTACAACGTATATCAGGAAGACGTGTTCGTCGGCTATCGCTATTTCGAAACCTTTGCAAAGGAAGAAGTGCTTTATCCGTTCGGCTTCGGACTTTCCTACACGACGTTCGCCGTTACGGGAAGCGTAGAAAAGACGGAAAACGGCGCGAGAGTGACTGCAAAAGTCAAAAACACGGGCGAGCGCAAGGGCAAAACCGTCGTGCAGATATATGTCAAAAAGGCGGACGGAATGCTCGTAAAACCTGCTCGCGAACTCGTCGCATACGCAAAAACCGCCGAACTCGAAAGCGGAGCGGAAGAAGAATTTTCTTTCGATATAAGCGAGTACGCGCTTTCAAGTTATGACGAAGAAGGCGCGACGGGCTACAAGGCGTGCTGGGTTCTCGAATACGGCGATTACGAGTTTTTCGCAGGCGAAAACGTGAGGGAAGCAACGAGCGCGGGAAGCGTGCGTTTCGACAAGAAAATCACGAGCGAATGCCACACGGCTTGTTCTCCGCAAAAGGATTTGTCGGTGCTGTTAAGATACGATTCGGCAAACTCGCTCTGCGCGGATTTGTCGCAGTTCTCGGGCAAAGAAACCTTTGCCGAGTTCAAGCAAAAAATGGACGTACTCACCGACGATGAAGTCGAGCGTCTTATGCACAACCTCGAATACACGCTTGAAAATTACGGCTGGAAAAACCGCGTAGTAAAGGCGCAAAGCGGCTATCTCAAAGAGCGCATAGAAAAGAATATGCCGACCGAAATTGCGCAAAACAAGGACTTAAACGTATCGTTTGACGACGTTAAACGCGGCGTTGCGACGATTGACGAGTTTATATCCACGCTTTCCGACGAGGAACTCGAAACCCTTTGTCACGGCGATTTGCGTATGAACAGTCCTCTCGGCGCAAAGGGTAACGCGGGCGTTTTCGGCGGCATAAGCGAGAGTTTGAGAGCAAAGGGCGTGCCGACCGCAACCGCAACCGACGGACCGAGCGGAATACGCCTTACGCAAAAGGCGAGTTTGCTTCCGTGCGGAACTTGTATCGCTTCGGCGTGGAACGAACAACTTGCAAAAGAACTCTACGAGTGCGTTGGCGACGAGATGGTCGAAAAGGGTTCGGACGTGCTTTTGGCACCGGGAATGAACATACATCGCAACGTGCTTTGCGGCCGCAACTTCGAGTATTTTTCGGAAGACCCGTATCTTACGGGCAAGACCGCAAGCGCAATCGTCAAGGGCATACAGTCGCGCGGCGTGAGCAGTTGCGTAAAACACTTTGCTTGCAACAATCAGGAAAGATTCAGATACGTCAACGACAGTCGTTTGAGCGAACGCGCGTTGAGAGAAATTTATCTCAAAGGCTTCGAAATCGCAATAAAAGAGAGCAATCCGCTTGCGGTTATGACTTCCTACAACAAAATAAACGGCGTGTATTCCTATCACAACTACGACCTTTGCACGACCGTGCTTCGCAATGAGTGGGGCTATAAGAATCTCGTTATGACGGACTGGTGGACGAAAAAAGCAAAAAATCCCGACTTCAAAGGCGTTGACGACAATGCGTACAGAGTGCGCGCGCAAGTTGACGTACTTATGCCGGGCGGCTCGCGAGTTTTGGGCAAATACGACGGTTCGACCCTCAAATCATTGAAGAAGGGCGGACTGAAACGCGCCGAACTTCAACGCACCGCAAGAAACGTCTTGTCCTTCCTTTTGAAACTGAAAAAGGACTAATCGGCAAATAAGTAAACATCGCAAACGCAGTCAACATCAATATGTTTAATGCGCGCATAGTGCGCGCGCATGCGGAAAACGAAAAAGAAAAGAAATGCAAGAAGCACGATTCCGTACAAAGCCCGATAAACGATACAAAAACGAAAACTTGTCGGTTTTAATTGATAAAAATTTATTGATACATGTTGCAAAACGCTTGACAGCATACGCTTGTTTGGATAGAATTATATCGATAAATAGTTATCGAATCGGCAAATATACGACGAGATAACCCAAAATTTGTATAATCGTTATAGGAGAAGCAAGTATGGAAGCAAGAAACGTTATCGACAGCGTAGAAAGACTCGAAGAAGCCATAGCGCGCGTTCGCAAGGCGCAAAAGGTGTTTGCAACCTACACGCAAGAGCAGGTGGACAAAATCTTTTTTGAAGCGGCGGTTGCTGCAAACAAGATGAGAATACCCCTTGCAAAACTCGCGGTTGAAGAAACGGGTATGGGCATTGTCGAAGACAAGATCATCAAAAACCACTATGCGTCGGAGTACATTTACAACGCCTACAAAAACACCAGAACCTGCGGAGTTATCGAGGAAGACAAGGAGTACGGCACAATTAGAATAGCCGAACCTTTGGGGCTGATTGCGGCGGTTATTCCCACCACGAACCCGACGTCCACCGCTATATTCAAGACTCTCATTTCGCTCAAAACGAGAAACGGCATCATTATCAGCCCGCACCCCAGAGCGAAAAAGTCTACGATTGCGGCGGCAAAAGTCGTTCTCGACGCGGCGGTTAAAGCAGGCGCGCCCGAAGGTATCATCGATTGGATTGACGTGCCTAGCCTCGAAATGACCAACCTCATTATGAAAGAAGCTGACGTTATTCTTGCAACGGGCGGCCCCGGTATGGTCAAGGCGGCGTATTCGAGCGGCAAGCCGGCAATCGGCGTGGGCGCAGGCAACACCCCTGCAATCATCGACGATACCGCCGACGTAACGCTTGCGGTAAACTCTATCATCCATTCCAAGACGTTTGACAACGGTATGATTTGCGCGAGCGAACAATCCGTCATCGTTCTTGACAAGGTATACGAACAAGCAAAGAAAGAATTTAAGGACAGAGGCTGCTACTTCCTCGACGACGAGCAAACCGAAAGAGTGAGAAAAACCATTCTCATCAACGGCGCGCTCAACGCAAAGATAGTAGGACAAAAGCCCGTCACCATCGCAAAACTTGCGGGATTCGACGTGCCCGCTTCCACGAAAATCCTTATCGGCGAAGTGGAAAGCGTTGAGTTGAGCGAAGAATTCGCACACGAAAAACTCTCGCCCGTGCTTGCGATGTACAGAGCAAAAGACATAAACGAAGCATTCGACAAAGCAGAACGTCTCGTCGCCGACGGCGGATACGGACACACTTCTTCCATTTATCTCGACGCGGTTACGCAAAGAGCGAAACTCGACGAATTCGCGTCCAGAATGAAGACTTGCCGTATTTTGGTCAACACACCGTCCTCGCAAGGCGGTATCGGCGACTTGTACAACTTCAAACTCAGACCGTCCCTCACGCTCGGTTGCGGAAGTTGGGGCGGAAACTCGGTTTCCGAAAACGTGGGTGTCAAACACCTCATCAACATCAAAACGGTTGCGCAAAGGAGAGAAAATATGCTTTGGTTCAGAGCGCCTCAAAAGGTATATATGAAGAAGGGTTGCCTGCCCGTTGCTCTTGACGAACTCAAACACGTTATGGGCAAAAAGAAGGCGTTTATCGTAACGGACAGTTTCTTGTATAACAACGGCTACACCAAGCCCATCACTGACAAACTCGACGAAATGGGAATCCAACACACGACGTTCTTCGACGTCGCGCCCGACCCGACCCTCGCTTGCGCAAAAGAAGGCGCGGCGCAAATGGCGGCGTTCAAACCCGATTGCATCATCGCACTCGGCGGCGGCAGTGCAATGGACGCGGGCAAGATTATGTGGGTTATGTACGAGCACCCCGAAGTCGACTTTATGGATATGGCGATGCGCTTTATGGACATAAGAAAGAGAGTGTACACCTTCCCCAAGATGGGCGAAAAGGCATACTTCATCGCAATCCCGACCTCTGCCGGTACGGGTTCTGAAGTCACGCCGTTTGCGGTTATCACAGACGAAAAGACGGGCGTCAAGTATCCTCTTGCCGACTACGAACTCTTGCCGAATATGGCAATCATCGACGCAGACTTCCATATGAGCGCGCCAAAGGGACTCACCGCCGCGAGCGGTATCGACGCAGTGACGCACGCACTCGAAGCGTACGCGGCAATGCTTGCGACCGATTACACCGATTCGCTTGCGCTTCACTCGCTCAAAATCATATTCGAGTATTTGCCCAGAGCCTACGACAACGGTCAAAACGACCCCGTCGCAAGAGAGAAGATGGCAAACGCGGCGACTATGGCAGGTATGGCGTTTGCAAACGCGTTCCTCGGCGTATGCCACTCTATGGCGCACAAACTCGGCGCATTCCATCATTTGCCGCACGGCGTTGCCAACGCGCTTATGATTGACGAGGTGCTTCTCTTCAACGCAAGCGAAACCCCCGCAAAGATGGGTACGTTCCCGCAATACGCATATCCGCACACTCTCGAAAGATACGCCGAAGTCGCCGACTATCTCGGAATCAAGGGCAAAAACGACAAGGAAAAACTCAACAATCTCATCAAGGCTATCGACGAACTCAAAGCGAGAGTTGGTATCAAGCCGACCATTAAGGATTACGTCCCCGACGAAAAAGACTTCCTCGACCGCCTCGACGATATGGTCGAACAAGCCTTTGACGATCAATGCACGGGCGCAAACCCCAGATACCCGCTTATGAGCGAGATCAAACAAATGTATCTCAACGCATACTATGGCAAACACACCGAGGTTTAAGAGGAGGAAAATATGAATCTTGACAGAATTATTGCCGTAAGAACAAACAAAACCGTTTACCGCGACGGGGATTACTGCGTCAAAGTTTTCGACGACGATTTCTCGAAAGTGGACGTACTCAACGAGGCTCTCAACCAAGCGAGAGTCGAGGAAACGGGTCTCAACGTCCCCAAAATCATCGAAGTCGCGAAAATCGACGGCAAATGGGCAATCGTTTCCGAGTACATTCAAGGCAAGACCCTTGCAAGACTTATGGAAGAGAATCCCGACAAGAAAGACGAGTATCTTGAAAAGTTCGTCGACTTGCAAATCGAGGTTCAATCCAAAAAATGCCCCTTGCTCACCAAACTTCGCGACAAGATGAACAGAAAAATCGACTTGACTAATCTTGACGATAGTATAAAATATGAGTTGCACACAAGGCTCGAAGGTATGCCCAAGCACGACAAACTCTGCCACGGCGACTTCAATCCGTCCAACATCATAATAAAAGACGACGGCACGGCGTACTTCATCGACTGGTCGCACGCAACGCAAGGCAACGCTTCTGCGGACGTTGCAAGAACGTATATGTTGTTCTGGCTCGCAGGCGACATCGAGGGCGCGGAAAAATATCTCAATCTGTTCTGCCAAAAGAGCGGCACGGACAAGAGATACGTCCAAAAATGGATGCCTATCGTCGCCGCTTCGCAATCGGTCAAAGGACACGAAAAAGAAAGAGAATTCCTTATGTCTTGGATAGACGTTGCGGAATTTCAATAAAGAGAGGGAAAAATATGAAAGTAACGGTTTGTATCGGCAGTTCCTGCCACATCAAAGGATCGAGACAAGTTGTGGAACAACTGCAATATCTCATCGCAAAAAACAATCTCAAAGACAAAGTGGAACTCGGCGGTACGTTCTGTATGGGAAAATGCCAACAGGGCGTATGCGTAACGGTTGACGACGCGTTCTTCTCGCTCACGCCCGAATCCACCGACGACTTCTTTGCAAAGGAAATACTCGCAAAGGTTAAATAATATGATAATAATTCGGATTTGCGTTGGCAGTTCCTGTCATCTCAAAGGTTCGCAGGAGATAGTCGATCTTCTTCGCAGCGAAATCGAACAAAGACATCTCGAAGGCGAAATAGTGCTTTCGGGAAGTTTTTGTTTTGGAACGTGCAACAGAGTGGGCGTAACCGTCGCAGTAAACGACGATATTTACCCCGGCATAACAAGAGATAACTTCAAAGAATTTTTCCAAACCAAAATTTTGCCTCTCGTTCAAGAACAATGAGTCGAGCGGCAGACGAAATAAAGAGGGAATATGGATTGTTTAACTCTCAAAAAATCGAACTGCAAAAACTGCTATAAGTGCATACGTCATTGCCCCGTCAAAGCGATACGCTTTTCGGGCAATCAGGCGCACATCATCGGCGACGAGTGCATTTTGTGCGGACATTGTTTCGTCGTATGTCCGCAAAACGCAAAGGAAATCGTCAACGAAACCGAAAAAGTCAAAGTGCTTTTGCAGTCCTATCCCGTTTACGTCAGCCTCGCGCCGTCCTTTATCGCAAACTACGAAGGCGTGGGCATAAACTCTATGCGCAAATCCCTCAAAAAGTTGGGATTTGCCGACGTTGAGGAAACGGCTCTGGGCGCAACCGTCGTCAAAAACGAGTACGACAGACTTTTGAGAGAGGAAAAGAGAGATATAGTCATATCGTCGTGTTGCCACACGGTAAACCTGCTCATACAAAAGTATTTCCCCAAAGAATTGCCTTATCTTGCCGACGTGCTTTCGCCTATGCAGGCGCATTGCGCGGACTTGAAAAAACGTCACCCGAACGCCAAAACCGTGTTTATCGGACCTTGCGTGGCAAAAAAGGACGAGGCGCAACATTACGAGGGCATAGTGGACGCCGTTCTCACTTACGAGGAACTCACCAAATGGCTCAACCAAGAGGGAATAACTCTCGAAAAGGAAACGGATTCGCAAGAGGAAAGCAGAGCGAGATTCTTCCCCACGACGGGCGGTATTCTCAAAACCATGAACCTCGACGCTCCCGGTTATCAGTATATGGCAATCGACGGAATCGAAAACTGCATTTCCGCGCTCAAAGACATCGAAAACGGCAATATCGATCATGCGTTTATCGAGATGTCCTCGTGCGTGGGTAGTTGCGTGGGCGGTCCTGTTATGGAAAAATATCACCCCTCGCCCGTCAGAGAATATCTTGCGGTCGCAGAGTATGCGGGAAAGAAAGACTTTGTCGTCGAGCAGCCCGACAGCCACGATTTGAAAAAATATTTCTCTCCGATAGAACGCAAAGAAAAAATGCCGAGTGAAGCCGAAATCAACGCCGCATTGCGCCAAATGGGCAAGATGAGCAAGCGCGACGAACTCAACTGCGGAAGTTGCGGATACAACACTTGCAGAGAGAAAGCGATTGCGATTTGTCAGGGCAAGGCAGAAGCGTCTATGTGTTTGCCGTATCTGCAAAAGAAAGCGGAAGGTTTTTCGGACAGAATCGTCAACAACACGCCAAACGGCATAATCGTTCTCAACGACACGTTCGAAGTGCAACAGATAAACGAAGCGGCTATGGACATTATGCACATCCGCTCGGCAAGCGACGTTCTCGGCGAACACGTCGTGCGCATTATGGATCCCAAAGTTTTCTATGAAGTGCAGAAAACGAGGTTTAACGTGCACAATCGCAGGGTTTATCTTGCGGAATATAAAAGATACGTCGAACTCACCGTCGTTTACGACACCGACAATCACCTCTATATCGGCATTATGCGCGACATAACCGACGAGGAAAAAGAGAGAGAAAAGAAAGAAAATATATCGAAGCAAACCATCGAAACCGCAGACAAAGTCGTAGACAAGCAAATGCGCATCGTTCAGGAAATCGCGTCCTTGCTCGGTGAAACCGCGGCGGAAACCAAAATCGCACTTACAAAACTCAAGGAGTCGATAAAAGATGAATGACCTTTGCGCCGACATCGGCTACAAAAGCATAAATCACGTCGGCGAGCAGTTGTGCGGCGACCACGTCGACGTCGTTCATCAAAGCGAGGATTCGACGGTCGTCGTGCTTGCGGACGGACTGGGCAGCGGCGTTAAGGCGAGCATACTTTCGACGCTCACGAGCAAGATTATTTCCACTATGATGGCGGAAGGTCTTACGCTCGAAGACTGCGTGGAAACCATTGCCGCAACTTTGCCCATATGCTCGGTAAGAGGCGTTGCGTACTCGACGTTCACCATTCTGCACCTCGTCGAAAATCGAGTTGCGGAAATCATACAGTACGACAATCCCGCCGTCATACTTTTGCGCGACGGTCAAAATTACGACTTCCCGAAAACCGAAATGGTCATCGGCGGAAAAAAGATATACAAATCCACGCTCGACTTGTGCGAAAACGACATATTCGTGCTTATGAGCGACGGCTGTCCGCACGCGGGACTCGGACTTTCCTACAACTTCGGTTGGAAAAGAGAGGACATCATATCCTTTTTGGAAAGCATAAGTTTCGTGGGCTACACGGCAAAAACTCTGTCAACCATACTCGTTGACGAGTGCAACAAACTTTACGGCGAAAAACCCGGCGACGACGCAACCGCTTGCGTCGTGAGAATAAGAAAACGCGAGCCTATGAACATACTGTTCGGCCCGCCGTCCAACCGCGACGATTGCGACAGAATGATGTCCTTGTTCTTCTCGAAAGAGGGCAAGCATATTGTTTGCGGCGGCACTACGTCGTCTATTGCGGCAAAGTATCTCGGCAAGACCGTCCGCACGACTCTCGACTTCGAGGCGAGCGACGTTCCGCCCATATCCGAAATCGAGGGCGTAGACCTCGTAACCGAGGGCGTCATCACGATGAACAAGGTGCTAACCTACGCAAAAGACTATCTCAAAGACAACGAAAGTTACGAGCAGTGGAGTTTCAAGCGCGACGGCGCGTCGCTTATGGCAAGGCTTCTTTTCGAGGAAGCCACCGACATCAACTTTTTCGTCGGCAGAGCCATAAACCCCGCTCACCAAAACCCCGATCTGCCCATAAATTTCAGCATAAAAATGAATCTGGTGACCGAACTTTCAGACTGCCTCGTCAAGATGGGAAAGCGCGTGAAAGTGTCGTACTTCTGATCTTCAACGGCAAATAAGCGAAAAATATAAATATTTTTACGGAAACGAGACAAAATTCCATTGCGTAAAGGGCGATTTGGTGTATAATCCACTCGCAACGGCGCAACAGGCGCAACGCAACAATCGCAAAAGGTGTAAATATGAGAATATTCGATACAAAAGTTCAATATCTTAAATACAAGGTGCTGCGCGAAGTCGCAAGAGAGGCGTGGGCAGGTACGCTCGACAAAAACGCCATCGACATTCCAAAGCGCATAGTCCCCGGCAAAATTCCGACAATGCGCTGCTGCGTATACAAGGAACGCGCGATTTTGGGCGAAAGAGTCAAACTCGCTATGGGCGGCAACAAGGACAATCCCAACGTAATCGAGGTCATCGACATCGCTTGCGACGAATGTCCTATGGGCGGCTACGAAGTCACACCCGCGTGCAGAGGCTGTCTTGCTCACCGTTGCGAAGACGTTTGCAAATTCGGCGCGCTCACATTTGACAGTCAACACGTCGCGCATATCGACAAAACCAAATGCAAAGAATGCGGCGCATGCGCAAAGGTTTGCCCGTACAGCGCAATCACCAACCACAAACGCCCTTGCGAGATGGCTTGCAAAGTCAAGGCAATCAGTATGGGCGAGGACCGCGCGGCAAGAATCGACAACTCGAAGTGCATCGAATGCGGTGCGTGCGTATATCAATGTCCGTGGGGCGCAATTTCCGACAAGTCGTACATTCTCGACGTAATCGACCTCGTGAAAAAGAGCGAAAACAACACGAAGTACAAACTTTACGCCGTTGTCGCGCCCTCGATTTCCAGTCAGTTCACCTACGCAAAACTCGGTCAGGTCATCACGGGGATTAAAGAACTCGGTTTTCACACTGTCGTCGAAGCGGCACTCGGCGCGGATATGGTTTTGCTTTCCGAGGCAAGAGAACTCGCCGAAAAAGGCTTCTTGACAAGTTCGTGCTGTCCCGCGTTCGTGTCGTACATCAAAAAGAACTTCCCGAATATGGTCGAACATATCTCGCACAACCTTTCGCCTATGGCTATGATTTCCAAGTATATCAAGGAAACCACGCCCGGCGCAAAAGTCGTGTTTATCGGCCCTTGCACCGCAAAAAAAGCGGAAATTCTCGACGAAAAAGTCAAACCGTACGTCGATTCCGCCCTCACTTTCGAGGAATTGCAAGCACTGTTCGACAGCAGAGATATGGACATCACAACTCTTGAAGAAGGAGTTCTCGACAACGCGTCTTACTTCGGAAGAATCTTCGCAAGATGCGGCGGTCTCAGCGATTCTTTGAAAGAATCGCTCAAAGAGCAAAACATCGACTTCGACCTCAAACCTTGCTCTTGCGACGGTATCGACGAATGTCGTATCGCCCTTCTCAAAAAAAGCAAAAACCTTTCCGACGCCAACTTTATAGAAGGTATGGCTTGCATCGGCGGTTGCATCGGAGGCGCAGGCTGTCTTACACACGGCGAGAAAAACAAAGCCGAAGTGGACAAGTACGGAAGGGAAGCGTTGGAAAAGACTATTACGGACGCCGTTAAAGTGCTTGGTTAAAACCGCGCTATTGAGCGAATAACTGCGGCAGAGCCATTCCCTCAAACAGTCACGTACGGCAAGTACGCTTCTGTCTGCGAGAATGGCTCTTTCTTGTTCTTCATCTCAATATCGCGGTTTTAACTGTTCAAAGGACGATAATAAAACCGCCGTCCGCGAACTTGCAGAGCGGACTTTCTAACGAACACTTGTTCGAAGCGTACTTATTAACGGTATGTGTATATTCGCAGACGGAACACGAGCCGCAAGGCGGCGAGCCTATGAGCGCCGAACTTGACGGGCAGTACAAGTGAACGGGCGAGTGTAGATTTTTTCGCCCGTGAACGAGTGGCATAACAAGAGGACGATACTTTTCTATGTGAGTGCCGACTTCCACTCTTGCGAACGATGTTCAATCTTGTAGAGAATTGGCGTTAATTTGAGCAATAGGGGAAAGCCCGAAGGGAAGGGGTGATGTGTTATTTAGGGGACGCACGATTAAACTTTTGTAGAGGAAGAACAAAACACGTGAGGAAGGGGGAAGGTGTATTTTTTTTAATTTTGCAAAAAATTTGTGGATTTATAATCATAATTGATTATAATGGATTCAAAGAGGTTATTATGCAAGACATCAAGGAATCGAGAAAAATAATCAACGAAGTTGACGAACAGATGGCGCGCTTGTTTGAAAAACGTATGCAAGCGTGCGAGCAAATCGCGCTCTACAAAAAGCAAAACGGATTGAGCGTTCGCGACAGCGAGAGGGAAGAACAAGTCATTACCAACAACGCAAAACTCATCGAGTCGCCCGCACTCGTGCCGTATTACAAGGATTTTATCCGCGCGACGATTGACGTTTCGTGCAAATATCAATCTTCGCTTATGCGCAAAATGCGAGTGGCGTATTGCGGAACGGAAGGCGCGTTTGCGCACATCGCGGCAAAAAAGATGTATCCCGATTCCGAATACGTTGCGTTCTCTAACTTCCAAGACGCATACGCGGCGACCGAAAACGGCGATTGCGATTGCTCGGTGCTTCCGCTCGAAAACAGTTATGCGGGCGAAGTCGGCGAGGTTATGGACTTGATTTTTTCGGGCGCGCTTCACATCAACCAAGTGACAGACGTTGCCGTCGTTCACAATCTTATTGCAAAAGACGGCGTGTCAATCGAAGATATAAAAACCGTCGTAAGCCACCCTCAAGCACTTGCGCAATGCGAGGAATATATCAAAGCGCACGGCTTCGAAGCGAGAGCGTACTCAAACACCGCTCTTGCGGCGAAGTACGTTGCCGAGGCGCAAGACGACGCGGTTGCCGCAATCGCTTCCGACGAAACGGCAAGAATATTCGGATTGAGCGTTCTCGATTCGCACATAAACGACAATCTCAACAACACCACTCGTTTCGCGGCGTTTTCGAGGGCGGAAAACATCCCCGTATCTATGGGCAAGCGCGAGGACGAGAATTTCATTTTGGCGTTCACCGTTCAAAACGAATCGGGTGCGCTCGCAAGCGCGCTCAACATCATAGGCGCGCACAACTTCAATATGCGCACGCTTCGTTCCCGTCCTATGAAAGACTTGCAGTGGAACTATTATTTCTACATAGAGGCAGAGGGCAACGTTCGCACGGAAAACGGCAAGGATATGCTTCAAGAAATGTCCGCTCTTTGCGCAAAACTCAAACTTGTGGGCAGTTACTTTGCCGATAACGTGAGGTGAGTATGGTTTTTAGCGTAAAAGCGGGCGAAAACGGTTACGACGTGGTCGTGGGCAGAGGTATTTTGCCAAGTGTCGGCGAACTTTTGAATCTTGACAGGCGCGTGCTTGTCGTCACCGACGACGGCGTGCCGAAAACCTATTCCGAAAAGATTGAAAAAGCCTGCGAAAAGTGCGTGAAAGTATGCCTTAAACAAGGCGAGAAAAGCAAAAATTTCGACAATTTCAAACTGCTTTTGCACACTATGCTTCAAAACGATTTCACGAGAAAGGATTGCGTGGTCGCGGTTGGCGGCGGCGTAGTGGGGGATATAGCGGCGTTTTCGGCTTCGTGCTATATGCGCGGAATCGAGTTTTACAACGTGCCGACAACCTTGCTTTCTCAACTCGACTCGTCCATTGGCGGCAAAACCGCAATAGATTTCGAGGGCGTAAAGAACGTCGTGGGAAGTTTCTATCAACCCTCGAAAGTCATCATTGACGTAGACACGCTCGACACGCTTGACGAAAGGCAGTTGCACGCAGGGCTCGTCGAGGCGATAAAAATGGCGGCAACGTCCGACAAAGACCTTTTCGAGCGCATAGAAAAAAGCGAGAATCTGAAAGACGATTTGCTTGAAATCGTGCAAGCCTCGCTCGCAATAAAAAAGGACGTCGTCGAAAAAGACCCCAAAGAAAAAGGACTTCGCAAAGTGCTCAACTTCGGACACACGCTCGGACACGCAATAGAGAGCGAGCAAAAGGGCGCGCTTTTGCACGGCGAGTGCGTGGGCATAGGTATGTTGCCTATGTGTTCTAATGAAGTTGAAAAAAGACTTGAAAAAGTGCTGAAAAAATACGATTTGCCCACCGCCGCAAACTGCGACCGAAACGAACTTTTGCGCCTTATGACTCACGACAAAAAAGCGGAAGGAAGCACGATTCGCACGGTCGTCGTGAACGAGATAGGCTCGTTTGAATTTGCGGATATGACGGCAAAAGAAATTCTTGAAAGAGAGGATAGATTATGAAAAACACGTTCGGACAAAGTGTAGCCTTGACCGTATTCGGCGAAAGTCACGGCGCGGGCGTAGGCGTCGTTCTCGACGGCTTGTGTTCGGGAATCGACGTACGCGACGAGGACATAAAAACGGCTCTTGCTTTGCGCGCGCCGTCTATGTCCACCGACACCGCAAGGCGCGAAAAAGACGAATATCAAATCCTTTCGGGCGTGTTCAACGGCAAGACCACGGGTACGCCGATTTGCATTTTCATACCCAACGAAAACACGGATTCCAAATCCTACGAATACGGCGTTGCTCGTCCCTCGCACGCAGACTACGCGGCGTTTTGCAAGTACGGCGGATTTGAAGATTATAGGGGCGGCGGACACTTTTCGGGCAGAGTCACGGCGGGTATCGTCGCGGCGGGCGCGATACTCAAAGGCGCGTTGAAAAACGTCGGCGTTACGATAGGTACGCACATACTCGAATGTGACAACGTGCGCGATAACGAGTTTAACGATATACGAAACGAGGTTTTAACTCTCGATTGTGCAAAATTCCCCGTATTGAACGAGGAAAAGGGCAAAGAGATGATTGCTCGTATAGAGCAAGCAAAGGCAAATCTCGACAGCGTGGGCGGCATAACGCAAACGGCGATAGTAGGCGTTCCGTCGGGCGTCGGCGAGCCTACGTTCGACAGCGTAGAGGGCGTGCTTTCTCACGCACTTTTCGCAATCGGCGGCATTAAAGGCATAGAGTTCGGCAAGGGCTTCGAGATGAGCAGAATGCACGGCTCGACCGCAAACGATTCTTTCGTCGTAGAGGGCGGAAAGATAACCACCGCAACCAACAACAACGGCGGCATAAACGGCGGAATTTCAAACGGTATGCCCATACTCTTTAATTGCGCGGTGAAACCCACGCCGTCCATAGCGCAAAAGCAAAACACCGTCGATTTCGTAAACGGAAAGGAAAGACAAATCGAAATCGTCGGCAGACACGACCCCGCAATCGTAAGGCGAGTATGCCACGTGATAAACGCCGTGAGCGCGCTTGCGATATGCGATTTGCTTGCTCAAAGATACGGCACGGACGTTTTTAGAAAAGGCATAAAAGAATGAAGTACGGACTTATCGGCGAAAAACTTTCGCACAGTTATTCGTGCGAAATACACGCGCTAATCGCTTCTTACGATTACGAACTTAAACCGCTTGCAAAAGACGAAGTGGCACACTTTTTGCAAGAGCGTGATTTTTGCGCGATAAACGTCACGATACCCTACAAGGAAGTCGTCATACCATATCTCGACGTCATATCCGACGAGGCAAGGGCAATCGGCGCGGTGAATACGATTGTCAACAAGGACGGCAAACTTTTCGGCTACAACACCGACTATTACGGCATAAAAGCGTTGTTTGACAAGGCGAATATAGACCCCGCCGGCAAAGACGCGCTCGTACTCGGCACGGGCGGCACGGCAAAGACGGCAAGCGCGGTTCTTCGCGCGCTGGGCGCAAAGAGCGTCACGAAAGTATCTCGCTCGAAAAAGGACGGCGCAATCGACTACGACGAAGCAAAGAAAAGAAAGGATACGCAGATAATTTTCAACGCAACGCCCGTCGGTATGTACCCGAGCGACGAGCAACAGCCTATAGATTTGCAAAGTTTTTGCAATCTCGAAGGCGTGCTTGACGCAATATATCATCCGCTTTGCACCAACCTCACGTTGCAAGCAAAGGACAAGGGCGCAAAGGCGATAGGCGGACTTTATATGCTCGTTGCGCAAGCGGTGTATGCGTCGAGATTGTTCCTCGGAAAGGACGTATCGGACGTAAGCAAGGACGAAATCGAAAGCGTGTACGAAAAGATACTCGCAAAGAAGCAAAACGTCGTTCTTGCGGGTATGCCGTCGTCGGGGAAATCCACGATAGGCAAGAGGGTCGCAAGAATCCTTGAAAGAGAGTTTGTCGATACGGATTGTGAAATAGAAAGGAAAATCGGAATGTCCATAGCCGACTTTTTCGCAAAGTACGGCGAAGCGGAATTTAGAAAAATCGAAAGCGAAATTATAAACGAAGTTTCAAAAAAGAGCGCGGCGGTGATTGCTACGGGCGGCGGCGCGGTGCTTGACCAAAACAACGTAAACGCATTGAAGCGCAACGGCAAAATCGTGTTTTTGGACAGAAAGACGCAAGATTTGGTGGCAACGAAATCGCGCCCGCTGTCCTCGAATACCGACGATTTGAAAAAATTGTACGAAAAACGCTATCCCGTATACAACGCGTGCGCGGACGTGAAAGTCGTGAACGACGGAAGCGTAAACAAAGCCGCATACGCAATCGCAAAGGAATTTGAAAAATGAAAATACTCGTTCTCAACGGCCCTAACATCAATATGCTCGGAATCCGCGAGCCGCAAATTTACGGCAATCGCACCTATTCCGACCTTTTGGAAACCATAAAAGCGTACTGCAATTCAAAAAATATCGAGGTTGAGTGCTTCCAGTCCAACCACGAGGGCGCGCTTATCGACAAAATCCAAGAGGCGTATTTTGAAAAGTTTGACGGAATCGTGATAAATCCGGCAGGATATACGCACACGAGCGTTGCAATTGCGGACGCACTCAAAGGCGTTGATATTCCGTTTGTCGAAGTGCATATTTCAAAAGTGGACGAAAGAGAGGACTTCCGCAAGATAAGTTTTCTCAGAAACTACGCGCTCGCAACCGTTTCTGGCAAAGGATTCGACGGATATATCGAAGCAATAAAAATGCTCGAAAACTTGCAAAAATAACGCAAAAAAATCAATAAAAAATCGCAAAAACATGAGATTAAAAATCGAAAAATCCACAGCCGAAGGCGCAGTGATTGCGCCGCCGTCAAAGAGCCTTGCGCATAGGCTTATGATTGCGTGCGCGCTGTCGCAAGAGGGCGGAAAAGTCGTCGGAATTTCGGACAGCGAAGATATGGCGGCAACTCTCGATTGTATAAAAACTCTCGGCATAACCTCGCAAAAAAACGGCGATACGGTGACGTTCAAAAAAGATTGCGAAAACGCCGAAACCGACGAACACGGCGCAAAAACGCAAGGTTTTGAAAACGACAAAAACAGCGAGTTTGCAAACGACGGAAACTGCGTGTATGCAAATGGCAAAAACAATGAGTATTTAAGCGGCGATTGCTTGAAAAACGCAAAGATTTTCGATTGCAGAGAGAGCGGAAGCACGCTTAGATTTTTCCTTCCAATTGCCGCCGCTTTTTTTGAAAAATCGGTGTTTGTAGGCTCGAAAAGGTTGCTCGAAAGAGGCGTGGAAGTGTACGAAAAGGCACTCGGCGAAAAGGGCGTAAAAGTGGTTTGCGACGGCGAAAAAATCGCATTGTCGGGACGGCTCGAAAGCGGAATTTACACATTGCGCGGCGACGTGAGCAGTCAGTATGTTTCGGGACTTTTGTTTGCGCTTCCTCTGCTTTGCGGCGACAGCGAGATAAGGGTTCTTCCGCCCGTCGAGAGCAGAGCGTATATAGATTTGACTGTCGACGTGTTGAAAAAGGCGGGAATCGAGATTGTAGAAAAAGAAGAAAACGTGTTTTCAATCAAGGGCAATCAACGCTATTCGGGCGGCGAATACGTCGTCGAGGGCGACTGGTCAAACGGCGCAATGCTTCTTGCTTTGAACGAACTCGGCGGCAACGTCGAAGTCGAAGGTCTTGACGAAAACAGCGTTCAAGGCGACAAAGTTTGCAAGACTATATTCAAAGAATTGAACGATAAAAACGCGGTTATAGACCTTGCGAATTGTCCCGATTTAGCCCCGATTGCATTCTGCGTGGCGGCGGTGAAAGAGGGCGCGACGTTCGTCGGTACGAGACGACTCAAGATAAAAGAGAGCGACAGAGCGCAGGCAATGGCGCAAGAACTCGCGAAGTTCGGAATCGGCGTTGAAGTGCATGAAAACGAGGTTGTTATACACAAAAACGATATAAAAACGCCCGATTGTGCGATTTGCGGTCACAACGACCATAGAATCGTGATGGCGTGCAGTATACTTTTAAGCGCGGTCGGCGGCGTTATCGACGGCGCGGAAGCGGTGAAGAAAAGTTTTCCGAATTTCTTTGAAACGATAGGAAAACTCGGGGTGAAGTATGAAATTGAATAAGGATATGAAAATTCTCGTCGTCGGGTTGGGACTCATAGGCGGCAGTTATGCAGAGGCACTTTCAAAAAAAGGCTATGAGGTCGGCGCAATCGACAAGAGCAAAGAGGCGATTGATTTCGCACTCGAAAAGGGTTATATCAAAAGCGGCTCTACGAAAGTCGAGAGCGAATACGTCGGCAAATTCGACTTAATCGTGTTTGCTCTTTATCCGCATACGTTCGTCGAATGGATTGAAAAGAATCAAGACTGCTTCAAGTCGGGAGCGGTGATAACCGACGTTACGGGCGTAAAGGGCGGCGTCGTGGAAAAGGTGCAGAGCGTGCTTCGCGGCGACGTGGAATTTATAAGCGCGCACCCGATGGCGGGCAGAGAATGTTCGGGCGTCGAGAATGCAAAAGCGGAAATTTTCGACGGCGCGAACTACATCGTCGTTCCGACCGAAAAAAATACGCAAAGCGCAATCGAACTTTGCGAGGATTTGGGAAGGCAACTCGGATTTAAGCATATATGTACGCTCACCGTAAAACAACACGACGAGATGGTGGGATTCCTTTCCCATCTCACGCACTGTATCGCTGTGTCGCTTATGGTGTGCAAAGAGAGCGAGCATCTTGCCGATTATACGGGGGATTCCTTCCGCGACCTCACTCGAATCGCAAAGATAAACGACGAGATGTGGTCAGAGTTGTTCCTTGCAAACAAAAACGAGATAGTCGAGCAAATGGACCTTTTCGAGCAACATTTCGACAAACTCAAAAAGTGTATCGAGTCCGACGACAGAGAAGGCATACGAGAGATGATGCGCCTTTCGACCAAGCGTCGCAAGGTTTTCGATAAATGCAACGAGGTGAAAGAATGAATTTGGAATTCAAAAGAAAACTGCCCACATTGCAAGAGATAAAGGCAATGTACCCCATAGACGAGCAACTCGCCTCTCAAAAAAAGGCGACCGACGACGCACTCGAAGCGATATTCGAGGGCAAGGACTCAAGGCTCGTGCTCGTGATAGGTCCGTGTTCCGCGGACAGAGAGGACGCCGTGCTCGACTATATTTCGAGATTGCGCACCGTGCAAGAAAAGGTCAAGGACAAAATCCTTATCGTGCCGCGCATTTACACCAACAAACCGCGCACGACGGGCGACGGATACAAGGGTATGTTGCACCAACCCGACCCCCACGCAAGCGAAAATATGCTCAAAGGTCTTATCGCAATCCGCAAACTGCACATAAAAGCGTTGCGCGAAACGGGCTTTTCTTGCGCGGACGAAATGCTCTATCCCGAAAATCACTTCTATTTGTCCGACGTGCTTTCCTACGTCGCGGTCGGCGCAAGGTCGGTTGAAAATCAGTTTCACCGCCTTACCGCAAGCGGCTTGGATATTCCCGTCGGTATGAAAAACCCCACCAGCGGCGATTTGTCGGTTATGATGAATTCCATTCGCGCCGCACAACATCCGCACACGTTCGTGTACACGGGCTGGGAAGTCAACTCGAAAGGCAATCCGCTCGCACACGCCATTTTGCGCGGTTCGGTGGACAAAAACGGACAGACCATACCCAACTATCACTACGAGGATTTACGCAGACTTGCGGATTTGTACGCTCAAAGCGGACTTGCAAATCCCGCCGTCATCGTGGACACCAACCACTCTAATTCCGCAAAACGCTTCTACGAGCAACCGCGTATCGCAAAGGAAGTTTTGCACAGTATGCGCCAGTCGTCCGACATCAAATCCATCGTCAAAGGACTTATGATAGAATCCTACATCGAGGAAGGGGCGCAATCCCCCGACGGCGGCGTGTACGGCAAATCCATCACAGACCCGTGCCTCGGCTGGCAGGACACCGAGAGATTGATTTTCGACCTTGCGGAAACGCTTTGAGAATACGAAAGAAGTTCGGATTGAACGACAACTCGATTTGAGGTTGCATAGAAAATCGATATTGAAAGATATTAGCGACCGAGAAAAACGAACGAGAAAAAATCAACGGATAATTAAAGAAAAACGGTAATTTTGCGCCGCACAAACAAATATCCCGAGCGACCACGCTCGGGATACTTGCTTTGTAAGAAGATATTTAAGGGAGAAAATCACAATGCTTGTGAGCATTGACAATTTGTTTTTCTATTTCTTTGTGTCTTTATTATAAGCAAATATCTGCGCATTAGTCAATAGAAATATGAAAAAAATTTCATATTATTTTTATTTTTTTATTTGAGAATGCTTTATTTGTATTTTGAATTGTCGGTTTCGCCTCAATTTATGAATTTTGCTTTAGTGGTGTACTGGTCCAAAATTGTCAAAGGAAAAGACAATTTTATCGAAATTGATACAAATCGCTTGTCAAACGTCGACAATTAGTGTAAGATAACTCTTGCTTTGGAGGCATAGCCCAGTTGGTTAGAGCGCTACGTTGACATCGTAGAGGTCATAAGTTCGAGTCTTATTGTCTCCACCAGTTTTGCAAAAACCCTACTGTTTAGTAGGGTTTTCTGTTTTTTATGCTCGATTTTATTGCGTGGAATTGCGTGGATTTGCGGGGGTTTTCGTGGGTTTTATTACATAATTTATTACATATTTTTTCAAAAAATCACAACAGAGAAACCGCTTTTGTTTTGTCGTCTTCGTTGTGGCGCGTATAGGTTTTAACAACTTGTTCGAGCGTATCACCGATTAGAGCGGCAATAACGCCGAAATTTGCGCCTTTTGACATAAGCAACGTGACATATGAATGTCGCAAATCGTGAATGCGGATTTTCTTTAAATTAACCATTCTATAACCCCTTATCGAGTTGCTTTATTTCGTTTTCGTGATATAATAGTAAAAATTTATTAATCTCAAACGGAATATCCGCTTCGAGTAAAGGACATGGGCTATGGCTACTTATTACAATCAACCGTCGAGAACCTTCAACGAGTATCTGCTTATTCCCGGATACACGGACGAGAATTGCATTCCCGCAAACGTGAGTTTGAAAACGCCTCTCGTCAAATTCAAAAAGGGTGAGCAGCCTCAAATATCGCTCAATATCCCGATGACTTCTGCCATTATGCAATCGGTGAGCAACGACACGCTCGCAATCGCTTTGGCAAGAGAAGGCGGGATTTCTTTTATATTCGGCTCGCAATCAATCGAGAGCGAAGCGGAAATGGTCAGAAAAGTGAAAGCGTACAAGGCGGGTTTTGTAGTGTCGGACAGCAACCTTACACCCGAAAATACGCTTGCGGACGTGCTTAACCTCGTTGCGCAAAAGGGTCACAACACCATTCCCATCACCGACGACGGAACGTCAAACGGCAAACTTTTGGGTATGGTGACGAGCCGCGATTACAGAGTCAGCCGTATGTCGCCCTCTCTCAAAGTGAAAGAGTTTATGACGCCGCTTGAAAAACTTATCACCGCGCCGCAAAACACGACGCTTATCGAGGCAAACGACATAATTTGGGATCACAAACTCAATTCCATTCCCATAGTCGACAACGAGGGCAGATTGCTTTATATGGTTTTCCGCAAGGACTACGACCAACACAAGAAGAACCCCGACGAACTTTTGGATTCGAGCAAGAGATATATGGTCGGCGCGGGCATAAACACTCTCGACTACGAGCAAAGAGTCCCGGCTCTCATCGAAGCGGGCGCGGACATTTTGTGTATCGACTCGTCGGAAGGCTACACCGTATGGCAAAAGAGAACCCTCGATTATATCCGCAAAAACTACGGCGACAAGGTCAAAGTGGGCGCGGGCAACGTCGTTGACAAGGACGGATTCAACTTCCTTGCGGACTGCGGCGCGGACTTTATAAAAGTGGGTATCGGCGGCGGCTCTATCTGCATAACGCGTGAACAAAAGGGTATCGGCAGAGGTCAGGCAACCGCGCTTATCGAGGTCGCAGAGGCTCGCGACGAGTATTTCAAAAAGACGGGCATTTATATCCCCGTTTGCTCGGACGGCGGAATCGTGCAAGACTACCATATGACTCTCGCTTTGGCAATGGGCGCGGACTTCCTTATGCTCGGCAGATACTTTGCAAGGTTCGACGAAAGTCCCACCAACAAACTCGTCATCAACGGCAACTACGTCAAAGAATACTGGGGCGAGGGCAGCAATCGCGCAAGGAACTGGCAACGTTACGATTTGGGCGGCAAGAGCGGTCTGGGATTCGAGGAAGGCGTGGACAGTTACGTTCCGTATGCGGGCAGTCTTAAAGACAACGTCAGCAAGAGTTTGTACAAGGTTAAATCCACGATGTGCAACTGCGGCGCAACGACGATTGAAGCATTGCACAAAGACGCAAAGATGACGCTCGTTTCCGCAATCAGCATAAAAGAGGGCGGCGCGCACGACGTTATTCAGAAAAATACTTCATATGTAAATAATTAATAATGAATAATTAATAATTAATAATTGCGGGTGGGGCATTGCCCCACACCCGAAACGAACACTTATTCGAAGCGTACTTATTAACGGAATGTGCCAATTCGCAGACGAGATGAAAACCGCCGTCCGCGAACTTGCAGAGCGGACTTCTAACGGACACTCATTCGAAGCGTACTTATACACGATATGTGCTAATTCGCAGACGGAACACGAGCCGTAGGGCGGCGAGAAAAGGGAGCGCCGAGCTTAACGATTCGTACCGTCCGACTGTGCCGTTTGGGTGCGTAGCTGGCACACAAAGGACGGTGGCATAAGTAGGAAAATGTCCCTATCTATGCGAGTGCCGAGTGTTGCCCCACGC
>DKCG01000022.1:9159-15544 GCA_002449145.1 Christensenella sp. UBA6880 | reverse complement strand
TAGGCTGGTGGATTTTTATTTTATGATTTGAATTTTGTTGGTTTGATTTTTGCAAAATGGTTTTTACGAATCGCTCGTTCGACTTGTTGATTTTTGGGTGATTATTTGTGGCGTTCAAAACGATTGTCTACGATTGTACACGCATTTTTGTCTTTATATTTTTCTGTCTGTTGCGCTGAATTTTGCAAATCATTTTTGACTTTTTGCAATTTTGCTAAAATACGATAAGTGTTGCAAAGTGCCGATTTTGGGCAATATCGCGCATATTTTTCTTTATAAAAGCACAAAACGTGTATTTATTTGTTTATAAAATACACGATTTGTGTTATAGAGGATAAATGAACTTGACTTCTTATTTACATAATAATGTCTTCGATTTTGTTTACAAAGGCACGTTTTGCTTTTTTAAGCGAATTGTTCGTCATACTGCAATAAAGTGCTGTAGCGGTAGCCAACCCAAGCATTGTGCCGATGATAAGTGAATTTTTCATTTCGTTGCCTCCTGATTCTATTGTTTGCACGTATGCGTTCTCTATGCGTGGAAAAATTTGCCAGTCACATATAAATTGCGTTCGATATGCAGAAAACGATATCTTCGAGCGTTAATAATCGATTTGAATTGCATTTGCCATTGACAAAAATTCGTTTGGTTATATAATTGACTTATGAAAAAGAGATTGTGTTTATCCTTTATATGCGCTTTGCTCGCGTGCGTACTACTCGTGAGTTTGACTTCGTGCCTCAAAATAGGTATGAAGCAAAACGCCATCGAAACTCGGCTCAAAGACGCAGGCGCAACCGTTTCCTACGAGCGCACAACGCCTATGACCAAAGGCGCAACAGGATACGTCTTTGACGATCTCGTCCTATCCACCAAGCCTTACACCCGCACCGTTGACGGGCAAGAAACCGAAGTCGTCGAAGAACTCTACATCATCTTTTGTGGCAACGACGCCACCGCCGACTGGGCAGAAAATGCCTGCAAATCCTACATATCCGCCAACAAATCAGAATCGGACAAATGGATTGCCTATCGTTACGACAGAGTGGTGATGTGTGGGTATTATGAGCTCTTATCTATTGCCCGCAACTACTAAAACCGCGCTAAATCGCGCCTAATTTTGTCAGCACCCCTTGTCTGTCAACTCATTTACGCTTTGTAAATTAGGGTTGCCATTCAAGGGGTGCTTTCGCATTATGCATCGATTTATCGCGGTTTTACACGATAGAAGTTGTTGGCGAATAACGTCGTCAGATACGATTTTTTCACAAGTCACGTACGCCTAAGTACGCTCGTTGTTCAAAAATCGCATCTTCCTTGTTCTTCATCCAAATATCGAAGTTTTTTACTTATAGATAGTATTTCGCGTTCTTCATCTCAATATCGCGGTTTTAGATTCTTTCGCGACAAAAGTTGTACGGGGCGAACTCTAATTAAAATTTCCCTTTTCCTCAGGTGTTTGGACTTCGGCGTTTGCGAGGCAATCCGCCTCGTTCGCTTTGGCTACAACACATTCACAGGATGTGTTGTTTAACGCGTCGCGCCCATACCGCCGTTTTAATTTATCCGTTTGTCATTGCGAGAAGCAATGGAAGTTGCGACGTGGCAATCAAGGCGAAGCCGCATTTCGCGATGCTGGATTCTCACGGTCACTTCGTTCCCTCAGAATGACATATGGAAAATTTACATTGTCAGCCTTGCGGCTCGTGTTCCGTCTTCGAACGGGCAGAGTAGTAGTATAAGAACGCTTCGAATGAGTGTCCGTTAAAAGTCCGCTCTACAAGTTCGCGTCATCTCGTCTTTGAAGTCGCACATTGCGTGTACGAGTAGCCTTCGAATAAGTTTCGGATTAAGGCTTCGCCTTCCACAATTATTAATTATTCATTATTAATTATTCATTAAAAAGGAAAACCCCACAAAACGTGGGGTTTTTCCTTGCCGGCATAGGGAGGATAAAAAAAGTGCCGGCTATAATTGGGGAGAACTGTTTTGGGTGAATCTCACAGCGAGAGATTCAAGTTTTGATTGAGATTATTATTGTTTGCGTTTGATGCCCATTCAACAAAATCTCGTATGGTTTGTGCTGAAAGCGCAAATGCCATATTGTCGATACTGCTGTCTTCAAATTTGGACTCAACTATGCCAACCACCTTGCCGAGTATGTTGACCATCGGACCGCCGCTGTTTCCGCCGTTGACTGCTGCGTCTGTCATAATAAATGTGCCTACGCCCCAAGAAGACAAGACTATGTCCGGTTGCGATACAGAACCCGACGTTATACTGTTCTTATCGCCCATACCTTCGGGATTGCCGATAAGGGCAACAGGATCGCCACGTTTTACATCGGTTGTTGCAAGTTGAAGCGAAGGATGATCCTCGTTTGAAGGTTGTGAACCTTTGATTCTCAAAAGAGCAATGTCTGATTGAGAATTTTCAGCCTGCATTTTTGTTTCGCTATCTTTATATCCACCGTATGCGACGATTTCAACATTGTACTCGGTTTCTTCACCGTCGAAAATTGCAACAATCTTCTTATATGAAGTCCAACTATAAGTGACTGTTGCGGTAGGTCCGAATCCTTTTTTTGTCGCGGTAACATATCTCGCGCAGTGTGCGTTGGTAAGCAAGTACCGTTGTGTCGTGCCAGTTGCATCGGTATCGGTAACTAAAAAGCCGCTTGCTACACCTGATGCACTTATTGTGGAATCAGTGTACAAATATAGTCTTGCAACAGAAGCGGAACAGTATTTGTCAGCAACCTGACCGACTGCATAATTGAGTTTTTCGATTGCTTCTTGCGTTGCGGCATCGGTTATGTCTTTGACTATATCGCTATCTTGTAACGTTTCGTCAATGGCTTCACGATATGCTTTTTTCATATCTGCGGAAATCGACGCTGCGTATTCTTCCGCTATCGTTTGTTTGAGGCTTGCCAACACTATGACGTTGACAAGTACGACGACGCACATCACAACCGCAAGCACCACGCACATGATTCCGACAGGACCGAGTTTGTTGTTCTTCGGCGACGGGGTGTGGTATACGGGCGTATGTTCGGGGTGTGAATTTCTTTGATCGTCAAAGAAATTGTTAAAATCGTCCATACTTTTGCTCCTTAATAATCTTATACCTGAATATTATGTTATGACAATTAAATTTTCATTAAATTTTGTAAATTTTTTGTAAATAATTTTCCAAAAATCCAAAATATGCAATAAGTCGGCAAAAGTTGACAAATGGATGTACATATAATAAAATAAAAATGCAAATAAAAACAATATGTAGCGCTTTGTTTTGGGCTTTGCTTTCAAAACTCATTGCAAGACGCGACAAGGAGAGCATATGGCAGCCATATTTTGCGACACCGATTGCGAACTTTGGTACACTCACGCACGCGAATTAAACCTCGAAGTCATTCGCATGCCTTACATAATCGACGGCGAGGAAAAGTTGTGCGATCTCGGCGAAGAAACGGACACGCACGATTTTTACACGAAAATGAGAAACGGCGCAAGCGCGTCCACGGCAGGTCTCAATCAACAGATATATTACGACACTTTCGAGCCGTTCTTCAAAAGAGGCGAGGACATTTTGTACATTGCGTTTTCGTCCAAACTTTCGGGCACTTTCGAGTATCTCGATCTCGCCATTGCCGAACTAAAAAAGCAATATCCGAACGTCAAATTCAGAAAGTTCGACACTCTCAACATCTGTATGGGCGCGGGACTTTTGGTGTATATGGCAGGCAAGTATTGCAGAGAGCACGGCGACGACATCGACGCAACCTACGCGTATCTTGAAAAGAACGTCAAAAAAATCGGCATTTACTTTGTTGTCGACGATATGAAATATCTTGCTCGCGGCGGCAGAATCTCGCCCGCAAAAGCGAAAATCGGCAACCTTATGAACATCAAACCCGTTTTGACGGTTGAGGACGGAAAACTCGACGTATGCGCAAAGCAAAACGGCACGAAAAAGGCGTACAAATATATGCTCGACGTGTTTGCAAGCACCTACGAAAATATCGACAACGCGCCCGTCGTTATAGTTGACGCGGATTGCGGCGACGTTGCCGACGCTTTTGAAGAAAAGGTCAGAGAAATAAATCCGTCCGTGACCGTATGGCGTCAACCCATTGGACCGGTTATCGGCGCGCACGCAGGTCCCGGGACGCTCGGCTTGATTTTCACGAGAAAATAATAGTAAATAACCTAAAATATAAATATAAGGTTTACAAAATATAAAAACAAACGTAGTTTGCGCGATAAGAGGGCGCAGTCTTGAAAAAAACAAGAATAATTTTCGTTCTCATAGTTTTGGTTTTATGTATTGCTTCGCTTACGGCTTGCAGCAGAGCGGAGCAATATTTTGTATACGGCACGACCCTCGAAATTCAAACCGCGGGCATAAAATCCAAGCAAACCGTTGACGATATATACGGCTATATATCCTCTCTCGAAAGCGTGCTTTCGCCGACCGTCGAGGGTAGCGACATATACAAAATCAACCGTTCGGAAACGGGCGTAGCGGTTGCTTGCAGCGAAACCACTATGCAGATTATGCGCATTGCGACGAAAGTTTTCGAGGCTTCGGGCGGCGCGTACGACCCGTCGGTTTATCCGCTCGTCAGACTTTGGAAGTTTTCGGGGGATTTGTACTCGGACGTCGGTGAATTTACCGTGCCGCAAGATAGCGAAATTCAAGCCGCTTTGCAACTCGTAGGACTTGACAAAGCGTTTTCGGCAGACTATGAAAACGGCACGATAACAAAACTTATCGACGGCGCAATGCTCGATTTCGGCGGCGTGGCAAAGGGTTATGCGGTTGAAAAATCCCTCGCTTTCGCAAACGGAAAAACGCTGGTGAATCTCGGCGGCAACATTGGCGCAATCAAGGGTAGTTTCAACGTCGGCATTGCAAATCCGCAAAGAAAGGGCAGAGAGTTCATAAATTCGTATTTTGCAAAATTCCGCTTGCTTGACGGCGAGTGTGTGTCCACAAGTGGCGATTACGAAAGATATTACGTCGTGCAAGAGGGCGAACACGAAAAAATATATCATCACATCATAAATCCGTTTACGGGCGTTCCCGCAACGACGAGCGGCGAGGACGGAGTTGTGTCCTGCTCGGTCGTGACCAAAAACGGCGCGCTCGGCGACGCGGTTGCTACTGCCGTCGTCGTACTCGGCAAGGAAAAGGGCGCGAAACTTATGCAGGATTTGGGACTTGTCGGACTTATAATCGACGGCGATATGAACGCGTATATAGTGGGCGATTTCGATGTCGAACTCAAAGCCGCAACGTATATCGCCAATGAAGAAATAGACTGATTTTCGGCAGATTATGAGCAAAAACCAAGCGACGAAAAAAGAAAAAAACAAGGTTTTCGACGGACTTTTCAAGAAAGGGGACGTCGTTTTGCTTGTTGTCGTTTTGGTGCTCGTGGCGCTGACGATAGTTTTTGCGCTCAAAGCCGACGCGAGCGAAGCCGACGTGTACGTTGACGGAAAACTAGTGTATAAACTCGACTTGAACAAGGACGCAACCGTCGAAATTCTCGACGGAAAAATGCAAATAAAGGTTGAAAACGGCAAGGTTTTCGTTGCGCACAGCGATTGCAAGAATCAGTTGTGCGTACACGCCCAACCCATAGGCAAAGAGGGCGGCGTAATCGTGTGTCTGCCAAACAAGGCGGTGGTGAAAGTGGTGGCAAAGGGGGTTGACGCAATAACGTGAAAAAGCCTAATAAGTTTACCGCTCGTCGCGTTGCGCTTTGCGGATTGTTCCTTGCGCTCGCACTCATAGTTTCCCTCATCGAAAGTTATATTCCGCCGATTATACCTGCGCTTCCGTATGCAAAAATAGGACTTGGAAACGTCGTGCTTCTTGCGTGCTTCCTTCTTCTCGGCGTGGGGGAAGGGTATGCGGTGCTCGTGTTGCGCTGTCTTTTGAACGCCGTGTTTTCGGCAAATATGGCAAGCCTCATATGGTCGTTTCCGTCCGCGCTCGTTGCGTATACGGTTATGGTGTTGCTCGCAAAAACCAAATTTTTCAGCATATGCGGATTGTCCGTCGTCGGCGGCATAGTGCATAACACGATTCAGATTTGCGTTGCATCCGCCGTCGTTGCAAGCGGCGTATTCGTGTATCTTCCTTATATGATGCTCGCAGGCTCGATTGCGGGCTTTGTGACGGGCATATTGTGCCACTTTATCGTCGTTTCGCTTAAGGACAAAATCAACGTTGATTTTAGGTCGTACGAATATCATAGAGAGATTGATTTGGAGTCGCAAGGCGACGACCGTAGCGAGCGCCGAGCTTGACGTAAAAGTACAAGCGACTGCGCCGTTTGGGTGCGAAGCTGGCGCACAAAGCGCAGTGGCA
>DKCG01000022.1:0-9091 GCA_002449145.1 Christensenella sp. UBA6880 | reverse complement strand
TGCAGAGGGGGAACGGCGGTAGGGGAAACACGTGAGGAAGGGGGCATCTTTAATTTAGAGTATATAACGACTACTTGTGTATAAAAAACAACCCGACTTTTTGTCGGGTTGCTTTTTTATTCCTTACTATTCCTTATTATTTATCAAAACGGCAACAGCGTTCCGAAAAACAGCACTACGACCAAGAACGCCGCGGAAAAAATAAATCCGAAAGTGCCGAAGAAGAAAGACAATCTTGCAAGACCTTTCTTCGTGTTTGCACCGGCAACGGAAAATACCACGCCGACGAAAGACAACGCCAAACTTGCGATGTACAAGCCTCTCACGAGGTCGCCCGCAAGCACGGACTTTATGAAATTCGCGGCGGGGAAGAAGAATACGAGCGAAGCGTAAACCATTGCCAAGAATCCGAGCAACGTCATCACGAACCCCAAAATCAGCACGATTTTTCGTGCCGCCATATCCGAATAGGGTTGAGATTGAGCCGTTTGCGATTGAATTTCTTTTGCCATACTCAAAGTATACAACCTCATTTGCCGCTTGTCAATACGGACAAGAAAAACGCGTCGGTTTTGCCGAAACACATATACGTCGACGTCGAGTCGGAATCGGCGTCGAAGAATATCGACAACTTGTTTTGTCCGTCTATTACGGACGTCGTGGCGAACACGTTTTCGGCGTATTTGAACGTCGCCGCGGCGGCTATTTCGTTATCGTCGAGTTTAAGCAGACAATCGAAGTTTTCAAAGCGAGCGACAAGCATATTTTCCTCTTGCCACACGCAAGAAAAATCGTTTGCTTTTTCAAGCGATATTGCGCCGTTTTGCGAGGTTAAACCGCTTGCGCTTTCGAGTGCGTTGCCACTTGATTCAAATCGATTTTCGCTTGAAACGACTATATCCGAAAGCGGCGTTTCGGATATAAATTCGAGGTGCGAACAAAGTCTTATCACGCGATTTTTCAAAAGGATTTTCAAGCCGTTTTCGCTTCTGAAAAGCGCGCCGAAATTCTCGCCGTTTACGTCGTATTCCGCGTTTTCGTTTAGCGTTTGCGACAAAATGGAAACTTTCAAGCCGTTTTGCGTTTTGAAAAGAATCGCAAAGCATTGAACGTTCGATTGAATCACGGGCATAATTTGTAAAATGCGGTGTTTATCGTATGAAAAACGCTTTGTAAAACCCGAATTTGTATCGTAAGTCACGCCGACGGCGGTTTGCTCGTCTTGCAAAAACAGCAAGGTAGAGTCGCCGTATTTTATGGCTTGAACCACGTTTGCGGCTGTCGTTTGAAGCACGAAATTGTCGCTTTTAACTCTAAGCGAATCGTCTATGACGAGCCTCTTCATTTTGCCGTTTTTCACGCAAAACGCTTCGACGTTTTCGCCGTAATAATCAGCGTTGATTTCGTCGTATGCGTCGAGAGTGTTTTCGCAAGATACGGCAAAGTTTCCGTCGTATATTCTGACGTTCGTTTTTGCGCCGTCGCAAGTGAAAATCGCAACGCCGTTTCTCGTTTGGCAACTTGAAAGATACTCGTCGTTTTCGTTTGCGATTTTAACGATTTTTTCAAGGGTTTCGCCGCCGAAAATCGCTACGTAAATTCCTTTCTCTTTCACGTCGTATTGCTCGGATTGCGAGTGGAATACGAGGGCGGTTTTCTTTGCGAAATAAAAGACGTCGAGGACCTTTTCTTCGCCCTCGCCGCCGACGTGCGCGACGCTTGCGCCGTTTATCGTTTCGCTCTTTCTGGGTAATACGGAATAAACGGGTTTTATCGTCGGATTGTCTACGTTTTCTTGGTTTTTGTCGTCGTTTGCCCCCGCGACGTTTGCGTTGCCGTCGGGATTTTTACCAACGATTGCGGAAAGCGCGATATAGCAAGCGACTGCGACTGTCATCAATAGGATTACGGCAAGCCATTTGGCGATGGTTTTTTGTTTTTGCATTTTTCACCTCGCCTCAATTTATCACATACAACGTCCGCAATTTTTCCGTTTGAGTCGTGTTTTATGGGTTTCATAGGCGGATTTTGCATTGCCGTTTCTATTGCCCCGACGAAATTGTCGCAAAAACTCGAATCTTGTTTAAGCACGATTCCGCCGTACTCTTTGGCAAGGTCGGCATTGTATATCTGATCCCCTCTCGACGCGCCTTTGGGTAGGGGAACGAACACGACACGTTTGCCTATCGACGAGATTTCGAAAACGCTCGTCGCGCCCGCCCTTGAAAGTATGACGTCGCAAGCTGTGTAAAAGAGTGAAATGTCGTCGGCGTATTCAAACGCTCGGTAGTCGCTCGCGCTTATTTTTTCGTCCTTGTTTTTGCCCGTGACGTGCAGAACGTAATATTTTGTCGTGAGCGATTTTATATTCTTTTTGACCGCTTCGTTTATTGCGCTTGCGCCCGACGAGCCGCCGAACACCAAAAGCACGGGCTTTTTGAAAGGATTGTTTATATTCAGTGTTTTTTGCGCCTCGGTTTTGTCTTTTCGCAAAAGATTTTCGCGCAAAGGCATACCCACGAAAACGCCGTCGAATTTTGCTTTGGGGTTCGCTTTGAAAATCGTCGCGCCTTTGAGTTTTGCGATTTTATTGGCAAGACCGAGAGTGTAGTCGCTCTCGTGCGCGAAAATCGGGATATGCGCCTTGCTTGCGGCAAGCACTATCGGCAAGGATACGAAACCGCCTTTTGAAAAAACGCAATCGGGTTTGATTTGCTCGAGTACGTCCTTTGCTTTTTTGACCGCACGATTCAATTCTACGGGGATTTTCAAGTTGTTTTTGATTGCCGCGCCCGACATAGAACGCACGAGTTTTATCGAGGGAACGGCATAGTATTTTATGCCCGCGTCGCGAGCGAGCCTTTTTTCGAGGGTGTTGCCTTCGCCGCCCGCATACGCAATTTCAAATCCTCTTTTTTCAAATTCGGGAACGAGCGCAAGGTTGGGGTAGACGTGTCCGCCCGTACCGCCGCCCGTGAAAAGTATCTTTGCGTTTTGTTGCGAAATCGTCGTTTTATCGTTCATTTTTGAAGCCATATAACCATATTATGAAACAAATTCGAACAAAGTTGCGTATTTTTACGTCTTGAAAAGCGTGAAACCGTGTGCTACAATATATCCATATTGAAAATGCGTCAGGTCGCTTTTGCGATAAAGAGGAGAATTTATGAAGACAGAGAAATTTCAAAGTTTTGACGGAACCGTATTGCAATGCTATCTTTGGGACAACGTACGCAACCCCAAGGGCGTAGTCCAAATCGCTCACGGTATGGCGGAACACGCTCGCAGATACGACGACTTTGCAAACTATCTCAATCAAAACGGATATATTGTTTTTGCCGACGACCACCGCGCTCACGGTATGACGAGCACAAAGCAATCGTCAAAGGGCGTGAAAGGCTACCACAAGGGCAACATCTATTTCGACACCGTAAAAGACGAGTGCGCAATCACCAAAATGCTCAAAGCCAGATACAATCTTCCCGTGTTCTATCTCGGACACAGTTACGGCAGTATGGTCGGACAACGCTACATCGAGGAATGTAAGGACTATTCGGGCGTTATCCTCAGCGGCTCTGCAATGATGAAAGGGGCAGTGCTTTCAAGCGGCGCGGCACTTTCAAATATGCAATACAAACTTCTCGGCGGCGAAAAGACCGCGCACCTTCTCGACAAACTTTCCTTCGGCGCATACAACAAGCCTTTCAAAAAGGAATCCGAGTTCGCGTGGCTTTCCCGTGACAAAGAAAACGTCAAAAAGTATATCTTCGACGAGCAATGCGGCTACGTTATGTCCATTGCGTTCTTCAAGTTCTTCCTCAACGGACTCAAAGAGAGTTACAAAGCCGAAAACCTTGCCAAAATCGACAAGAACAAACCCATTGCCATTTTCTCCGGCGACAAAGACCCCGTCGGCGGCAACGGCAAACTCGTCCAAAAACTTTACAACCAATACAAGAATCTCGGCGTCAAGAATTTGACTATCAAACTTTATCCCGACGCACGCCACGAAATTTTGAACGAGGTGAATAATGCGGAAGTTTATTCCGACTTTCTCACCCGCTTGAACGAAATGGCATAAAAGCGCGCCAAACCGCGCCTAACTGTGGCAGCACCTCTTATCTGTCAACTCATTTACGCTTACTTAACGGTATGCTATAAGCCACTATTTGACGAATAACTGCGGCAGAGTCGCGCTTCGACAACTCATTTACGTTTAGTAAATTAGGGTTGCCGAAAGCGCGACTCTTTCTTGTTCTTCATTCAAATATTGGCTTATATCAACCGTTAAGATAAACGCATCAGCGCGTTACAAACAACTATTTTTTCGTAAGGCGGATTTTTAATTAAATATTTTTTTTCAAACCACAAAATTTGCGGCGTAAATGCCTTGAAAAAAACAAGATATTGTGGTATCATAAATATATTATTACTTTATTAAGGTTTACTTTATGGCAAATCAAGAATACAAAGCAGGCGACATTCGGATTCTGGAAGGTCTCGATGCCGTGAGAAAACGCCCCGGTATGTACATCGGTACGACGGGCAGCAAAGGTATGCACCACATACTCTGGGAAATCATCGACAACAGTATCGACGAAACCGCAAACGGCTACGGCGATACCGTGCGTATCGAACTTTTGGACGACAATGTCGTAAGAGTCAGCGACAACGGCCGCGGCGTGCCTGTGGATAAGCATCCCAAACTCAAAATCAGCGGTGTGGAAGTCGTGTTCACCCAACTTCACGCAGGCGCTAAATTCGACAACGGTCAGTACAATTATTCGGGCGGTTTGCACGGCGTTGGCGCGTCGGTTACGAACGCTCTTTCCGAGTGGCTCACCGTTGACGTAAAGCGCGACGGCAATTTGTATCGCGCGGAATTTTGGTCGCCGCAAGTCGGCACGAAAATCAAGAGCGGTATCGTCAAAACGCCGCTTACCGTCATTGGCAAGGTCAAAGGCACTGGTACGTCCGTCAAGTTCAAACCCGACGAGAGAGTTTTCGGCAAGGAAAAATTCGATTATTCCGTCATTGCCGAGCGTATGCGCGACGTTGCGTATCTCAACAAGGGCGTGACAATCATCATCGACGATTTGCGTATGCCTCTTGCGGGCGGCACGGGCAAGCACGACGTATTCTGCTACAAGGGCGGCATTGCCGACTACGTTCAATACCTCAACGAAGGCAGAGCGGTGCTTTACGACAAACCTCTTTACGTCGAAGCGAAAGAGCCTCATTTCGAGGTTGCCGTTGCAATTCAGCACACCGAAGGATATTCCGAAAACATTTATTCGTACGTCAACAACATTCCGACGGCGGAAGGCGGCACGCACGAGGTCGGCTTCAAGAGCGCGGTTACGAAAGTTTTCAACGATTACGCAAGAAAGAACAACATTCTCAAAGAGAAACAAGCCAACCTTTTGGGCGAGGATTTCAGAGAGGGTATGGTTGCGGTCATAACCGTAAAAATGCAGAACGTGCAATTCGAGGGACAGACCAAAGGCAAACTCGGCAATCCCGAAGTGCGCCCCAAAGTCGAGAATCTCGTGAGCGAGAAACTTGCCGAACTTCTTTTGCAAAGAGGCAACAAAGCCATTGCGGAAAAGATTATCGCAAAGGCTATGGGTGCGGCAAAGTCGAGAGAGGCGGCAAAGCGCGCAAAGGATTTGAGCCGTCAGCAAAACAAACTCAACGGACTCAATCTTGTTGGTAAACTCGCAAGTTGCTCGGGCAAGAACGCTTCCATAAACGAGTTGTTCATAGTCGAGGGCGACTCGGCAGGCGGCAGCGCAAAGCAAGCGCGCGACAGATTCTTCCAAGCGATATTGCCCCTTCGCGGCAAACCGCTCAACGTCGAAAAATCGAGACTGGAAGAAATTTTGGCAAACGAGGAATTTGCAACGCTCATTTCCGCACTCGGCACGGGTATCGACCCCGACTTCGACCTTGACAGCCTCAAATACGACAAAGTAATCATTTTGGCGGACGCAGACCAAGACGGCGCGCATATAAGGGCGTTGCTTCTTACGTTCTTCTTCCGCTATATGCGCAAACTCATTACGGAAGGACACGTATACATCGGTATGCCGCCTCTTTACCGTTTGCAAAAGAAAGACGAGATTTTGTATTGCTACGACGACAACGCGCTTGTCGAAGGGCAGAAGAAAATGGGCAAAAACGCTTTGCTTCAACGCTTCAAAGGTCTCGGCGAAATGAATCCCGAACAACTTTGGGACACCACTATGGACCCTGCAAAGCGCACGCTTACGAGAGTTACCATCGACGACGCGGCGATGGCGGACAAGCGAATAACCATTCTTATGGGCAAGGACAGCAATATCCGCAAAGACTACATCTATCAATACGCCGACTTCAACAAAATCGACACATTCAAGATAAGCAAAGAACAAGACGAACAATAAACCGCCTGCGAGCATTGCTTGCAGACGAGAAAATAATTTGAACAAGTTAGAAAAATGGCAAAAAAACAACACAAAGAAATTGAATACAACTCAGTCGTGCTTGACACCGTATTCGAGGACGTAATGCACAACTCGATGCTTCCGTATTCGGAAAACGTCATACTCGACCGCGCGTTGCCCAGAGTCGAGGACGGTTTGAAACCCGTTCAACGCAGAGTGCTTTATTCTATGCACGAAATGGGACTTACCCCCGACAAGCCGCACAAGAAGTGCGCGAGAATCGTTGGCGATTGCCTCGGCAAGTATCACCCGCACGGCGACAGTTCGGTTTACGGCGCAATGGTGCGTATGGCGCAACCTTTCGTTATGCGAATGAAACTCGTCGACGGTCACGGCAACTTCGGTTCGGTTGACGGAGACTCGGCGGCGGCTATGCGTTATACGGAAGCGAGAATGAGTCCTCTCGCACTCGAATTGCTCAGAGATCTCGACAAAGAAACGGTGACGTGGTCGCCCAACTTCGACGACAGCCTCGAAGAACCCAATACGCTTCCCGGCAGATTTCCCAATCTTCTCGTAAACGGCGCAAACGGCATTGCGGTCGGTCTTGCGACCAACATTCCCACCCACAATATGGGCGAGTGTATCGACGCAACCGTTATGAGAATAGAAAACCCGAACGCGACGATAAAAGACTTGTTCAAAGTGTTCCACGGACCGGATTTCCCGACGGGCGGATTTATAATCCCCGTTGACAATCTCGAAGACATATATTCGACGGGCAAGGGCAGAATCAAGATTCGCTCTCGCTTGCACATCGAAAACGACGACAACGGCAAAAAGAATATCGTCATAACCGAAATTCCGTATCTCGTATCCAAAACCGATTTACTCTCGCGCATAGCAGACCTCAAAGAAGCCAACAAGGACACTTTGCAAGGCATTGCCGAAATCGTGGACGAGAGCGACAAAACGGGCACTCGCGCCGTGATTAAGTGCAAAAAGGACTCAGACGTAAACAAAATCATTTCGTTCTTGTTCAAGAAAACCGACCTTGAAAAAGGCTATTCCATCAACATGGTGGCAATCGCAAACGGCAAGCCCGAACAACTCTCGCTTACGGCGTATCTCGACTACTACATCGAGTATCAACGCAAAATCATCGTCAACCGCACCGCATACGACTTGAAGGCCGCAAAGGCGAGGGCGGAAATCGTGAAAGGATTGCTCGTTGCAATCCGCAATATCGACGAGGTTATCCGCATAATCAAGGAATCGGAATCCACTCAAAAGGCAAAAGAAACGTTGCGAGCGAGATTCGACCTCAGCGACGCGCAAGCGCAAGCCATTTTGGATATGCGCCTCAAGAGCCTTGCAAAACTCGAAGTGGGCAAACTCGAAGAAGAACTTGCGCACCTCGAAAAACAAATCGCTTTGTTCGAGGCAATCCTCGCGTCCAAGCGCAGACAACTTACGATTGTCAAAGAGGAACTTTCGGCAATCAAAAAGGCTCTCAATTCCGAGCGTATGACCGTCATTATGAGCGGCGACGAGGACGAGGAAAACTATTCCGCACCAAGCGAAGCGGAAGCGGTCGCATATCGCGACGGTGTGCTCATGACCAACAAGGACGGTCAAATGAGATTTATGTCGCAAAAGGCATACGCCACCGCAAAGAAAGACTTTGCCTCGCTGGGCGAGGACGCTTTGCCCGTGTGCCGTATGTCCGTAAACAACAAAGGCACGCTCTACGCGGTGACGAATCTCGGCAGCGTCGTTAAAATCGACGTGACCACGCTTCCCGAAAAGAAGTTCAAAGAAAAACCGTTCAAACTCGGCGCGATAAATCAAGACGTACAAACGGGCGAAAACGTCGTCAAGTTGTTCTTCTTCGAGGGCGTACCCGTGGGCGAACTCGTGCTGTTCACAAAACAGGGCGGCGCGAAACGCGTAGATTTGAGCGAGTTTTCGAGCGTATCGAAAACATATCTTAAAGCAATCAATCTTCAAGAGAAAGACGAGGTTGTCGGCGCGGACGTCGTAGACGACGAAAAGAACGTGCTCGAAGTCACAAAAGAAGGACAGGTGCTTGCCTACAAGGCAACCGAAATTCCGCTTCAAGGCAGAACGGCGGCGGGCGTAAAGGGCATAAAACTTTCGGACACCGACAGCGTAGTGTTTGCGGGACAAGTCGAGGACGAGGGCGAAATTATCGTCGTTTCCAACACGGGTTACGCAAAGAGAGTTATCGCTTCGCTCATCGACCCGAGTTCGCGCTACCTTAAAGGCGTAAAAATCATCGAACTCGACAAATCTTACGTCAAGTACGTCGGCACGGTGAAGATGCCCTACGACCTTGCATTCGTCAGCGGCGGACAAACGAGCATAGTCAACACGGAAAATATCCGCATTGACACGAGAACCACCAAAGGCAAACAAATCTTCAAGCAAGAAGTGACGCTCGTCACACCCCTTAACGACGGCGAAGAATGAGCTTTTGAGAGAATTAATAATTAATAATGAATAATTAATAATTGCGGAAGGCGAAGCCTTAATCCGAATACTTATTCGAAGGCTACTTGTACACGGAATGTGCAACTTCGAAGACGGAACTGGAATCGCAAGGCGATGACCGTAGCGAGCGTCGAGCTTGACGGAAAGTACAA
>DKCG01000040.1:45284-47279 GCA_002449145.1 Christensenella sp. UBA6880 | reverse complement strand
CTGGGCTGTTTCCCTTTTGACAACGAAACTTATCTCACGCTGTCTGACTCCCTGAAAACAATTATCTGACATTCGAAGTTTGATAAGGTTCAGTAAGCTGTGAAGCCCCCTAGCCCATTCAGTGCTCTACCATCAGTAATCTATTCAGAGGCTAGCCCTAAAGCTATTTCGAGGAGAACCAGCTATATCTGGATTCGATTGGAATTTCTCCTCTAACCACAAGTCATCCCCGGTCTTTTCAACGAACGTGGGTTCGGTCCTCCACAGTGTCTTACCACTGCTTCAACCTGCTCATGGTTAGGTCATCCAGTTTCGGGTCTACGTCACGCAACTATGTCGCCAGTTTCAGACTCGCTTTCGCTTCGGCTCCGTGACTTAATCACTTAACCTCGCTACGCAACGTAACTCGCCGGCCCGTTCTACAAAAAGTACGACACTACACATTAAGTTGTGCTGTGTCTGCTTGTAAGCATATGGTTTCAGGTTCTCTTTCACTCCCCTCCCGGGGTCCTTTTCACCTTTCCCTCACGGTACTATACGCTATCGGTCACCAAGTCGTATTTAGCCTTATGAGATGGTCCTCACATATTCACACCGGATTCCACGTGTCCTGTGCTACTCTGGATACCCGCCATCTGAAATCGTTTTCGCCTACGAGGCTATTACTCTGTGTCGCCTAGTTTTCCAACTATGTTCGACTAACGATTTTTTGAATTATGCAGGTCCGAACCCCTTTGAAATAAATTTCGCCGGTTTGGGCTGTTTCGCGTTCGCTCACCACTACTTACGAAATCGTTTTTTTACTTTCTTTTCCTCCGGGTACTTAGATGTTTCAGTTCCCCGGGTTCCCTTCACGTGTACTATATATTCATACACGGATACTTCCGCATTACCGGAAGTGAGTTTCCTCATTCGGAGATCTACGGGTCAAAGCTTATTTGCAGCTCACCGTAGCTTATCGCAGCTTGTCACGTCCTTCTTCGGCGCTTGGTGCCAAGGCATCCACCATATGCCCTTATTAGCTTTAATCATATACGTCTAACCTAATAAGATCATTAAATGAATCTCTTGTTAATTTACTCAGCAAAAATATCTGTGAATCGGTAAATCCTTTGAAATCTTTGAAAGATTTTTCGTATTACTCTAAACTTATAGATATTTTACTCTCTTTTACTTGACCAACAGAAACCTGAGTTTTTCTGTTGGCTGCTATGCAGTTGTCAATGTGCGATGACCTAAGTCGTACCCATCAATAATTGAACTTGGAAAAGGATTTTCTGTGAATCCGTGTACATTTTTTGGTAAGTTTGTACAAACTTTCGATTTTCGACCTCTCGGTCGACAGTCGTTTTCACAACTGCCTTCACAGGATTGCCTTTCGGCTCCTTAAAAGGAGGTGATCCAGCCGCACCTTCCGGTACTGCTACCTTGTTACGACTTCACCCCAGTCACTGATCCTACCTTAGGCGGCTTCCTCCTTGCGGTTGGTGCACCGACTTTGGGTATTACCAGCTCCCATGGCGTGACGGGCGGTGTGTACAAGGCCCGGGAACGCATTCACCCCGACATGCTGATTCGGGATTACTAGCAACTCCGACTTCATGTGGGCGGGTTGCAGCCCACAATCCGAACTGAGACTATCTTTTTGAGATTCGCTTGCTCTTACGAGTTCGCAGCTCTTTGTAATAGCCATTGTAGCACGTGTGTAGCCCAAGACATAAGGGGCATGATGATTTGACGTCATCCCCACCTTCCTCCGTGTTATCCACGGCGGTATGAACAGAGTTCCTAACTGAATATTGGCAACTGTTCACGAGGGTTGCGCTCGTTATCGGACTTAACCGAACATCTCACGACACGAGCTGACGACAACCATGCACCACCTGTCTGCATGCTCCGAAGAGAAGCTATGTTTCCATAGCGGTCATACGATGTCAAGTCTTGGTAAGGTTTTTCGCGTTGCGTCGAATTAAACCACATGCTCCGCTGCTTGTG
>DKCG01000040.1:36979-45172 GCA_002449145.1 Christensenella sp. UBA6880 | reverse complement strand
CTAGTATCCATCGTTTACAGCGTGGACTACCAGGGTATCTAATCCTGTTTGCTCCCCACGCTTTCGTGCCTCAGTGTCAGTTGCTGTCCAGATAGTCGCCTTCGCCACTGATGTTCCTCCTAATATCTACGCATTCCACCGCTACACTAGGAATTCCACTATCCTCTCCAGTACTCAAGTCTAACAGTTTTAGATGCAGCACCCGAGTTAAGCCCTGGGTATTACACATCTAACTTATCAAACCACCTACACACCCTTTACGCCCAGTCATTCCGGACAACGCTCGCCCCCTACGTATTACCGCGGCTGCTGGCACGTAGTTAGCCGGGGCTTATTCCTCAGGTACCGTCATTTGTTCGTTCCTGAGAAAAGAGCTTTACAATAAAACTACCTTCATCGCTCACGCGGCATTGCTGGGTCAGAGTTGCCTCCATTGCCCAATATTCCCCACTGCTGCCTCCCGTAGGAGTCTGGGCCGTGTTTCAGTCCCAATGTGGCCGATCAGCCTCTCAGCTCGGCTACCCATCGTCGGCTTGGTGGGCTGTTATCTCACCAACTACCTAATGGGATATGAGCCCATCTCTGTCCGATAAAATCTTTTACCGCTGCACCATGCGGTGCCGTGGTCATATACCGTATTAGCAGTCGTTTCCGACTGTTATCCCGTTGACAGAGGCAGGTTGCTCATACATTACTCACCCGTTCGCCACTAACTTTCATCCCCGAAGGGAATCAGTCCGTTCGACTTGCATGTGTTAAGCATGCCGCCAGCGTTCGTCCTGAGCCAGGATCAAACTCTTGAGTTCAATCTTGACTGTCCTATAACTTTTTGTTCAAAGGTTTTTTAGACGTTATTTAATGATTTAATTCACATTAAAAATCGCTTTTCCAAATATTGTTCAATTATCAAGGTTCGTTGCCGTCAATTTGTGACAGCTTTCATATACTATCATAAGCAATTTTCTTTGTCAACGATTTTTCAAAGTTTTCGAAGAAATTTTTTTAAGTTTTTTTCAAAACTTTTTTCACCTCAAAATGTTGTGTTCGCTTTGGGCTTGCACCACAATCTGAAACTTGCTTACTGCTTACGACAGCTTGCATATAATAATCCTTTGAATTTTTTTTGTAAAGCGTTTTATGC
Organism: Christensenella sp. UBA6880; assembly: GCA_002449145.1. Classification (GTDB taxonomy): domain Bacteria; phylum Bacillota; class Clostridia; order Christensenellales; family CAG-917; genus CAG-475. The sequence continues at coordinate 44,031 of DKCG01000040.1, read as the reverse complement.
AAGTTTTTGTAAAAATTTTAAGATTTTTTTCATATACGGAAAAATCAAACGTTTTGTCTTGAAAATCCACTGCTTAGAGGCAAACTGAAAACCTAAATATATATATGCGTGCGCATATAGCGTGCGCGTGCGCGCGCACATGCGTGTGCGCGTTCATATATATATGGGCGTATGCGGAATATCGTCGCACTATATCTTGTTGTAAATTTGCTCTCCGAAGACACGCAATGTATTTTGCGTCGGATTCGATTATTCTTTTCGAATTTTTGCAACAAAAAACCTTGCCGTTTCGACAAGGTTCTCGTTTTCTTAATGTATTTTGCATTTACAAATCGAACGAATGATTTATCACGCCGCCGCCGAGGCAAACTTCGCCGTAATACACGACGGCATATTGCCCTTCTGCGATCGCACGTTGTTTCTGCTCGAACACGATTCGTGCGTCGCCGTTTTCCAAAATCTCGGCGCGCGCCTTTTGCAAGGGTTGACGGTGTTTTATGCGCACCTCGCAATCGAACTCTTTTGCCGGCGGTGGCGTAATGAAATTGAATCCCTCGGTGACGAGTCCGTCTTTGAAAAGAATATCGTCCTCGCCTTGCGAAACGATAAGCAAGTTTTTCACCACGTCTTTGCCGAGAACGAACCATCTTTCGCCGTTGCCGTCCGCGCTTCCGCCTATGCCGAGTCCCCTACGCTGACCGAGCGTGTAAAAATATACGCCGTGATGTCTTCCGACGACTTTTCCGTCTTGCGTAACGATGTCGCCGTCCTTCATCGGAATGTATTGCGAAAGAAATTGTCTGAAATTGCGCTCGCCGATAAAGCAAATGCCCGTGCTGTCCTTTTTCTTTGCGACGGGAATTTCGAATTTGAGTGCGAGTTCTCTGACTTCGGGTTTTGTCATATCGCCGAGCGGGAAAAGAACGTCGCGAAGTTGATAGGACGAAACCTGATTGAGAAAATACGTCTGGTCTTTGTTGTCGTCCTTTGCTCGAAGCAAATAGTGCGTATCGCCGTCGTGTCTTATTCTGCAATAGTGTCCCGTCGCGATATAATCAGCGCCGAGTTCGCGCGCGAAATCCGCAAACGGTCCGAACTTGACCTCGCGATTGCAAAGCACGTCGGGATTTGGCGTTCTGCCCTTCTTGTACTCGTCAACGAAAAGTTTGAAAACGTTGTTCATATACTGCTCGGAAAAATCCACCGAGTAATACGGAATATCGATTTTGTCGCAGATATATCGAACGTCCGTCCAGTCTTGCTCGCCGGTGCAGCAACCGCTAAGGTCGGTTTCTTTCCAGTTGGACATATAAAGTCCCACAACGTCAAAACCCTGCTCTTTCAAAAGAGCAGCGGCAACCGCGCTATCCACGCCGCCGGACATACCGACAACAACTCGTTTTTTCTTTTCGTCCATACGGACATTTTAGCATTTCACCGTCGGTATGTAAAGCGAGAGTTGTTTTTCTGCGAAAATTACTTGGTTGTATCAACCGCTTCGATAGTTTTTCCTGATTCGTTAGTGCTTTCTGTTTTTAATCTAATCTGCCTTATGTCTTTGACCATTTCTATAACAAGCAGAATCAGTGCATAAGAAACCGCAAAACTACACAATAGAATTGTTCCACCGATTATAGCGGAAGTTATCAAGTATATGCCAAGTTTGACATTATTGTCCGTACAATAAATAATTCCCGTAACGAATACCGAGATTGCAAAAATCGAAACAACGCTTGTAATGATGCCGTATGTAATTGTCGTCAATCTATTTATACGTCTTATCAATTCCCCTAATGTCTCTTCCATAAAGTTCCTCATAAAATGTAAAATTGCCCAAGGGCAAGTATTGAGAATATTATATGCCCATAGACATATAATGTCAATATGGAAATAATGATAATTCAACGCATAAACGAGTTGCTCAAATCCGAAGGTTTGAATCAAAGCAAACTCGCAAACGGAATCGGTGTAAACCAAAGCACCGTCTGCAACTGGCTCAACGGCAAGAAAGAACCGTCGATTGAAAGTCTTTGGAAACTCGCGGATTTTTTCGACGTCAGCGTGGACTATCTAATAGGCAGAAAAGAGATTTGAAACGGCACCGAAAAAGGTGCTGTTTTTTTATGTTTGAACGCGATTGGGGCACTTAAAAAGCGAAGCAATATTGCTTCGCTTTTTGCGTGAATCGACGTTTATCCGTGCGATTTGCACGTATAAACCGTTTGTTGTGCGCAAATGCACTGAATTATGCGATTTGTTTTTTTGCTTGTTTTTACTACATCAGCATAGACAGCAACGGAAGCACTGCCTCATAGTTGGAACCCGAGCCTGACGCCAAAACTACGCCGAGAATTATGCCGTATAATATACTGCCCAAAACGCTCAAACACACAGCGACGAGGCAGCCGATTCCTGCGCTTCTCGACCTTGCGGGGTGATCGTCTCTCCACACTAGCCAAAGGATAAAACCTACGATCGGGAAGAAGAATCCGAGCACGCCCCAACCTGCCGTGCCGCCTTCTTTTGCGGATTGCGCTTGCGTGGAAGTTGCGTTTTGAACGCTCGATTCGTATCTGCGGCCGCTCGACGGCAACGTGTAATTTACGCCTTGCAAGAGGTTGTTGCGATTGTTCGAGCCCTGATCTGACACGGTGAACGAGGATGGCATTTCGCCGTTGTTGAAGTTGAAAATGGTCTTGATTATGCCGCCGCAATGGGGACATTTTGCAAGCACGCAAATGAGTTCGCCCTTAAAATCGAATGCGATTTCCCAGTCCACTTTCATTTCGCCGCAAAGCGGGCAAGTGGAAAAGGAACTGTTGATTTTGTTTTCTACGATCAAGCCTACGCCGTCATAGTATCTTTGAAAATCCATAGTTGCTCCTCTCTTATTTAGGATAATAAAATCATAACACCGAGCGTGCGATTGGTCAATACGCTTTGCACGAAGCAAAAGCGGTTTCCGCCTCGATACGGCACGATTTTATTTTCGATATTATTATATCACCTACGTATCGATATGTCACCAAAATATTGCATGCCGAATATTTTGCACTGGGTTTACTATTGCGCACGAGTGTGCTATAATTCAATCATACAAAGCGAAAGCGACGATATGCACCCATAGCGCAACCGGATAGCGCATCAGATTCCGATTCTGACGGTTGGCGGTTCGAATCCGCCTGGGTGTACCACAAAAAAGCACCTCATATGAGGTGTTTTTTTACCGCCGAACGCAAGCAATCTATTGCTTGCGGTTTCTCTGCGAGAATCGGCGGCAATCATTCAAAATCCCTTGTTATCAAGGGATTTTTTCATAAAGCACGGTGAATTATACTTTCAAGTGCACTAAGAAAAAGACAAGTCAACTTGACTTGTCTTTTTCAATTAAATCCGACCGTGTCGGGTGAAATCTCTGCGAGATGAAATCTGCTACGCAGGTGATTATTTTATCACTAACGACTACAAAAAATCCCCGAGCGATTTGCTCGGGGATTTTTGTTTTAATAGCATCGATCATGCTTGTTTTATGAAAGTTTTTGTGAACGGTGCTTCGCCATCATCATAAGAAACTGTCATAGTGCTGCCGCTTATCGTGCATTCAATTTCAAGTGAACCGGTTGAGAATTTTGCCTTGCCACTAACAATAGTATAAGTAAAAGAGTTTCCATCTTCGTTCGTGACATTTCCTTTTCCGTCAAATATCCACTTCAATGAACCGCTTACCCACGTTCCTGCAAAAGCATCGAGAGTTTCTTCCGCTTGTTTGGTGAATGACGCGTTGAATGTATTCTCATTATACTCGTCATCAAAACTCACATTGATGCCGGTTGCAGTTACTGTAAACGTGTTTTCACTTCCGTTAAATGCTCCGAATGCAGAGACTTTTTTTGTGTTACCGGTACCGGTATATGTGAATGCAACACCATTGAGCGTACCATTACCTTTACCATCGAGAACGATTACATTTGAGCCAGACTTATACGTTCCTTCAAGGCCGTCACCTGCTTTTGAACCGACTTCGTAAGTTACGGTAGTTGCGGTGTCCGAGAATATAACAGCACCATCCTCGTCAAAGCCAGTTGCGCAGAAGTGACTTGCAACAAGTTTACCATCAACAACTTTTAGAGTATAAGTTGTTTCAACGTTCTTTGCCCATGTTGCATTGCTATTATCAAAGTCTTTAGCAGTGAATGTCAAAGTCGAGCCGTTCCAGTTTGCTTTTGCTTTGGTTGCCGTTTCACCATTGACCGAAACAAGCGCGTTGTTACTGCTGTCAAGAGTGATTTCAATGCTATTGGAACCGTTTACCCAATAACCTTTGAATTGTTCGATCTTGTTCTCAATGGTATATCCTGCGACAGCCAAAACTTTGCTTCCGTCAGTGCTTGCGATAACACTTCCGCTTTCTTCAACAGAGTAAGTCTTGTTGTAATAATAGTTTGCGCCGCTGACAGTAACGGTACCATTACCGAGAGCATAAGAGCCGTATGAGATTTGCGGTGTTCCGTATGACGCGGCATACTTATATTCAACTCCGCCAAAACCATCAAACGTAAGAGTGTATTTGCTGTTGCTTGCGTCAATATAAGCATGCGCAAATCCGTCACCGGTTGCTTCTGCATAAGTCTTTGCTTCGCCGTCGAGCGTTACACCTAAAGTTGTTTCGCCGGTAATGACAACAACATTCTTTGCATTGACGATGTAAGAATACGTCTTATCGCCGATAGTTGCAGAACCAAAACCATCAAACGTGATGCTGTCTTTTCCTTCTGCCGTAAACGTGCCGCGTTCTGCGCCTGCAACATCGTATTCACTTGCACTTGTGATTTTTGCGACAAAACTCATTTCACCATAAGTTACGGTTACGATATTGCCGACTGTGAGTTCGCCGTCAATCGTTGCGTAATCCGTTCCCTTAAAGGTGTAGATGGTTGATTTCCCTTCTCTTGTATACACATAGAACGTTCCGTTGCTGCTGTCGTAATAGCTTGCAAACGAAGACGGATTCTTTACGTAAATCTTACCGCCAAGAATAAGGCTCTTTGCATCATATTTGCCAGTTTTTGTCGTTACACTGCTAGTAGACCCTGTCTTGTAAGTCAAACTAATTGCAGAAACCTTTCCGCCGATATAGCCGTATGTCGTTTCAACACCGTCGACCTTGGTCACAACACCGTTTTCGAGAACGGTGATGATTTCAGAATTGCTACATTGATATGTGCCTGCAAGTTTTTTTGTCAAAGAACTGGATTTGGGTGCGGCAAGACTGTATTCGTTAGAAACATCTTCTTCTGCATCTCTGTCATAATAACTTTCTGTGATGACAATTCCCGAAGATGTTTTGATGATAACAAAGCTATGCGCGATGCTATACGAATCTTTGTACGAGAAAGACAACGAACCGTCTTCCGTACTGAACGTATATGCAATGCCATTCACGCCATAACCGAAAGTAACTTTGCCGTCTGCAATGACTGCAAGTGCTTCTTTGCCACTTTCGGTATTAATCCAGTATCCTTCATAATCGGTTTCTTTGACAGAAAATGCCGTGAACGTGGCGTCTGATGTGATTACAAGATCAGCAACGGCTTTCACGCCTGCTTCGGTGTACCAGCCGGCGAACACAGAACCGTCTTCATAGGTCAATGCCGCTGGGATTTGGTTTGCAACAAGTTTGCCGCTTGTTTTATCAACAACAACAATTGTCGGTTCGCTGTCAGATGCGGATTTCTTGAAAGTCAAAACATAACCGGTCTTTTCCATTTTGCTTTGGAACACGGTGTTTTGTGTAAACGTTGCGTCCTCGTCAAACTCGGATGTTGAATCGGTTTCATTGAACCAACCTTTGAATGTATAACCCGCTTCAGCTTGTGGATCTTCAAGAGCAAAGGTGTCGAAATCGATCTTACCTTCCGCATCGACAACCGCAACGTAATAGATTGATTTTTGATAGCCTTCGCCAACCATAAACACAACTTTTACGCTCTTTGAAAGCACAATCGGAGCATAGCCATTGTCCATAGAAAGATTTCCGTCGGCAAGGGTAAATGTATAATCGCCCCATCCGCCTGCAACAGTCAACGTGGTTTCGGTTGCATTGGTCACTTTGCCAATCTTTGCGCCGCTCTCATAAACGCCGTTTTCGTTGATTTCAATAATGGTTACGATGTCGCTGCCAATTGTTGCATTTGACCATGTGCCATAGAATGCAGCAGGAATTGCCGCAGGTGCCATGGACGCAATGTCAAGTTGGTCTTTGGTTTGATCAACGATATAGAACCATTGGCCTTCAGTTGAATCGTATTTGATGCTAGCTGCAGAATCGTTGATATAGAAAGTATATTCTGCGCTGCGGTCGTTATAATAAAATTCCGAACCGTCAACACCGTCAATCGTGACAAAAGTGCTGTTGACCACAATCTCAACTCCGCCTTTCGTAGTAAACGTACCGACGATTGCAGTATCGTCTGCCGAAACAACGCCCGTTTCAACTTTGGACAATGTGGCGTAAACGGAATAATCGGCGGATGCAAACGTGTAGGTGCCGTAGTACTCGCCAAACGAATAAATGGTTTCACCTTCAAGATTGAAATCGTAGGTTGCATACTCGTCATTCCAAACAATGTTGCTTGCCTCTATCGCACCATCGCCAAGATTTGCACTGATGCCGTTCTTGTCAATGATAAGAGTGTAGAATGTATAGGTGTATGTGCTGCGATCAAGTTCGCCACCTTTCCACGTGCCATAGAATGATTTAAGAATCTTGCTGAATCTTGCGCTAACCACGATGTTGGTGGTCACTGCCGCATCTTTGTCGTACGCGAAGTCGCCGACGAACCAGCCGAGGAATGCGTAATCGGTGTCTGCGAGTGCACCGGGGACATCTTCTGCGGCGATAACCGCACCGCTCTTGACCTTTGCCGTTGCAACAGTTTCATCACCGTTTTTGAATGTCACAGTGAAAATGCTTGTCCATTTTGCAGTGTAGGTGACGTTTGCGCTAATCACAGCGTCTCTGTCAAACGCCGCATCGCCGTTGAACCAACCGT
>DKCG01000040.1:36756-36920 GCA_002449145.1 Christensenella sp. UBA6880 | reverse complement strand
TGCTGCCGCAATCTTTTCGCCGCTCTTGACTTTTGCCGTTGCGATGACTTCGTCCCCGTTTTTGAAAGTGATTGTATAAATGCTCGTCCACTTTGCAGTGTAGGTGACATTTGCGCTAATCACAGCGTCTTTGTCAAACGCCACATCGCCGTTGAACCAACCGT
>DKCG01000040.1:0-36690 GCA_002449145.1 Christensenella sp. UBA6880 | reverse complement strand
GCCGCAATCTTTTCGCCACTCTTGACTTTTGCCGTTGCGATGACATTGTCACCCTCTTTGAAAGTCACAGTGAGAATGCCCGCCCACTTTGCAGTGTAGGTTACGTTTGCACTGATAGCCGCATCTTTGTCAAATGCTACGTCGCCGTTGAACCATCCTTCAAATGTTGCATCTGCCGTATTTGCAAGATTCGCAGGAATGTCTGCCGCCGCAATCTTTTCGCCACTCTTGACTTTTGCCGTTGCGATGACATCGTCACCGTTTTTGAAAGTCACTGTGAAAATGCTAGCCCATTTTGCCGTATAGGTTACGTTACTTGTGATAGCCGCAGTTTTGTCAAACGCTACGTCGCCGTTGAACCAGCCCTCGAACGCTGCGTCTGCAGTGTCTGCGAGGTCTGCGGGAAGGTCAGCGTCGGCAATTGTTGCGCCGTCTTGCACCGAAACTGTTTTTACGACCGTTTCGCCGTCCTTGAACGTAACGGTATAGGTCTTGGTTTCATCACCGCAGGCGACAAGCAAAGCCGCTGTCAACACGAGAATCATAACTGCCACTGCAAAAGCGATAAAAACTCTTTTTCTCGTCATTTTTTGTGCTCTCCTTTTTGATGAATATTCGTTTTATTTTGCCTTAATTTGATACAATATTAAGGAATAAAATTCATTTTATTTCCCTAATATGTGAATTATTATACAACCGCTTTCCCCAACCGTCAATTATTTGAAAGTAGAAAAAATGCAACTTTTTTAATAATATTTTAAGCCATTATTGTATAATATTCGATTTATATGCATATTTTCCTACTTTTATACGAATAAATATGCATAAAGGGTTGCAGACATGTCTGCAACCCTTTATCATAGCGTTTTCAACACGCTTAATCCGTCACTTTTGAAAGCGAAGAACAGCGAGCATATCTCGTTTCATCATCAACGTACTTCACGTCTGCGCTGAACGTTTTCGTGTCCGAATTATACTTCAATTCAAACGTATATGTCACCGTGCCGTCCTCGTTTTTTCCCGTTGCCGACAAGATGCCTTTTTCAATGCTGTACGATGCGGTCGCAACCACATCGTCGTATCTCAGAGTTCCGTTTGCTTCGATGATAATGTCATTACCGTTTGAGCCTTCCCACGTTCCGCGCCACGTTCCGCACAAAGCCTCGGGAATGACCTCGGTCACTTCACCCGTTCTTGTAAGGCGCACGTTTTCATTGCCGTATGAAATCACGTTTGTTGTCACGTCAAACAAGTATCTCGTGCTTGCAATGCTGAACGAAACGTTCTTTACGCCATCGTACACAGCGACAAACGGCGAGCCTTTGTAGGTGCCGGTCAAATCTTGTTTGAGATTGAACACGACCGCCGAGCCGCTTGACTCGTTGCCTGTGTAACTACCGACTGCGCTTGACGGAAGTTTTGGAAGTTCCTTTGTCCCGGTATAACCGTATCTATAATACGTCATTTCGCCGTATACGCCGAATTTCTTGGTGTAAGCGAGGTTCATATCGTAGAAGAACAAGAAATCAACCTTGTAATTCTCGTTAAATTGCACGTGCAAGCCTGTCGAATTCTCCGTTGCCGTTCTCCAGATGTTTGCTTGCCCCCAGTTGTCTTTGTATTCAAACTTCTCTTCGTCCGCAAGATAGATATACGCTGCGTGACCGTATCCGTCGAACATGAGCAGATAGTACTTATCCACAACTCTCGTTTCACCCGTTTCATCGAGGTTTTCGTCAAGCACTTTGACCGTCTTGTCGAAGCACCATACGCCTTGATATTTGTCGGCAGCAACAAGAGAGATTTGTCCGCCGTTTGCTTGTGCTTGAGCATAATTGAAGCCGATGAACGAGCGGTCGGAAAGCATCATTACGATGAAATCGTTTGCGTACTTCCAGTAGTGCGCTTTCTTGTCTTCCACGATGCCGCCGATACCGTTCAACGTGTAAGTCTTCCCGTTGTAGAGATATGCGCCCTCTTCACCGCCAATGGATTCGAGTCCTTGACCGAGCAGTTCTTTGCCGTTGTTGTATGTGATATATTTCTTTGCATAGTATGCTTTGCCGTCAATCGTAACTCGCGTGCCGTCTGCAAATCCGTTAGGGGCGACGATATTTGCATTTTCAACATACTGTCCGTCTTTGACATAATAGAACTTGCCCGATTTTGTTACCGTCACAAAACTTTTGGTATCAAAGTCGATGAGGTAAACCGTTTGTGCGCCTTCGTCAACCTTGGTTAGAACGCAATAGGTATACGCCGTCGTGCCGCTGTTCAACCTGCCGAAGAAAACGTTTTCTTCGGGATAGTAATAGAACGTCGAATAGTTGCCCTCATAGTTAATCTTGATAAACGAGTCGTTTTTGAAACTATAATATGCACCTATGGTATCCGAATACGCTGTTCTGTAAATGAACGATCCGTCTTCGTTAAAGATGAGCGTGTAGTTGTTTTGTGTCGGCCTATTGTTATTCAATCCGAGATAACTGAGCGTGAAACTGCCGACGAACGGTTTCCCGCGGAAATCCGAAGAAAGTCTTGTAAATGCAGAATCCGTATAACTCGGCACTTTGCTTTCGTCCTTTGCGACGAACGAAACCGCGATAGCGTCATTTGCATAAGATCCGCTCATCGATGTGTAGTAATCGGCAATTTCGCCACCGAACGTTATAGAACCGTCTTCGTTGAGCATGTACGTTCCGCTCACCGTCTTGGATGCGGTTGCCGTGATTTTGTTGCTATTGAGTGTGACGCTGCCGTCTGTAAATGTCAGGCTGTCGCCATCTTCGTTGAAATATTCGCCGAACACTTTCAGATCACTCTTTGTGAACGTGTATTCGATTGTCGCAGACATGCCGTATTCAACGGTCATCGTAATCGTGCCGTTGCTGTTTATTCTGCCCGATATTTCGCCGATCGTACTGAAAAATTCGAGCATAAGCACGTCATCGCCGTTGAAAGTATATTTGCCGTGAATAACAGTAGAATTGACCCACATCAACGAACCGTCGTCTTTGAGGACAAGCACGCCGCCGTCAACGTCGCCGTGATATTCGCCCTTGCCTGTATAGACGTGCGCGACGTTGCTTGCATCGCCGTAGCGTGCCGTCACGGACATATCTTTGATTACAGGGACGTAATAACGATATCTCACACCGTCAACAAATTCCCAATCGAAGAATAAGTTGCTGCCTTCGTTTTGCGCTACGTCAAGAACGCCGACTATTGCAAATTTGTCATCGTCATACTCTCTCGTTTCTTCCTTGACAATCGTCGAGCCGTTTAAGAGAGTAATCTTGAAAGAGCCTTCGCCTACAAGACGAGTGCCCGGATATGCCTTACCGTCTTTGTCGATCGTCCAATCGGTCATATCCCACTTGACGTTTTTGGTAAACCATTCTGCGTCGAACGCAACTTCCGTGCCGACTTTCGTGCCTGCACCGTTATTTATATCTGTAGTCCTAGCCGCCGTTTTATAATAGCAGTTTACAATCGCAGTGCCCGGAGTGTAATATCCGTCGTAATCGTCCGAAATCATATAACCTGCAATACCGCCCGCATAACTCTTAAAAACGGTGGAAGTCGCTCTCTGCCCTGTGACTGCGCCGATGTTTACGCAATCCATAATCGTGTTGTCGTTGCTGGAATATCCTATGATACCGCCCGCATAAGACACCTCTTTATTGGTCGCCTTGACTCTTGCATAGTTTATGCAGTTGATAACCGACATTTTTGAACAACTTGCATAACCGACGATACCGCCAACCCATTCGCCACCTTCAACTGCGCCGTTTGACACGCAGTTGAGAATCGCAAGCGCGCCGTTTGAAGTAGAAGACGTTGCGCCAACGATACCGCCGTTTACGACGGAATCGAGCGATGATGCTTCGCCGTCTTCAAATTCTGTTGCCACAACTTTCACTTCGGAAACGCAGTTTTGTACGTGTGCGATGTATGCAGTGTTTTTATCGTAAACGTCGAGACCTCCTGCAATACCGCCGATGTGCGCAGGGTTTGACGAGCACAAACTTATTTCGAGCTCACCTGCAACTTTGACGTTGGTGATATTCGTAAGGTTGCCGTATGCAAGCAATCCGCCAACGTATGCGCCGATACCGCTTTGATCCGCGCCGCTGATGACGGAATAGCAAACGTTTTTAAGAGTAAGATTTGTTATGGTCGCTCTGTTGCAATATCCGAACATGCCGACGTATGAAATGCCGGAGCGCAAGTTTTTCTTGATTGTGAGATTGCTGATAACGTGACCGTTTCCGTCAAAGTTACCGCTGAATCCGTAAATTATCCTTTCGTTTTCTTCGCCCTCGTTGAGCGTGACGAGTTGTCCTGCCGAAACGTAGGGAATTCCGTCCATATCGATGTCCGCAACGAGTTTGAAGTAAGATTGCGCATACTTCTCGTTGTCTTCTTCATCGGGGTGATTGACTTTGTCGGCAAAGTCTGCAAGGTCATCGGCAGTCGCAATCAGATACGGATTGTTCTTGCTACCGGGTTTGTTTTGGATAACTTCTTCCCAAACCGCAATAAGCGAAATATCTTTCGTAATTGGCGTTGCGAAGTCAAAAAGCGTGCTTTGTTCGTCTTCTGTCCATCCCTTAAACTCGTATCCGTCTCTTTTAGGGTCTTGCGGCTTTTGTGCACATGCACCCGCTTCAATCGTTTGAGAGGGAATGCCACTCACGCCATCACCGCCGAATGAAACGGTGAATGTACTTTTATCTTTTTCTCCGCAAGCGACTGCAACACACGCAATGCATGCAACGAGTGCAATCGCCAAAATGCTCAACACGATTCTTTTATTTTTCATATCTGCTCCTTATTCCCCCGCTTCAACGAGATAAATCGTAGTACCATCGGAATTCGTAAACGCTTTTGCGCCCGCAACTTCGGTGAAACTGATCTTGTATTTGATAATCAACACTTCGTCTTCGCCCGATTCGCCGGATCTATCAATATCGTAGATGCAAATCTCGCCGTTTTCGACCTTGTAAACGTATCTATATTCCGTTTCTTCAATGTCACCGTCAACGTTTTCAAAAATCGTTAGCGTTGCATATGCATAGACATAGTCAGAACCTTTGCTTCTTCCGTCAAACACGATTGTTGAACCGTCCGCCGCCGTATATGTGCCGGCGTATTCGTCTGCAATAGTAAGTACACTCACTGTCTGTTTGCTGCTATCAAGCACGACTACGTTGTTTTCGTCAAGATAACCTATATAGTATAGGAACAGTCCGTCGGTATAAATCGAAACGTAGTTTTCGTCTACGTAGAAAACGTCTACGTCGATGCCGCCAAACGTTCCTTTCGCTATGCCGTTGATGTCCATTTTGGTTGTTATTTTGAACGTTTTATCGCCAGAAAGGAGATATTCTTTTCCTACGATCTTGTGATAAAGCCCGAAATCTTCGATTCTTACACCGTCTTTTTCAATAGTTGCACTTCCGTCGACAAATCTTATAATATAAACGACCGCACCGTCTTTTGTGAGTGTCACGACATATTTGTTTTCTACGTCAGCAGTCGCATAATCGTAGGTTTCGACGCCGTCAGCAGTTGTCAAAGTCGCTTTGCCCAAGCCGACAGGACTCTTTCCGTTGAAGCGTAACACATCATCACCTACGTGATATTCATATTGACTTACATAATCCGGGGCTTTGAATATCACCTCATTTACGGTGATACCGTTGCCGTCGAGTTTTGCCGTGTAGGTTACGTTGCCAATCGTAAACGTCGCTTCACCCGTCTTCTTATTATAATAATATGCAACTTCGCTTGTCGAACCGTCTTTTTCGACTGTAACAAGGCCTTTAACATACCATCTGCCTTGTTGCGATGTGTTGTAGTCGATGTCGTACGAACCAAAACCGTTGAACGTATAGGTCACGCCATTCGTTCCGTTCCACGTTCCGTAATACGGGTCATAGTAAGCCATATTGTAATCGTCGACGAGCATACCGGTAGAGGCATAATAACCTGCAAGATACAGAAGTTCCATGCCGTTATTCGTCGCAAGATTGAACATTCCGTAAAGTCTCGTTTGATAGTACATATTGACCATCAACGTTCCCGTTTCGTCGTATTCAGCAACGTAATTAAACTCGATACCGCTCGAATCTTTGCCCGTTCCGTATCCGTTTTTGCCGATACCGTTGAGGATAATCGTGTAGTTGAGAAGCGTGTCCGTCCAGGTTCCTATAAAAGAGCCGTCCCTTCCGTATGTGGTGGAAACGCCGCCGTCTTTCACGACGAGAAGTCCGTTTTCGTCAAACGTTGCCACGATTGAACCGAACGATGCTTTTTCGCCGTCGAGCACGTATTCATATGTCGTGCCTTTGTACTCTACGCTACCCTTGCCGTCGAAAGTTATCGTTTCGATCCTGTTGAAGTCGGATTCCCACTTGCCTGCGAAAATATCACGTTTCTCAAGTTGAAGTCCCGCACTCGTAGATTGCATGGTCAAACCGTCTTCGCTGATAGATGCAATCACTCTCGTCGTTCCTATTGTCAGCGTAACGATATGTTCATTGCATGTATAAGTGAACGTTTCAGTGCCGTTTGCATTCGTTCTTTCACCGGTAAGGTCGGAAAGGAATGTGTATGTCGTGCCGGCGCTTGTATACCAAGTGCCCATTGCGGCGTTTTGCTTTCTTGCCACAATAACGTTGTCTTTTTCATTTGTAAAGAACAGATTGTCGTAGATATTGAGCACGTTGCCTTCGATGTCGGCATAATAGTCGGCAAGAAGCGAATAACCATTGCTCGACGTATACACGAGATACGCAAAATATGCATCCTTGACAAGCAGTTTTTCACCATTGTAGACATACATATAATCCGCAACGATTCCGTCGTAATACATCGTCATCTTGCCATTGTCGTCAAAAACGAGATGTAATTCGGCGTTGTATATTTCGTTGTTTTTCAACGTTTGAAGCACGGCATAATAGTCGCCCTTCACCGCCGTGTAATCCGCAAATCCGACATAAACGGTCAAATCTGCGGTGATAAGGAATGAAGACGGAATCCTTTGAGTATGCTCGGCATCGAAGAAGTAGCCATAAGATACCATGTTTTTGGTATCGTCCGCGCTTTCCTTATCCGCAACAAAATTGTTCATTCCGCTTCCGCCGTAGATATAGTAAATCGGCATTACACCCGTTATGGTCACCGTGTCTTCCGTTTGCGTGAGCGGATTGCCGTTGTTGTCCTCTTTCGTCACATTTCTGCCGAACACGAACTTTGCAGATATACTACCTTCTGCAGTGTCGCTGTATACGGGCAAAATCGCACCGTTATCTTCTTTCCAATCGGAAGGCACCCAACCAAGCAAATCGCAAAGATCCGAAAGCGATTCCGCTCTGTACGTTTTCCCGTCGGTGATAGTACCGGCTTGCGTATAATACGATTTGAAAAGCACCGCTTTTTTCGTATCGATTTCGTTATAGGCGTCTCTGAAAATCAAGCCGGATATATCGCTGAGCTCGTCTTCACCTTGTTGCTTTGAACTCGACAAAACACCGATAGCCACACTTGACGAAATTGCGGTTTCGTTGTCGCTTGCGCCGACGAGACCGCCTGCGTAAGACGCATCGCTGCCGCTTTTTGCTTCGATCATTCCATCAACATAACAGTTTGCAACGGATGCCGACGTGCGCAAATATCCGACAACGCCGCCTGCGTATTTATTTCTGCCTTCGATATTACCGATAAAAGAGCAGTTGTTGACGTATGCCACAGATGCGCTGTTAGGGCCGTACGCCGCAGCCGCTATGCCGCCGATTGCATAAAGCGAAGACTGTCCGTTAGAAACGAGATCCGCTTGAACCGTACAGAAAGACGCTGTTGCCATATATTCCGTACCGTAACCTTGCATAAAACCGACGATACCGCCAAGATAAACAATGTTGTCGCTTGGAAGAGTACTGGTTACAGTGTATGATCCTTTGAAATTGCAGTTGACTATATCGCCGCCAATGTTGTATGCGACGATGCCGCCGAGAATGTAGTTGTGTTGTTTGTCAAGTGCTTCGATTTCGACATTCGCGTCTATCGTAAGATTCTTGACGGTTGCGGTCGCAATGTATCCGAAAAATCCCGCGACGCCGTCCGACGCTTCGAAATTAAAGTTTGAAACGACATGTCCTCTGCCGTCAAACGTACCCATAAAGTAGGTTTGTTGCCCGCCGATAGGTTCTATTGTCTCGCCTTTGAAATCGATGTCCGCTGTGAGGGCAACGTAAGACTCTGCATATGTTTCTTCACCTGCATTGATGCTGTCCGTAAACGTTTTAAGTTGAGCCGCATTGGAAATGAGGTACGGACTTTTTTCAGTTCCGTATCCCTTTATCTTTGCGTCGTCACGACGAAGTCCATCCACGCTTACCGTTACGGACTTTTCCGCAGTAAAACTATATTTTCCGTTTTCGCCGAGAACGCACTCTTGCGTGCCTGCGTAGACTTTGAATTCGCCGACATAATACGGCGACACGCGCACGCCGAATTCGATGACTGTACCGATTTCGACGTTTTTTGGCGTCGCACCTGTGAATACAAACGTTACCGCTTCGTCATCAGTCCACCTGATTCGCGCCGTTTGTGCGACTTCTTCATTCCACTGCGCAACAAGCGTAGTATCCTTTGTTATTTTTGTATTGAAATCGAAATCTTCACTTGCGCCTTCTTCTTTCCAGCCGACAAATTCGTATCCTTCTCTTTCAGGATCATCAGGTTTTGTTACGGTGGCGTTTGAGTCAACCTTAACGGTGGCGTTTTCCGCACCCGTACCGTAAACGAAAGTAACCGTATACTGAATAGTTGTCGAGGGATCGGGGGTATTATCGCCACACGCTACTAATGCAACGCAAAGCACTAAACACATTACGATTGCAAATATGGGTACGATTTTTTTCAATGTAGTCATATGTTTTTCTCCTTGCAAAGCATTTCCGCCTTGCTATCGCCTAAGCGACACTCTATTCCCCTTTATATTTGCAAACTACTTTTTAATCTTTAACAATTCTTTAATTTTGTTTGCAATATCCTCTTTCTTTTGTTTCTTTTTTGCTTTTATTTCGTCGAGTTCCGCATTTCGTTCGTCTTCGAGTTTGCAAAGATTGTCGTAGAACGACATTTCATCAAGCACTTTTTTGTCATACTTGTGACACGCAACGTAGTGTCCGCCGCCCAAATCCGTAAACTTTGGTTGGAATAGTTTGCATGCGCTCATGCAATCCGAACAACGAGTGTGGAATTTACACCCATTCGGCGGATTTGCAGGTGACGGAATGTCACCTTGAAGAACGATTCTCTTAATCTTGCTGTCGGGATCGGGCACAGGCACTGCCGAGAACAATGCCTTTGTGTACGGGTGAAGCGGATTGTCAAACAAGTCGCGCTTCGTGCCATATTCAACCATGTTGCCAAGATACATTACGCCAACTTCGTCGGATATGTGTTCAACCACCGATAAGTCATGGGAAATGAACAAGTAAGCAAGATTGTCACTGTCTTGCAAATCCTTGAATAAGTTGATTATTTGTGCCTGTATCGAAACGTCGAGCGCGGAAACCGGTTCGTCGCAAATAACGAGTTGCGGTTTGAGCGCAAGTGCCTTTGCTATGCAAATACGCTGTCTCTGTCCGCCCGAAAATTCGTGCGGATATCTGTCTAAATAATGCGGTTGAAGTCCGCATTTGGTCATTATATCGACGATATAATCCTTATATTGTTCTTTCGGAACTATATGATGCACTTTAACGGCTTCGCCGACGATTTCGCCGACCGTCATACGCGGAGAAAGCGAAGAATACGGATCTTGGAATATCATCTGGAAATTTGGTCGCATCTTTCTCAAAGCGTTGCCTTTGAGTTTTTCGATGTGCTTTCCTTCAAAGATGATTTCGCCGTCAGTCGGTTCGTACAAGCGAAGAATAGTTCTGCCGAGAGTCGTTTTCCCGCAGCCTGATTCGCCGACAATTCCAATCGTGTGCCCTGCTTTGAGTTTCAAAGAAACGCCGTCCACCGCTTTGAGGTACACCGTGTTACTTTTTATAAGGCTCTTCGAGATCGGGAAATACTCTTTCAGATCATTCACGACGAGAAGATAATCGCCATCCGAATCCATTTTCTCGTTTTCAGCCATCGTAATATTCTCGACTAAAGTTTCTTCGGTTTTGTCAACATCCGTCGTCGCAATTTCAATCGTTTCGATTTCAATATCGTTTTGCTCGCCGATTTTTTCTTCCGTCATACGATTTCTCCTTTGTCCTTGCAACGATAGCACGCCACGAAGTGCGTTGGCGAAACTTGAATCATTGGCGGATATTCGCCTTTGCAAGCGTCGCATTTCATATTGCAACGGTCCTTAAAATAACACGTTTGCAACATATTGATTGGGTTTGGCACGTTTCCGGGTATGCTGTATAGTCTGTCCACTTCCTTTCCGACAACTGGCTTGCTCTTTTGAAGACCTATCGTATAGGGGTGCATCGGGTTTTTAAATATTTCCTGCACGGTGCCCTTTTCGACGACTCGTCCCGCATACATAACCACCACGTAATCCACCATCTCGGCAATGACGCCTAAATCGTGAGTGATGAGCATAATAGAGCCGCTAATCTTGTCCTTTACATCGCGTAAAAGGTCGAGAATTTGCGCCTGAATGGTGACATCAAGTGCGGTTGTCGGTTCATCTGCGATGATGAGTTTTGGATTGCAGCAAAGTGCCATTGCAATCATCACTCTTTGGCGCATACCGCCCGACAATTCGTGCGGATAAGACTTGTACACGTGTTCGGGCATTGCAATGCCGACAAGTTTGAGCATTTCTATGCTCTTTTCTTTTGCCGTTTGCTTGTCCGCGCCGTCAACGTGAAGAAGCGTGACTTCGTCAAGTTGATTGCCTATCGTGAAAACCGGGTTGAGCGACGTCATAGGCTCTTGAAAAATCATTGCAATTTCTCTGCCCCTGATTTTCGACATTTCGGAAATAGGGGTTTTGGCTATGTCGTAAACAACTTCGCTTTCTTCAAAGACTTTTCTGTGGCGGACTTTGCCATGCTTGTCAAGAGAAGGCCTCATCAGCGGCTTGCCGTTTTCGTCCAACATTTGGTTGCCTTTTTCGTCAAGCACAGGCTCGTATATTTCTTCTGTTCCGACCACTTTTCTTTGCGTGGAACGGAAACGAATGCTACCGTCTACGATTTGTCCCATAGGGCCTTGCACGAGTTGCATAAGCGAGAGACTTGTCACTGACTTACCGCAGCCCGATTCACCTACAACGCCAACCGTAGAACCTTGCGGAATGTCAAAAGATACGCCGTTCACAGCCTTCACAACGCCGTTGTCCGTGAAGAAGTAGGTGTGCAAATCGTCGAATTCCACAACGTTTCTTGAGTCCTTCATTTCGGTAATGTAGTCGTCTTTAGTATAAGCCGCCCTTTTCTTTTTCAGTTCTTTTATTGTACGCAGATTTTGTTTTGCGATATTACGAGACTCTTTGGCGGTTATATAATGTTTGTTCTTATCGTTTTTTTCTTTCTTCTCAAGCATAACATTATCTCCTTGCCTTCGGGTCGAATGCGTCGCGCAAACCGTCGCCGACGAAGTTGAATGCAAGCACCGCAAGCACTATGCAAATACCCGGTGAAATCCAAAGATTCGGATACAAACGAAGTGCTGTATTGTTTGCGGCAGCGTTTATCATATTGCCCCACGTTGCGTATTCGGCGGGAAGTCCGATGCCGAGATAGCCGAGCGTCGCTTCCGTCAAAATGATTCCGCCAAGGCCGAGCGTCATCGACACGATGAGTTGCGGCATAACGTTAGGGATAAGGTGCTTGAATATTTTTCTGCTTGCGGGAAGACCGCTTGCCTCTGCGCTCAACATAAAGTCTTGCTCTCTCAAAGACAATATTTGTCCTCTGACAAGTCTTGCCGTGCCTGCCCAGCCGAACAGCGTCATCATTGCCATCAATATGTAGAGTTTTGCAGGCCCCGTAACATCTTGCGCATCGAGCGCAACGCCTACGATCATCAGCATAGGCATTGTCGGCACGCAGTTGAAAATATCGACTATACGCATTATGACTTGGTCTATCCACTTTCCGAAATAACCTGCCAAGCCGCCAAGGAACACGCCGATTATCGTTTCAAGGATAATAACGACAAAGCCCACCGTGAGAGACACTCTTCCGCCGTACATAAGACGGGAAAACACGTCAAAGCCCTTGTCATCGGTGCCGAGCAAGTGCTCTTTGGACGGTTTGAGATAGTTGGTCGGTTCGGAATAAGTGACGATATACACGGTGTCTTCGCCGTAATCGGGTGCTGACACTTCGGTGTAGTACGTTTCTTTGACCTTCTTTGTATCGTCCGCTTCCCTTTCCCCCCATATGAACGGAAGATTGGAAAAAAGCGGTCCGATAAATGAAAACGCAAACAAACAAATGAGCATCACGAGTCCCGTTATCGAAAGTTTGGATCTGAAGAATCTTTTAAGGACGATTCTTCCGGGGCTGAGTGTTCTCGATGTTCTTTCTTCGACACTTTCTTCTTCATTGTCCTCGCCTTGAGCGTTTTCAATGTTTTCTTCGTTTTCTTTGCTTACTTCCTGCGCACTTTCGACATCGTTTTCGGCAATATCGACGTTTTGCGCGTTCTCATTGTTTTCGATTGCGTTCACAACGTCGTTTTGTTCGTCAAGCAGAGTTTCTGTCGGATTGCCGACTATAATTTCGTCTTTTATTTCGTCCATACTCCCCTCCTATTTTCCTATCTTGACGCGCGGGTCGACTATTGCATACATCAGGTCGCTAAACAGCGTACCTATGACCGTCAATATTGCAATAAACATATTGTATCCCATAATAAACGGTATATCCGCCACGACGAGGGCATCGTATGCAAGTTTACCGATACCGGGGATACTGAATACGGTTTCCGTTATCATTGCTCCGCCGAACAGACTCGGCAAAATGCCTGCCATCATAGTGACGAGCGGAATCATTGTGTTTCTGAATACGTGTTTGTAAACGACTTTTCTTTCACTGAGGCCTTTTGCTCTTGCAGTACGCACATAGTCGGCGTTGAGTGCTTCGAGCGTGTTTGTTCGCGTATAACGCATAAGCGAACCGATTGAAAGGATAACGAGAACTGCCATAGGCAATACCATGTGCCACAGTGTATCGCCAAGTCTCACTATCCAAGATGCGTCCATAGGCAACGATGCAGATGCGATACCGCCGACCTCGAACCAACCAAGCTGAACAGCAAACAAACGAATCGCAAGAGCCGCAAGGAAGAATGTCGGAAGGCTTATGCCCATCATCGCAAGCACCGTGACGGAATAGTCAATAAAGCCGTATTGATGAGTCGCCGCCTTAATGCCGAGCGGGATTGCGATTGCGAATTGCAAAATCGTTGCGATAAATGCAATCGCAAAGGAAATACCCATATTCTGAAGAATGACATCCGAAACAGGTCTCTTGTATTTGAATGACATGCCGAGGTCGCCTTTGAGAAGATTCCCAAGCCAGTTGAAATATCCTTTGATGATTGCAACGAACTTGTCGCCGCCCGTTGCGACCTTATAGGACATATTAACCGTCACGACTTCGCCGCTCGAAAGCGTAAACGTCATGTTACGGATCGTGCGATTGTCCATTCCTTCGGTTTCATTGACGACGTAAGTGCCGCTCTCTACTGGCGTGATGATTTCATCAAGCGTAATCATGGAATTCTCGGCAGCCTCTTCCGAGCCTGTCGCTTCGTCCGTCTTTGCACCGCGACTTGTAACCTTGCAGATACTGAACGTGCCGGTATTGAGATACTTGCCGTCTTCGTCAGTGTCCGCTTTTATTATGACGCGCGTGTTTTTGCTGCCGTCAAAAGACCCCTCGTACCAAGAGTTATAGCTCTTGATGCCGAGCGATATATCTTCATCGTAAGTGACTTCTTTGGTGTTTTTTGTGAAAGTTTCTCCCGCGAACTGACTGTTTTCGCCAACCGTTAGATGCAAATAAGCATCTGGCATGGCAAGACCGTACAATTCTTTGATTCGGTCGACGTCTTCTTGTTGCATAGTGCCCTGTTGCACCGCCGACGAGTACTGATTGTCAACGTAGTCAGTCGGCATCATACGTGCCAACGAATATATAATAACGGACACACCAAATAGTATCACCACCGACAGAAGCAGTCTTTTGACTATGTATTTTAACGTATCCATATAAGCTGTTTCCTATATTTCCGTCGGGCATTTTCATACCCGACGGTATCGGTTTAATTGAGGTTGTTCCTTGCACCGTTAGGTGCGTTTTTAGATTTTATCTGTAGTTCAGTTCCCAAAGCCTTGAAAGCAATCCGTTGTATGGAGAGCGTTCGCTTGCGGGAGTCATCGTGCTTTCGTCAAGCACGTTCTTGTTGTATGCGGACATATCGTTTCTTTGATAAGTCGGCATTTCCACTGCAAATTCCATAACCTTGTCGAGTGCTTTTGCATAGATAGCCTTCCTTTCGTTCAGGTTGGTAGTGGAACGACCTTGGTCAATGAGCGCAGAAAGATCCGTAATGATCTGGTATTCTTCTGCATAGGCTTCGGTATTCTTTCCTGCCTTTATTTGCTTATAGCCCCAGTTGCTCGTTGAACTTGCTTGTGAATCCATGTGGTAGACTTGATACATATCGGGGTCGATAGTGGAAGACCACGCTGCCGCCCAAATTGCGAGCTTACCTGCAGACAAATCGCTGAGTGCGGTTTGCGAAGTCACAACTTTGACGTCGAATCCGACGCTGTTGAGAATCTTTGCAGCATTAAGGAACATCGAGTATGCCGGGTGATCGGTAGAACCGCCCGCAATTGTAAGTTTGTAGTTAAGCGTGTCGGTGCCAAAGCCGTCGATGTATTTTTCATAGCACGTGCCATTGAACGTGTACCCTGCGTCTTCGATAAGAGCCTTGATTTCCAATCCCGTTTTATCGTATGCATACGTGAGATTTCCTTTCTTGTAGATCGTCGCATCTTGCGGATATGCCCAGTTTGTTTTGGACATAGGACGATAAATGATTTCGGCAAGTCCGCCCTGATAGTAGTTTTCCGTGATAAGAGACGTATTCATCGCTTTGATGATTGCTCTTCTAACGTTGATGTTCGGAACGAATCTCGGGTTGATTCCGACATATCCGTAACCGCTGGTTGCGATTTCAACGTGACCGAGACCTGCATTCTTAACAGCTGAAATGTTGGGCTGAGTCGCACTGGGTTCACCGAAGTCGATATCGCCGTTTGTCAATGCATTGATGATTTGGTCGCTTTCAACGACTTTGTAGCGGACATATTTGATTTTTGCATTACTGATGCCGCTGCCGAGCGTTTCAAAATACGTATTGCGCTCGTAATATACCATATTGTTGTTGAAGAACGTGTCACTGGTAACTTCGCCGCTGCCGCTTGCATTGGACGCTTTGTATGTGCCTGCGCCGACAGGAAGGCCAACCTTGTCAGAAGCATTGATGACTTCGTTCATGAAGGTGATTTCGCCGAATTCGAGACCGAATTCCGTCGTGCCGTTGAATGCCGCAACATAATCTTTGCCATGCCACGTGCCGGAATAATAGTGCATCGGGGCAACTGTAAACGCAAAGTTGTAGATTGCCTTCGGGTCTACGTCGTTGATCTTGATAGAAAGCACGTCGTATTCTTCACCGAGAGATTTACCGTTGAAGTTGGTCACTTTGTGAGTGGTGATACCCGTGATATTCGGCACGACCTTCGTGCTGCCCTTGAAGTAGTTGCTTTTTGCTTCTGCGGTGAATTGATCGAGCACCGTAGATGCGGTTTGCCAGTATTTGACAATAGTTTCAAAGTTGCTTGCGGAAGTTTTCGTGATGTCGAGTTGTCCGCTTGCATTCGTTTTGAAATATGCGGTGAAAACGCTGCTGATGCAGTATTCTTTTATTGCATCTTCCTTGTTCATTTCGCTGTGTTCTTCGACATAAGGCAAAATGGAATCGTTGTAAAATTCGTCTGCAGCCGCTTTGTCAAGTTTGTAGTTTCCGTTGTCATCTTTGTATTTGTGACCGGGTTTTTGAGGATCTTCGAGCAAAAGTTCGTTCATTCCGCCGTCGTTGAGCATAAACACTTGCCATGCATCGGTAAATTCAGAATCTTTCTTGTAAGTCTCAAGGTCCACGTTGTTCCAGTCCGTAGTAAGTTCCTTTTGGAAAGTCTCGGCTACATACTTGAAATCTTTTTCGAGTTGAACCTTTTCTTCATCGCTCCAACGATCTGACGGTCGATCATCTGCCTTTGTTCCCGTATATTTGAACTTTACATAATCGATAAGGTCGTCGATACGGACGTTTGCATCGGATACGAATTGCTCTTCGAATGCAGTGGAATCGCTCGTCGTTTGTTGTTGTTGACGATAATTCTTAAGACCGACGATATCCGTTGAATAGATAGTCGCAGAACCGGTGTAAGACGGATCGAGATAGACGTAAAGATTGAACAAAACGTCTTTTATCGTAAGGTCGTGGCCATCGGAAAACTTTATGCCGTTCTTGATAAGAAATTCGTAAGTGGTGTATTTCTTTCCGCCTTCTTCGCTTTCCAAAATTGTGTAATCCTTTGTCACGGTCGGCTCATCGTCACCGCAGGTGATATTGCCCTTCGCATCGGTATTGAGCATGCCGATTTGTGTCATGCTTACGATTGAAGAGTCATATGCCGATGTCGAGAAAAATGGGTTGAAAACGCCGTCCGGCGTTGAGATACTCATTGCAAACGGACGAGTTTCGGGATCGTAACTCTGGCCGTCTTTATCGTTGCA
The DNA here is from genome assembly GCA_002449145.1 of Christensenella sp. UBA6880. Classification (GTDB taxonomy): domain Bacteria; phylum Bacillota; class Clostridia; order Christensenellales; family CAG-917; genus CAG-475. Next base: position 19,840 of record DKCG01000040.1, on the reverse strand, counting down.
TGCGGCAAGAGATGTCACTACGATAATGATCATTGCCGCAATGAGAACGATTGTCGTGATTTTCTTTGCGTTTTTCATGTTGTCTCCTTATATGTAAGTAAATATTTTTTGTATTTGGTTGATCTATATTTGGAAATTCAGTTTTCTGTTCCCGTTATCGTAACGCCCGAATAGTCGCAATCGGTCGTTGTTGACGAATCTTTTGCGATCCATTTGTACGCAGTCGATGTTTTGTTTGAACCGAAATAGCAATTAAGTGTTCCGTTTACGATTTTTACGTTGCTGATCTGTGCGCCTTCTTTCGCTTCGTATGCGAAAAATCCGCCCATGAATTCGCCGTTATCGAGTTTAACGTTAAAATTCACGGTTGCGTCTTTGATAATAAGATTATAAATGTTCGCTTTTGCACCGAGCGTGCCGAAGATTCCCGCACCGAGTGTGTACTTGTTGCAGTTTCTCGTAACAGTGATACCTTTTATCGTATGTCCGTTGCCGTTTATTTTGCCGTTAAATCCCGCATACCGCCACGTTTTACCTGTGAAATTAAGATCGCAATCGAGATAAATGTTTTCGTTCGAACTCAATCCTGCCGAGAACTGCTCTTCCGTCTTTGCGATATACCACGTGCCTTCGATAAACTTGACGTAAACGGTCACGTCTTCCGTTCCGAAAACATATGGCCACCCAAAAGTTTCGCTTCCGTCCGCATTTGTATAATATTCGTAAAGCGTATATCCGTCTTTTTCAGGTGCGGCGACGCTTGACGGTCTTTCTTTGCTCATTTCAGGCGTACCGTTTTCTCTCTTAACTTCTTCACCGGTCACTATATCGACGAACGTCATCGTAGGAACGCGCAACAATCTTGCATACAGCGTCATATCTGAATTGACGCGCATCGTCTCGAAATTCCATTTCGTTGCAAGTTTTACCATTTGGGTTTCTTCGTCGATCACGACATTGCCGTCGGTGTCCTTTTCGGGAAGATACCAGCCTTCGAGATAATATCCCGACGCTTCATACTGCTTGAAATCTTCACGCGAGCCGGGTTTGAGCCCGACGAGCGAATTTGCTTTCACGCCGAGATATTGCGTCTGACAGTTTGCGTCAAGCGTACCGACGTTGTAGTCAAACGTGACAAGATAGTCATAGTTGGGTTTTGCTTGCGAATCGTTGCACGCACAAAGCACGATGCAAAGCACCGATACAACAAATGCGCAAGCTAACAGTAAACTTCTTTTTGTTTTCATTTTTATACTCGTTTTAGGATAATAATATATATCCTTATTTGTTCTCACTCGTCCTCGCGTTTTTGCTCGGACGAGCGAATATTTTTTTTGTTATTCTTCGTCAGAATTTTCAGCCGTGTCGTCTTTCTTTTCGCTATCTTCGACTTTTTTTGTGGATTTTTTCTTTTTCAGAACGATAAGAACCGCCGCTACAACGCCCGCAATCACAACTACGGGAACGACCACACTGACTGCTATAATCGTTGCCTTGTTGTCTTTTTCGACCTTGTTGTCACTCGGCATGTCGGGATTGGACGGAGTTGTCTTTTGTTCGACGTTGACAAGCAAATCTACGTTGTAAGTTTTTCCGTCGTAAACGTATGTCACAACCACTTTTTCGTCGCCGTACACAAACGTCGTTTTGTCAAGCGTATAGTTCGTGACGACTATTTCGCTGCCGTCTGCGAATATAGCCTTGACAACCATACCGGTCGGATCAAACGACTCGCCCTCAACGTATCTTATCTTATTGGGGATCGAGGCTATCTTCACTTCGACGAGTGCTACCGGTTGCCCGAGTCTTGCCATTGCGTCTCTTATCGCCTTTTCGGCCGCAAGAAGTTTTTGTTCTTGCTCGCCGATGAGTGCGATTTGTTCTTTGTCATTGATTGCATTGTACGCCCTTCTTGCGTCTTGCGCCGCTTTTACAACCGCTTTCAGTGCTTCAATGCTGCTTGCCGCCGCAATTTCGTCGTTTGTCATCACGGATTCGATATTATCGATTGCGTCGATTGCCACATGCGTCGTTGCGTCGGGAAGCATCGCACTTGTTTTGTTGATAGTGCTGAAAAACTCTGTCCAGACGTTCGTATCATAACCCTTTCCGTTCTTAGGAATGGTCATCGTCAATTTGAAGTCCGGCGCATCGTAGAACTCTTTATCGAAGTAGTCCTTATAAATGCGTTTCGACACATAATCAAAGAAGTTTGCGTAGTATATCGTGCTTCCGATAGTCGTGCTTGTCGTGCTTTGCGCAAAGAGCAAATACACGATGTCGCTCGTTTGCATTCCCGTCGTATCGACGTATTTTGCAATCAACGTCGGTGCTTCCACACTGTTAAACGTGTAGTTTTTCACCGAGCTCGAATAGAATGCGTAACTTCCTATCGTGCCGACCGTGTAGACAAGTTCGATGCTTTCGAGTTTTTCAACTCCTTCAAACGCACTGTCACCGATTGCAATCGTTTTATCTATGGTTTTAAAAGACTTTTCGCTCTTTCCGGCAGGATATTGCAACAGTTCGTATCCGTTGGGTTTAATTGCGTAAAGGACGCCGTCAATGGACACGATTTCGCCGTCACCTGATACGTTTATCGCTGTGAGAGTCGGAATCGACGAGAACGCACCTGCGCCGAAGCTCTGGATATTGCGCGTCTTTACCTTTTCCACTCTGCCCTTTTCGTCGTAAATCGTCCAAGCATATTTGTAAGTCGATTTGTTGAACGACGCAGGAAGCGTAACCGTTGTGAGCGCAGTGTTTGCAAACGCATAGTCACCGATAAACTGAACCGCACCGAGGTTTACTCTTTCAAGCGGCGCGCTCATAAATGCGTATGCGTCTATTTCAACTGCGCTTGTAAGATCTGCGCTCGTAAGTCCGGTGCTTGCAAATGCACCCTTGCCTATCGTTTTAGCAGTGCCGAGCGATGCTTTTGTCAGAGATGAGCAGTTGTAGAAAGCATAGTTGCCTATCGTCTTCGCACCAGTGACATTGACGGTCGAAAGTTCGGTGCAGTTGTAGAAAGCAAACTCGCCGATACTTTCGATTCCGTCGGGAATAACTACATTTATAAGGTTATCGCGCGCACTCGAAGAATAAAACGCATATGCGCCGACAACCTTTGTTCCTTGACCGAACGTTACGTTTGTAAGTGCCGAAGATGAAACAAAGACTTCTTTGCCCATCTTGCTCACACCGCCGAATTTCGCGCTTGTGAGATTGTTACACACGGCGAATGCTCTATCGCCTATCGAAGTTGCTCTTTCAAAATTCGCTACCGTGAGTTTGGAAGATGCAAATGCATTATTTCCGATACTCTCGACATTGGTCGCAGTCATTTCTGTCACGCCGCTGTTTTGGAATGCGTAATCGCCGATTGAAGTCGCGCTTGCAAGACTAATGCTTCTCAAAGCAGTCGTTCCCTTAAACGCGTATGCTTCTACGGAAAGCACGCCGCCGATTCCATTGACGTCGGTAAGTCTCGAGCAGTTTGCAAACACGCCTTCGGGAAGTGCGATAATGTTGCCGAACTTTACCGATTTGACTGTACTGCCAGCAAATGCGTATTTCCCGATCTCGGAAACGCCCGAAATGTTAAGCGTCGAGATTGCTTTGCATCCTGCAAACGCTCCGTCCGCTATGCTAACGACGCTCGAAAGCAATTCAAAATCCGTCTTTGCCGTCGGAACGCTGACAATTTGCGTTTTGTTCTTGTTGTAAAGCACGCCCGCATCTTTCACGGTCGAACCGTTGCCTACACTATAATTTGCACTTTCCCCGTTTATAGAGAACTTGCCAAATTTTTCACAGTTTGCAAACGGTGTCAATTTACCACCGATAATTATTGTATTTGCATCGAGAACCACCTCTTTGAGGCTTGAACAGCCTTCAAATGCGCTTTCGCCTATTGAGTAGGTTCCGTCGGGCAACGTTATTTTTTGAATTTTAACACCGGCAAGAGCGTAGTTGCCTATACCAAGGAATTCGTCTTCCGGTTCAAACGTAAAACTCGTGAGTCCCGAACAACCGTTAAACGCACCCTCTTTAAGATAAGAGCCTTTGAAAACAAAACTCTTAAGCGCAGTGCAACCCGCAAACATATTTGTTCCGATATTCGTATACTTTGATGTATTGACATTTGCAAGTTTCGTGCAGTTTGCAAACACATCGCTACCCGTCACTCTGAGTTCGGAAATATCGATACTTTCAAGAGACGTACAATTAGAGAACGCCCCGTCGCCGGCCGTTGTGATGCGTTGCGGATTTTCTATCGTTGTGAGGGACGTGCATTTCGCAAATGCGTTGCGGCCCAAAGTTATCGCTCCGTGATAAGTGTCAGACACGTTGTGATCTCTGTCCGTAAACATTCCGAACTTAACGGTTTTAAGTTTCGTACAACCTTCGAACGCACTTTCGCCGATGACTATACACTGGCTGGGGATAACCACTTCTTCGAGATTCGTGCATCCCTTGAATGCGGTCTTTGGAATTTCCGTAAGCGTTGAAGGAAGAACCACTCTCTTTAAGTTCGTGTTATACCAGAAACATTCTTCGTCAATGTACATAACGTTCTTGTCTTCCGGTATCACGCACTCTTCGCCGCCGTAATAGTCGTAAAGCGTGTAGTTGAGAATCCTGTAATAGTCGCCGACAACGATTTTAAGTTTCTTGCTAAGGCGCGTTCCGCTTGCTTTCGCTTCGACATACGCAGTGCCTTTTGCTTTTGCCGTCACGTTGCCGAGGTTGTCTATTTCAACTACTTGCGGATTTGTCGAAGACCATGTAAATTCGACGTTTTGTATATACCACGGTGACATACTCGCAACGATTTGCAACGTTTGTCCCGGGTTAAGATCTAGATCTTCTTTGTCTGCGTTCACCGCATATCCGCTACCGTTTAACAGCGTTGGAAACACAATCTTGTCCGCAACCGGTTCTGAAAGTTTTTCCTCTGTTACGATAACGTCAACTCTTGCATACGTAACGCTGTCGGAATCATCACCGTCTTTTAGATAGATCGTTGCCTTGCCCTGTGACAAACCGAATATTTCTTCGTTGTTGACCGCAACCACGCTGCTACCCTTTGCCACGTACCAAGAAAGCGTTTGAGACATAGACGCGTCGGGAAGAGTCGTGATCGTCGGCGAGAACAATTCGTTCTGCTTGATTTCGAGTTCGTAAATCGGATATTCGCTTTCCTCTTTGGTGTTGACGAGTCTGCCGTCGGGGTCGCCGACTGTAACAGATTCGGGATAATCGAGACCTGCTTTTGCGTTGACAATATACGTTGACTGATTCATCGCATAGTCTTCAACCGCAATATACATCTTTCCGGTCTTAATATAGTCGTCATAGATATCGGTGATGTCGAAAGACACCGTGCTCTTTTGTCCTTGTCCGCCGTACACCGGAATCGGATGTTCGGTCAAAAGCGTGAGCGTATTTTGTCCCTTTTCCGTCTTCACGTAGCAAGGCATAACGTCTTGAACGAATTGATTGTCAATGACGTCCACATCCATATAAATACGGTATTTCGTTTTCTTATTTTCAGTATAAGACTCATATCTAATACGGTAGTCGAGCATTTGCGGCTCTTCGTAGTCCACGGTGAATTGGAAGTCAAACGAATTACGTTTCGGATTTTCTCCGCCGGGATAATCGAGCTCGCCTTTCAAAGAAACGTAATACGTACCGTTATTGAGCAAATTCCACTCGGAAGGTTTGATTTCGAGCGTTATAGCCGCCGCCCTGTTAGAGCCGCCCGCGGCATATGATTTGCTGATATTTTCCTGTCTTTCGGTGTAAATGACTTGTCCGGTTGCCGCATCTTTGATTTCGACGTTCATATACGCTGCGCCGCGAAGAAGTCCTGCGTAAACCATGTATACTTCATAGATGGTTCTTTGTCCCTTGTTGTCGAACATAGAAACAGCAGCTTTTTCCTTTTCGGGATAAATCTTCACGTCACTGTCGTCCATTTCATACAAATATGCGCCGAGTTGAAGGATGTATTTATCATCGAAGTACATACCGATAACTTTCGTATCGGCCGCACTTGCAACCAGCTTGTCTTCCGCAGGCACATTGGTGTCTTTTTGGCTTTCTGCAAGTTCATACGTGCTGTAGTCGAAAAGCGGTGCCGCCGTCCAGTCGCCATAGAATGCGAGATAGGGCAATCCGATCGTCACCTTTGTGGTGTTGACGCCCTTCAATGACACAAAGCCTTCGACATACATGCCGTTTTCAAAACTCTTATCGAGATACTCTCTTGCCGCTTGGGAAAGGGTGATTTTCACCTTGACGGTGGTCGTAATATTCGCGCCGACAGCGATATGTCCCGTGTGACGATTGCCGTCCACAAAATACTCAATCGTACTATCCGAAAGCATGTATGCTTTTTCAGCAACCGTCTTATTGTCCGACGCAAGAGTTTCGGTCATAACATACACGATAGGGTCGTATTCTTCCGCTCTGCCCGAAATGTTATTTATGGTAAATTCAAATTCGTAGATACCCGTCTTTAACTTGTCGTCGTAAAGTTCGACTTTGGCCTTATCGCGCACATTGCCGTCTTTGTCCTTGACGGTAATATAACTTTCCGCGTTTATTGCGTCGGCAATGCCCGCAAGTCCCGCGCCTTGTTTTCTCGGAGAATACGGATTACCTTCGTCGTTGAGAGCAATCGTTGCTGTGCTCATTAGCACTTGGTTTACTCTTGCATTGAGTTCAACGCCGGTGAGAGTGGGATTTGCGGTTTTGAGATATTGCCTTAAAAGCGCAACGGCACCGGCCATATTGGGAGCAGCCATACTCGTGCCGCTATACACATCGTATCCGCCCGGAACAGCACTGGTGATTTCTCCGCCGTGTGCGGTGATTTCGGGTTTGAGTTGCAAATCGGGAGTCGGGCCCCAACTCGAAAAGTCCGACATGAACGGACCGGCTTTGAATTCCGAGTTGATTTGGATAGAGCCCACGCCCTTATCTGCCTTTTCTACAAACACTTTGCCTGCGTCCATCGGGATTGAGCATGTCGGCACAGGGTCGTTGACGTCGCCGAGCGACATTCTTATCGTGCCTGACAAGTTGTTGTAGATAATGACCGCGTCCGCTCCGTTATCCATTGCGTTTTGCACTTTTTCCGCAAACGTGTTATCGCCGCGCTTGATAAGAGCAATCGTTCCGTCATATCCGTCTTTGTCTTGAAGTTCTCTTCTTATTTTTGCAGTGTAATTGGTAGCTCTGCCCACGCCGCCGACAACGACATATTTGTAGTTAAGCGTTTCGCCTTTGTTCTTGCCTGCAATCTTATAGAGTCTGTCCACAAAGTCATATTCGTTGCCGTTAGCATCGGATGCCTCGGTGATGAATGCGACTTGGTTTTCGTCGTTGTTTGCTTGAACGAAAGTTGCCTTTTGTCCGTTAATCGACGCAACGGAAAGCGCTGCTCCGTAAGTGGACGGCGAACCGACCGTGCCGCTGTCGGGGTTGCTTGCAAGGTTAGTGCCGTTGCCGCCGCCGAAGCCGGAAGAATAATCGTTGCTCGCAGCAACGACAAGGCTGATACCCGCCGCTCTGACTCTGTTGTAAACTTCATTGATGAGTTCGTCGCTCTTTTCATCGGAAAAGCCCGCACTCGAACCGAGGCTCATGTTGATGACATCGACGCCGAGTTCGACGCAATCGCTGACTGCCGCAATGATATCGATCGTGTCGGCACCGCCCAATGAATCGCTGTCGAGATTGTCGGTGAAAACTTTGCATATAACAAGTTGCGCTTCGGGTGCGACGCCTACAAAATGTTCATCCGTGTCTTTGTTGACAACGTAGTCGGATTTACCTGCGACGATACCCGCAACGTGCGTGCCGTGCGTGGAATACGACGGGTACACGTCCGAATCATCGTCCGCATAGTCGTATGCAAAAGGTACTTTCGCGTTGTAATATACATCGTCAATCGTGGCTTGTGCGTTGAATCTGGTACTGGCCGCCATCTTTGCGGCGACGTAATCCTTGTCCCATGCGGGATTTGTCGGCATGGTTGCAAACGCCTCGTGTGAATAGTCAAGTCCCGTGTCGAGAATCGCAACAACCATACCTTCGCCCTTGTAGTCGAGGTCTGAAGAGTCATAAATACCCGTTGTATACACGTTTGCGTTGTTGCTCACGGCAACCGTCGGAACGGCGTATGACTCAGAATAATAAACGCTCTTGACATCGTCGAGTTCCTTGATCTCGTTGAATGTGTCTGCATCCACTTTAAGCGCAACGCCGTTGTTGAGCGTTGAATAAGAATACTTGTAAGTGTAGTCAAAGCAATTGTCATCGAGCGTCGCAAGAAAACTGCGATGAGACGACTCTATGTTCGATTTGAGCAATTTAGCTTCATCGCTGTTGCAATAGGTAGTAAAATCGCCGTATGCATATCCGCTGTTTTCATAAGAAGTGAAAAGAGAATCGCCTTCGAGTTCAACTATAACCCAACGTTTTCCACTGTATGAAGCAGTTGTCTCTTGAACGGTTGTTTGGCTGAAGTATTGTTGACGCAGCGTTTCCATATCGAAATTGCCGACTTTAGTAAAGCCGGAAATCGCATCCGAGTCCGTCGCATTTTGTCCCGCGGTGGCAACCCCACCCATTCCGAGAGCAAACGTGACGATAAGGACGCATATCAACGCCACAAGTGAGTAATGTGTAGTTTCTGTTGTTCTTTTGTTCATTAGATTCTCCACGCATATATGCGCATTTTATAATACAAGTCTAAATTGTATCAAAGACCCATTGAAAAATCAACAATTTTCTTTGTCGCGAACGCAACTTTTTGCATAATAATCTTTATTTGCCATTTTTGTATAAAATTTTACTCTTGAATATCGATTTTGCAAAAATTCGATTTTTTTGAAACCAATTGCTTTTTTTTTGCATTCTAAACACATATTTTTATAATTTCTTACAACGATTTTCGGCTATCTAAATTTTGGCGAACAACTTTTTTTGACAAAATTTTATTTTTTAAGGAACATTAAAAAAACCATAAAAAATACACGATTCGTTGATTTTTTCTTGTCTGCACGCCGATATTTTAAAATATATTCACCATGTTTTTGCATAAAAAATCATTTTATGCATTATTTATACATTTATCCGGACAAGACATTTATTGCATTTAAATTGCAATCAATTTTTTGCTTTTTTGCTCGGTTAAATAATTTTTTTTATTTGTTTTAAGTTTACAAAACATATACGTAATGATATGATTGTTTTTATTAAAAAAATACTTTTAACTATAAAAAGGAGCTATATATGAGCAAAGGAATAAAAGGAATAACCGTCGCGATTGTTTTTACCCTTCTTCTCACTATTGCAATAGGGTTGAGCGCGTGCGACGAACCTGAGTATTATTCGGTGAAAATAACAAGCAATCTTACGGACAATTCGACGATACAAATCGATGTGTCTGCACCCAAAGATGCCAAAGGCTATCAAAAAGGCGAAAACGCATATATCGGCATTTCGGTTGCACCGGGAAGCAAGTACATCGTCGAAAGCGTGACCGCAAACACAGAAGCCGGATCTACGTCGCTTACATTAGACAGCAACACGAACAAATACAACTTCATCGTTGAAAGCAACACAACTATATCGATAGTCTTCGCACAATCGAAAGACGTCGCTCTAAACGTGTCCGCCGACAGCGAAAAAGGCACGTATGAAATAAATCCGGACGGCATTCTTTTTGCGCCCGATACCGCAGTGACGATAACCGCAACGGCAAAAGAGGGTTACGTACTCAAAAATTATGTCGTTAATGACATTGAGACCGAGCCGTCATCCGACGGCTCTCTGTCACTCACACTCAAAGTAGACACCACGGTCAAGATAAACTTTGTCGCACACATGGAAGATGCAGTGTTTTCCACCATGCAAGGTAGACTAAAAGTCAACGGCCATTACGTTTACGATGCAGATGACGACAAATACGATTTTGTTCATAATCTCGAAACCGTATTCGGCGACAATCAAATTTCGCAGGTGGAATCAGATTCCGAAACGGGCAAGGTTTATTTCGAATCCGTATTTGGCAAAGATAACCGCAACATCACCGTCATTCAACACACTGCGAATAATACCATTGCAGAATACACTTCGGATAACTTGTTTGAAGAATACTACAATCCTTTCGATTTGCTATCCGCAAGCGACTTTGAAAAGGTGACCGTCACGGAATACGTTCTCTACGACGCGGCAAAAGCAAAAAACGCTGCAAGCGCGCTTTCTGGTTGGACTGAAAGCATATCGTCTTTTAAAGTCATCGTCGAAAACGGTGCTGCGGTCAAACTTCACATCGTAACTGAGCGAATCCAACCGTCCGCCGCTTCCGAAACCTATGTTTCAACTTATGACTTCAATTTAAGTGAACACGGAACCGCAAGCGTTGACACGCTCTACACACAACCTTATCCGCACACTGCCGACCACGATGTGCTTCTTGCAGCACTCACAACTGCTTCCGAAAAGACAGCCTACACCGTGCGTCACCAAGGACACGAAGTCGGTTACGTTGAACCGGAAGGCGGCGAAACTCGCCCCGGCTACGGCGACACCGACTACAAAGTTTACGTAAACGAACAAATGATTTACGACTCATACACGGGCGAAAAGCACGGGTACGTTACACTTAACAATTACGTCTATCCTTTCGACTATCTCGAATCTGCAAATCAAGTCGTTTTGCGCGACCCAGTCAACGTTGAGTCGATAAAGTATTATCAACCGAATTTTCTAGGTTTTAACGTTGCGCTTTTCAAAAAAGTTGACAAAAACAAATACACACTTCATCAAGACAGTATGGCTCAACTCATTGCCCCCTTCTTTGCAATCGGCAATGAGCAATCCTATTATGCATATGCAACCGACCTTACGCTCATTCTCAAAGACGGCGCGCTTGATCAAGTGGTTTTCACATACAAAACCTACGGCATCGAAGAAACCGTGACTTTGACTTTCGATTTTGTCACCGCTTTCGATGCTAAAGAAGATCTCGGGCTCGACTTCGACAATGCAAGCAAGACAAGCGTTCTCGACGACTTCATCGGTCAATATAAAGACAATGTAGGAAACTTCCTTACAGTTGATAAATCGGGATTCACCTACAATGGCAAAGAAATTACGATTTCTCAATACATTTCCGCAACGGAAACCGAACCTGCATATTTCATCGGCAGATGGAACGGAAAAGTTGTCAGCATAATGAAGTTCAGTTCAAAACAAATTCTCATCACCAGTGATGACTATTCCGTCAACGTTACGCTCGACTCAGTTGACACAGGCGTCGTTACAATCGATAACAAATTCATTGGCGTATGGGAAATCGACGACGAAAAAGAGAATCTTCATTACAAAGTGCGCGTGCAAACACACTCGGTGTGGGTCAACGATGTCGAATGTGAGATTATATCCTATGCCGAAAACGAAGGCGTAACGATAAAACTCGGCAACGATACCCTTTACTTGCTCGACGCCGCCGAAGACAAAGACGGAAAATTCGTATCCGCAATGATTAAGTATGCAAACAATGAATATGTAAGTTTTACCCTTATTCACGTCGACGAATCGGTCGGCATCGAGATTCCCGAAGAATATGTGGGCATGTATATGTCAGACGATGAGAAATACAAGGTTGTCATCACCTATTCTTCTATAACAATCAACGGCATCGAGTATATTCCTACGTCGTACAGCGAAGCAACCGGTTTCGTTGGCACCTACGGCACGGACACCGAATATAGAATAGCATTCTATTCTGTCGCAGGTTCCTTAAACAAAGACGTTTTGCAAATCGGCAACGGCGACAAACTCAATCGCGTCGAATCTCTCAACAAAAACTATATCGGCACATGGGAATCCGACCCCGAAATCACCGAATACCACTACACGGTTGTATTCACCGAAACGGCACTCAATATAAACGGCAAGTCATATCCTGTCAGATATAATCAAACCTACGGTTATGAAGTGGAATTCGAAGGCGACGGCTACACGACCTACATTTTGTTCTTCTACAACACCTACGGCAATCCAAGCATGATCATGTACAGCAATAGCGGTATGACCATCAATCTCTACAAAAAGGTTCCCACAAAAGTCCCCGAAGAAATTATCGGCACATGGGAAGGAAATAACGGCGCGACGGCAATAACGACCATCATCGACAAAAACGGCAATTTGCAAATCAAAATCGGCAACGGTGATTTCAAGTCGATAAATGCGGAATATGACACAGAAAAAGGTCAATTTGCATTCGCTCTTGACGGAACAAACACATTCTTAATATACGACACAGACGCAAAAACGTTCAACCTCTATCAAATTGACGGCTATGATGTTGATCTCGCCAAATCCGCAACCATTGACATCCCGGATAATTTCTTTGGAACTTGGGTATCTTCGGACGGAAAAACAAAAGTCATCGTTGAAAAAGGCAAACTCTCCGTCATGATAAACGGTGGCGAACTCGTAAAAGTTGCAGAAGCGACTTCCGACGAATTCGGCGTATATTTCACCGCCAATGGCATTGAGTATTCGTTGAGCGCATCTTACGGCGAGGATAATCAAATATTGATTGCCGACGAAGATTATGCGTTTCATGTTTTGTTGACATTGCAAGCTTAATCGAAAATCTAAAGTTGAAAAAGCGGAATGCGCTTGCATTCCGCTTTTCTTTTTTCCATAATCATTTTTCCTAAAAAATTACAATCAATGCAGTTGGATTTACGATATTTTGTCAAAATTAATCACAATAAATGTGTTAGTCTTTGCTGAAATCGGCAACCAATATCGGTTCATCCGTTCAAGAAAGCCACAACCAAATAATAAGTGCCGTCAGTCCGAAACCAATGAGAACAACGAGAAGACGCGGCAACATAACTTCAAACATTGCGCGCATCATCGCACGCTGTTCTTTACGCGTGACGTCGCTTTTTTCGCGTTTATGCCTAGGCGTGTTTTCCCTATTCTGATAAATTATACGCCTGTATTTTGGCAACTCGTCGCCGTTCATAGGGGCTATGGTCATGCCATTATCCCAATCGTCTTGTCTTTTTTTTCTGCTCATATCGCCATTATACCGTTTCTTCTATGTAAAATCAATCGCTTTTACATAGTGCGTCTCACTAACATCCACAAAGTTTTACATTCCTGTACACATTTCAGATTTACATCACAAATGGCGCATCTCTTTTATCCGATATTAAATGCCAATTTAGCATTGCTCGTTTTGCCTCAGATAAAGAGCAACGACAGCGCGATGAGGAACTGTGCGAGATAGTAAGTCGTGTGGTTTACGATTATCATAAGGCGGGATTCGGGATTGAGCGCGCCCTTGCGTTCGTAGTCCGCGGGTTTCGAGAAATAGGTCATAGAAAGCACCATATCCGACACCACGAACAGCACCGAACCGGCGACGAGAATACCTGCCGAAGCAGAGCCTTGCGCGGGCTTGACGTATAGCGCGCTGAGCACCACGAACCAGCAAAGCAAAAACGCGTACGCTATGCTCGGAATAAGGAATTTGCCGAACTGCATTTTGAGGACGTATATGCACACGATGAACATCACCGCAACGATTGCCGCCGAGCCGAGAGCCGACCAAAGCAGGTTCATTTCGTAACCGTTGAAGCGAATCGCCATCGACGTTATGTACAAAATATGTCCTATGCCGAACGCCAACATACCGAAGTACATCATCGTGTCGCGGTCCTTTTCGACGCCCTCGTATTTGCCTTCGAGACCTTTGAAGTAGATTTTGAAATCGAGGGTAATATCCCCCACCATACCGAGCACCAAGCCCATAATCACGAGCGCGCTCGGAAGAAGTTTTGCGTCGAAGTTGCCCACGACGCCGTTTTCGACAGCGGCGGCAAGCCCCGTCGCGATAAAGAACAGCGAAGTCGCGGTTTTAAGCACGATTGCAAGAGCGGACGATTTTTTGTCTCTCGCAATCAAAAACAGAATCAGCATAATTATGCCGCAAGCAAGCAGAAAATACGGTAACATACTTTCCCCCTTTCATAGATTTGATAAGTTTATTTTACACCCTAAATTTGAAATATTCAACACTCAATATTCCGCAAAAGTTTTGCAAAACGCCCGCTTTTTTGCGGCGGAATCGACGTTTGCCGTTTTCGATTGCGATTATAGATTATTATTTGTCGATTATTAATTTGCAAATACTTCGATTTGGTATTATCATATAAAAAAACGAAATAAGGACGAATTTATGGACGTCATCAACTTTTTGGACAAATCGTACACGGCGTATCACGCCGTAAAGCACAGCGAATATATCCTTGAAAAACACGGATTTTCAAAACTTAACCTTGCGGACAAATGGAATCTCGAAGTCGGCGGCAAGTACTACGTCGTCAAAAACGGCACTTCGGTAATCGCGTTTGTCGTCGGCGAAAACTTTGCTTTCAATATTGCGGCAAGCCACACCGATTCGCCTTGTCTGCACGTCAAAGGCAGAGAGTTGCTTCCATCGCCCGAAGGCGCAAGGCTCAACGTCGAAGCGTACGGCGGACTTATCCTCTACTCTATGCTCGACGCACCCTTGAAAGTGGCAGGCAGAATCATCGAAAAGCACGGCGATATGCTCACGAGCAAAATCGTCGAGAGCGACTACGTCGTCAATATTCCATCCCTTGCGATACACCACAATCCCAACGTCAACTCGGCGTTTTCGGTGAGCGTGCAAAAAGATATGCTTCCGCTCATCGGTGACGTGGACGACTTCTATTCCACCCTTTCAAAAGAGGAAATCGTTGACGCGGACCTTTACGTCGTGCCGGCAACTTCGCCTTTCAGAAGCGGCGTAAACGGCGAATATCTCTGCTCGCCGAGAATCGACAATCTCACCAGCGTATACGCAACTCTCGCCGCACTCATAAACGCAAATCCGCAGAACGTTGCGATTTGCGCTTGCTTCGACAACGAGGAAATCGGCAGCCGCACCAAGCAAGGCGCAAACTCTGCGCTTATGCAAACCGTGCTTGAAAAAATCACGAGCGGACTCGGCAAAACCAAAGACGATTATATATCCGCTTGCGAAAAGGGCTTCATTCTTTCCGTTGACAACGCTCACGCGCTGCACCCGTCCTTCCCCGAAAAGATGGACGTCAAAGAGCGAGTGTATATGGGCAAAGGCATCGTCGTCAAACATCACGTCAACTATGCCACGGACGGCGAATCCTCTGCGATTTTCAAAACCATACTCGACAAAGCGAACGTCGAAAGACAAGACTATTACAACAATTCTGACCAGCGTTGCGGAAGCACGATAGGACTTATGGCAAGCGCGAATCTCGGTATGAAAGCGTGCGACATAGGTCTTGCGCAACTCGCTATGCACTCTGCCGTAGAAACGGTTTCGTATGCGGATATTGCCAAAATGCAAGCGGGCGTAAAAGCGTTTTTCGACGCAAGACTCGTCGAATCCTCAAACTCGATTCTCGTTGATTAATTTATATTAAAATTACACAAACGGCACTTTATTTGCGCATTTTGCGCCAATAAAGTGCCGTTTTTTTGTTAATAAGTTTTTTAAGACGAATACTTAATAGCTCTTGAATTATTCGGATTCGCAGCCGCCGAAACGTTACTCGTAGACAGGCGGAGCCGTAGTTTATGAAACGATGAAGACTCGTTGTGAGCATCCACTTCCGCCGTTGCAACTGCCGAGCCGTCTCAAAGTTGCAACCCCTTACGTCACAAACAAATGCTCTGATTTGTTTGTGACAGGACGTTTGCGCCAAAATATTTGTCAAGCCATCTTGAAAAGATGGGTGACAAGTGTTTTGCATTCGGCGCAAAGAAAAGCAATTATTTTACAAATGCACTGAACGCTTTATGCGCGGTGTAAAGGTCTGCCTTCGAGATAAGTTCGTTCGGCGCGTGCATAGAAAGCACGGGTACGCCCATATCCACGGTGTCGATGTTCATCTTGGAAATGTACTTCGCAACCGTTCCGCCGCCGCCGAGATCCACTCTGCCGAGTTCGCCCGTTTGCCATACGACGTTTTCTTTTGCAAACACGCCTCTCAAATACGCGATGTATTCTGCCGAAGCGTCGTTCGAGCCGCTCTTGCCGCGTGCGCCCGTAAACTTGTTCATCGTAACGCCCTTGTTGACGTAACCGACGTTCATATCCTCAAACGCAGATGCGAACGAGGGGTCGTATGCGGCGGTGACGTCTGCCGATATGCACTTTGAATGTTCACGCACGACGGACGGATTTGCGCCGTAACTCTTTGCGATTTCGTCAATCAAGTCGCTGATGACAACGCATTGCATACCGGTGTTGCCCTCGCTTCCGATTTCCTCTTTGTCCGCGAGAATACACATAACCGTTTGGTCGGTGTCGGTGTCGAGAGTTGCGGTGATTTCGGGATATGCGCACACTCTGTCGTCGTGACCGTAACTTGCCACGAACGCTCTGTCAAAGCCGACGTCTCTTGCGTTGGACGCGGGCACGGCTTCGAGTTCTGCGGAAAGGAAGTCTTCCTCGCATACGCCGTATTTTTGATTTAGGATTGCAAGCACGCCTTTCTTCACCGCGTCCTTTTCCTCGTCTTTGACGGGGATTCCGCCAACCAAAAGATTGAGGTTTTCGGCAAGGAATCCTTCGCCGATGGTCTTCGTGACTTGCTCTTGCGAAAGGTGCGGAAGAAGATCCGTGATGTAGAACACGGGATCGCCTTGCTCATCGCCCACTTTCACGTCAACGCTCGTGCCGTCTTTAAGCACGATTACGCCGTGAAGCGCAAGCGGAATCGTGAGCCAGTGATACTTTTTGATACCGCCGTAGTAGTGCGTTTTGAGATACGCCATATCCGCTTTTTCGTAGAGCGGAACTTGTTTGAGGTCGAGTCTTGGGCTGTCGACGTGAGCAACGAGAATACGGATACCGTTCTTTGCAACGTCCGCTTTGCCCGCACGCACGATAAACAAACTCTTGCCGCGGTTGTTGTAGTACAACTTGTCGCCCGCGTTGATTTTGTCGCTGAGAGTATAGGCTTTGTAGCCTCTCTTTTCGATGATTTCGACGGTTTCTTTCACCGCTTCTCTTTCGGTTTTGCCGTTGTCGAGGAATTTTTTGTATCCCTCTGCATATTCGCTTATGGCTTTGAGTTCGTTCTCGTCCGCCAAAGCGTAAACGTTTTGTCTTTTATAGGTAAGATCCATAAAAAGCCTCTCTAAAAATTTATTCTGACAATATTATAACACACCGCGTGCAAAAATCAACTTTCGGGCAGTTTCTTTTTGTCGCGCATATGCGGTTATAAAAAAACGCCCGACGGGCGTATCATTTTCTTCCGACGAGTTCGTCGAGCGAAACGTCGAAATAGTCGGCGATTTTGATGAGCGTATAAATATCGGGCATACTGTAGCCGTTTTCGTAGTTGGACACCAAACTTTTTTTGCCGCCCAAAACTTCGGCAAGTTCACCTTGCGTTTTACCGTTCAACTTGCGAAGTGCTTTTATGTTTTCGCCGATTTCGTTTTTCATATTGACAATAGTACAAGCAATATGTACAATATATTGTAAAGTACAAGATTATTGTATATATTTTACCGAAAAACAGGGGTAATTTATGAAGAGTAGGATCACTGCCGGACTTTTAGCATTATTTGTCGGTTTCTTTGGAATCCACAAGTTTTATCTAAAGCAAATTGGACTTGGCATTATATATCTGTTGTTTTGTTGGACGGGCATACCGGGAATTATTGCACTTATCGAAGGAATAATATTTTTGTCGATGAGCGATGATGACTTCAATGAAAAATACAACGGGATCAAAAAAAAGCACATTTCTAATGAAATGTACAACACGACCATTTCATCATCCACAGCACCTCAACCGCCATCAAATATTACAATTCAACAGCCACAAACGGATATTGCGCAAATACTTGTATCATATAAAAACTTGCTTGATTCCGATATCATCGCACGAGAAGAGTTTGACATAATCAAACGCAAAGTTCTAGGCAACAATCAGTTATCACCAACAACTCAAATTTCACTAAACGCAATCTGTATAATGTTACAAGAATTACAACAATACAAGCGTTTATTTGAAGACGATATTATTTCAGCCAAAGAATTATCCGATGGGAAAGCCAATATATTATCAAAATACGGCCTTATAGCAAAAAGCAATATAGATCAATCACAAAAAGGCACGCCGAGTACACAGATTAGAATATCGTCACAATTAATCGGAACGTACAAACACGACGATATACTTCTGCTAATCTCAAAATCAAACTATAACTGTAAAGATGTCAATTCCAACTCGCTTTTGTTTGCAGGAACATATATGTTAAACCCCGAAAAGCAAGAAATTACACTTTTTAAGCCCGACAAATCTGTGATTAAACTTCATTTTGAAGCAAACGGCAATCTAACTGCCGCAAATGGCAACGTTTACGAACGACAATAGCGTGTATAGCACTCACGGCTATCGCCACTCATAATAATCACTCTATTCTGTTTTATTTTGCATTTACAAACAATGTTTTTATGATATAATTATCGCAATATCTTATATTTGCAGGTGAATTATGATTATCGACAAAAGGCAAGAAGTTTTGGCACACAACCTCGTCAACTATTCCATTCACGTCGGCAAAGGCGACAAGGTTTGGATTGACGCAATCGGCTGCGGCGAGCAACTGCCCGCGTGTATCATTCGCGAAGTGTACAAAAACGGTGGAATCCCCTTCCTCAACATAATCGACAAGCGACTCGAAAAGGAAATTCTCAAAGGCGCGACGGCTCAAATGCTGGATATGTGGGCGAAGCGCGACGCCGATTTTATGGACAAGATGGACTGCTACATCGGCATACGCGGCGGCGACAACAGTTACGAACTTTCCGACGTACCCGAAGAAATAATGCAAGAATACGACAAGAGGTACGGCATACCCGTGCATAGCGACAGACGCGTCGCGCATACGCGTTGGGTCATTTTGAGATACCCCACGCCGAGTATGAGCCAACTCGCCTCGATGAGTACGGAAGCGTTCGAGGACTACTTCTTCGACGTATGCTGTCTTGACTATCAAAAGATGAGCAACGCTATGAATCCGCTGGTTGATTTGATGAATCGTACCGATAAAGTGCGGATTGTAGCAAAAGACACCGATTTGTCGTTCTCTATAAAAGGCATACCCGCAATCAAATGCGACGGCGCTTGCAACATTCCCGACGGCGAAGTTTACACCGCCCCCGTCAAGAACAGCGTCAACGGCGTGATAAGTTACAACACCCCGTCGATTGAAAACGGATTCCGTTTCGAGAACGTGCGCCTTGAATTTAAGGACGGCAAGATTGTCAAAGCGACCGCCAACAACAGCGAGAAAGCAAACGCCATTTTCGACACGGACGAAGGCGCGAGATACGTTGGCGAATTTGCAATCGGCGTCAATCCTTACGTCACGAAAGCAATAGGCGACATACTCTTTGACGAAAAGATAAGCGGTTCGATTCACTTCACCCCGGGTTGCAGTTACGACGACGCCCCCAACGGCAACAAGAGCGCAGTGCACTGGGATTTGGTGCTTTGCCAAACGCCCGAATTCGGTGGCGGTGAAATCTGGTTCGACGACGTATTGATACGCAAAGACGGACGTTTCGTCCTTCCCGAACTTTTCGGCTTGAACCCCGAAAACTTGAAATAAAATTGCGCCGAGTGCAAAACACAGAAAAAAACGATGCGACCGCATCGTTTTTTTGAATTATTACACAATTAAATAAAACTTCCCCCTTCCT
>DKCG01000042.1:50145-60077 GCA_002449145.1 Christensenella sp. UBA6880 | reverse complement strand
TGGTTTTGTAATACAAAAAAAACGGAATCATTCGATTCCGTTTTTTTTGTAACTTATATCACTTTTCAAAAATTATTTCACGTTCAGATACGCTATGAGCAACGCAACTGCCACGACAATCAACACGCCGCCGAAAATCAAAGCAACGTTCAGTTTCTTTTTCTTCTTTTCGGGCGAGTGTTTCCTCTCGATATACTCTTGATAGGTTTCTTTTTTGTGCCAGTCCAAGCCCTTGCCCGCAGGCATATGCGTGTTAAAGAACGTGGACAATCCGTATCCTATCGCGTCGAACGCGCCCTTATCGGACGCCCACGACAAACCGCTTACGCACAACAGCACCACGCCCGGCACGAAAAACGCGTCGCACAACACTTTCAAAACCTTGGATTGCTCGCATTGTTCCGTAAGCAAGCCGTTGACGCCGCATATCGTGAGAATGATTGCAAGCGCAATCACAAACAGAACGGCAATTTTTATAAGCGTCGTTTTCATTGCTCGTCTTGATTCGTATCCGCTTCGGCTTCGTTTGCGGTTTCGAGTATGACTTCGTTGCCCGCAACCGTGATACCCTCTTGCTTGAGAAGGGACAAATCGACGGGTGCGATAACGGGCATTTCGTCAACCGATTCGGCGGTTTGTTCCGCGACGGCTTCTTCGGGTTGCACGTCTTCCGCTTGAGTTTGTTCGGTTATGCCCGCCGCGTCGTCCGCGATTTCGCCCTTGCAAATCTTGACGTATCTTTCAAATTCTTCTTGGTTGCAAGACACGAAATGTCCGGGTTCGACCTCTCTCATTTGAGGTTTATCGACCGAATAATCGTGATCTGCAAGCGGATTGTAAACTATACGTTTGCGTTGTTTTTCATAGATAGGATCGGGAAGCGGAATTGCAGAAAGCAACGACTTCGTATACGGGTGCAACGGGTGCGCGAACAGCCTGTCCGAAGTTGCGAGTTCCACCATATTGCCGAAATACATAACGCCGATTCTGTCCGAGAAGTATTTAACGACGGAAAGGTCGTGCGCAATGAACATAATCGTCAAGCCGAGTTCGTGTCTCAAATCGTTGAGCAAGTTGATGACTTGCGCCTGAATCGACACGTCGAGTGCGGAAATCGGCTCGTCGGCAATAATCATTTCGGGTTCCATAATGATTGCTCTCGCAACGCCGATACGCTGTCTTTGACCGCCCGAAAACTCGTGGGGGTATCTGCCTGCGTGTTCTCTGACGAGACCGACTTTTTCAAGCACGTCGTACACTTTTTCGTCCACGACTTTCTTGTCCCTTATGCCGCGAATGGTGAGACCTTCCGCAATGATTTCGCGCACGGTCATACGAGGGTCGAGCGACGCAATCGGGTCTTGGAACACCATTTGAATCTTGGTTACGAGCCTCGTTTTGCGAGCGAAATTGAGGTCTTTAAGATACTGCCACAAGAGCGCGAAATACGCCTTGCCTTTCTTCTCTATTGCCGCAAACTTGGGTTTATAGTCCTCTTTTACCTTGTTAACGTGTTCTTTTGCGTAATCTCTGTCACATCTCTTTTGGTCGTGATTTGCTTTGCGAATGTTCTTGTTCTGCTCTTTCACCGCAGCCTTCAACTCGGCAAAAGACGCTTTCAAATCAACCGCGTTTTCTTCGCCTTTCTTTTTGGACGAAGCGCGCTTCAAATCGCCGAAGAATTTTTTGAACGCGGCTTTTCTCGCTTCCTTGTAGGAAAGCGTGCCCGCGCATATTCTTCTGCCCTCGAAGTACACGTTGCCCGAAGTGCAGTTGTAAAGTTTGATAATACTGCGCCCCGTCGTGGTTTTACCGCAACCGGATTCGCCGACCAAACCGAAGACCTCGCCTTTTTTGATGTCAAAGGAAACGTCGTTGACTGCTTTGAGCGTGGACGAGCCGAGTTTGAAGTACTGGCACAGATGTTCGACGCGCAATAGCGTTTCTTGTTTGTTTACGTTCGTGTCCATATTCGTCTCCTTTTACTGTTGTTCCGCTTTGGATTTTTGCGCGAGGGCTTTCATTCTCTCGATACGGTCGGAAACGATTTTGGGCATTTCGACCTTTGGTGCGGACGGGTGCAACAACCACGTTGCCGCGCTGTGCGTATCGCTGATTTTGAACATCGGGGGTTGTTCCTCGAAGTCTATCTTCATAGCGTACTTGTTTCTTGCGGCAAACGCGTCGCCCTTGGGCGGATAAATCATATTCGGCGGCGTACCGGGGATTGCTTCGAGTTTCTCGTTGGTATCGAGATCGGGCATAGAAGACAAGAGCGCCCACGTGTACGGGTGTGCGGGTGAATAGAAAATATCTTCCGCCGTACCCGTTTCGACGATTTTGCCCGCGTACATAACCGCGATTCTGTCCGCCATATTCGCAACGACGCCGAGGTCGTGCGTAATAAAGATGATGGAAAGATTCCTTTCCTTCTTGATTTTGTTGATAAGTTCGAGGATTTGAGCCTGAATCGTAACGTCGAGCGCGGTCGTCGGTTCGTCGCAGATAAGAATATCGGGGTTTGCGGCGAGCGCGATTGCGATGACGATACGTTGTCTCATACCGCCCGAGAACTGGAAGGGATATTGACGGTATCTCTTTCTCGGTTCGGGGATACCGACTTCTTCCATAAGTTTCAACGCCTTGTTCTTTGCGACGATGTGCGTAACGCGATACGCGACCGCTTGCGCCTTTTCTTTGAAGAAGTCGATCATAGCGACCGTAGCGGCGTCGAAATCGATGGTTTTGGCGTTTTCGACGGCGTGTTCGTAGACCGAAACGAGTTTGTCGATAATCTCGACGATATTGTGTCTTGCAATATCCAAATCGATGATTTTCGCGGGGATAACCTTATAATCGGGCGTTTTTCCTTTTGCGACGAGTTTGTCGAACTTCGCTTGGTCTCTGTCGAAGCGTTTTTGTTCTTTCGCGTTGTTGGGAATCGCCTCGAAATAGGTGTTTATCGCGCGCATAATGCTCGATTTGAACGTATACGCCGCGCTGTCCTTGACGAGAGCGAGTTTGTCGATAGACTCGGCAACGCTTGCGCACATCTCTTTTGCGGCTTCCTTATACGCTTTTTTGTCGGGTTCGCCGTCGGTAAACACGCTTCTCTTTTGTTTGAGAAGTTCGATGGTTTCCTTTTTCTTTTCGAGCGAACGATTGAACGAGAACTCTATACCCTTCTTTGCCGTGTCGATAAAGTCGAGCATAAAGTTGTCGTCGAGATATTTGCGCAAGAACTTATTTTCTTCCTCGACGTTGTCGGGAAGTTCCTCGTTGTGTCCGAACGTCTGATAGTACGCAAGCGCAAAGTAGTTGGGCATAGTCTTTGCGCACGCTTCCTCGAAGCACGCTTTGAGTTTTTTAAGCGGTTCTACGCAAACGGAATAATCTCTCTTTTTCGCGCTGACTTTGATCAAGGGTTTGACTGCTTCGATAAGTTCTTGACGAGCGGTCATAACGTCTTGCGAGCATACGTTTTCGTGTACGGAAAGTCTTGCGCTTTTGAGAATGTCGTAAATTGACCTCGTAAAGCCTTCGACGGCGTTCTTTTCGATGTGGAAAAGCAAATCGTCGACGTTTTCGAGTCCTGTTTCGGCACTTTCGTACGCCTTGTTGTACGCGCCCTCTATTTTGAGGTGGTAGGTTTCAAACGTATCGAAATCTTTTGCCTTTTTGGCGTTGATTTTGCCTTGTTCGCTGTTTGCGGCAACGCCCGTTGCGCTGTTGACCGCCTCGAGCAAGAGAGCCATTTTCGTGTTGAACTCTTTTCTCGATTCTCTGCGGTTCGCCTTGTTTTTGAGGATCATAGCCTCGGTAAGTTGCATACCGATACGGTTGATCGGGTCGAGCGCGGAAAGCGGGTCTTGGAATATCATCGCGATTTTGTCGCCGCGAAGTTTGTGGAAATCTTCCTCGTTGATTTGAAGCAAATCCATACCGTCGTAGAGTATCTCGCCGCTTTCGACGATTGCGTTGGGTGCGGAAATACCTATGATTGCTTTGTTCGTGACGGATTTACCCGAACCGGACTCGCCCACTATCGCGAGCGTTTCGCCCTTGTAGAGGTCGAAATCGATACCTCTGACCGCTTGCACGTTACCTGCGTCCGTGCGGAAGGAAATACGCAAATCTTTAACTTCTAACTTCTTTTCCATATCAGCCCTCCGAACCTCTGAGCGACGGGTTGAACGCGTCGCGCAAACCGTTGCCGAACAAGTTGAAACTGAGCAGCAACAAAGCAAGGAACAACGACGGCATCAACGCGACGTGAGCAGCCGTCATAAGCGCGCTTTGACCGCTTGCGAGCAGCGTGCCGACGCTCGTGAGATTGCCCGACGTCAAACTGATGATTCCGAGATAACTCAAGTTGACTTCCGAATAAATCATAGACGGAATGACGAGAGCGCAACTCGTGACCAACGTACCGAGTGCGTTGGGGAAAATGTGTTTGACGATGATTCTTGCGTCGCGTGCGCCGAGAGTGCGCGCGGCAAGAACGTATTCTTGATTTTTGTAGCGATAGAACTGCATCCTGGTCGTTGAAGCCATACCGATCCAACCCGTAAGGAAGAACGCAAGGAACAGCACCAGTACCGCACCAGAAGTGCCCATATGCAGTTTGAGCAAAGTAATGACGATCATGGTCGGCACCGCGGACAAAATATCCGAGAAACGTTCCATAACCAAGTCGACTTTGCCGCCGTAGTAACCCTCTATTGCGCCGTAGATTGCGCCGACGATCAAGTTGACGAGCGCAACCGAGATTGCAAACGCGAACGAGAACAACGCACCCGAAGCGAGGCAAGTGAAAATGTCTTGACCTTCTTCGTTTGCACCGAACAGGAACGAGGGCTTTTCTATACCGTCTTTAAGCACGTAAGAGTGCTGGAAGATATAATATTCGTAGTAGTTTACACGGACTTCGTAGCCGGCGTCTCTTCTACGAGCATATTCGTAGATCACGCCCTTATTACCATCGCCTGTGATACGCAAAGAGTCATAATCGTCACTGCTCTTTTCGCCAGCCGTGCGAGTTTTGTAGTCGGGAATAACATTGCCTTGTGCATCGAGTTTTGCGGTCATCGTGCGTTGATCAAACTTATAGTAGTAGTTCGCAACCGTATCTGCCGTGATGCTCGCCCCCATGTACTTTTTTATCATTTGATCTTTTGACAAAGCAAGCGCAGGATAAATGACTTGCTTGCCCGTTTCATTTTGATACTGCTGAAGAAGTTTATATTCTTCTTCGGACATTTTCAGATAAACGCAACCTGTCGAATGATAAGAATCGAGACGATACACGTACATATCGCCGGCAATTTTGTATTCTTCGTTTTTGACCGCATAGTGACCGGTCTCTTTGCCCATATAGTAGTAATACTCAAAGATCGAGCGGTCATGGGATTTCTCTTCGCATCCGTCCCAAAAATCTGTATTAACAAACATTTCGTTGCGCGGCAAAGCGTAGCGGAAATAGGTATCTCTGTGCGAAACGGAATACGGCGAAAAGATCGTGCCGAAAATTGCGTACAAAATCAATATCAATATAACGCACGCACCCACGATAGAGCCTTTGTTTTTGCAAAAGCGCGAGAAAGCGTCCGCAAAGTAGCTGCGCGGCTTCGTGGCAAGAGATTTTTCGTGCAACAAGTCTTGCTTGTCCGCGAATTCAAATTTTTCTTTGGGGATGTTTTGATAGACTTGTTCCATATTACTTAGCCCCCATTCTGATTCTCGGGTCGATAATGCCGTAACTTATATCGACGACAATACCCGCAAGCAAGCCTACGAGTGTGTAGAAGCCCGACAACAACATAAAGAAGTCGTAGTCAAGCGAGTTTATTGAGTTCAAATACAAACCGCCGACGCCCGGTATCGAGAAGAATTTTTCAATGATAAGCGAGCCGCTGAGAACGGAAATAAATTCGCCCAAAATCATCGGGAAAATCGGGACCATAGCGTTTCTCAACGCGTGGCGAACGATCGCCTGCCCTTTGGTCAAACCTTTCGTCCTTGCAAGAAGCATAAACTCATTGGTCAACACTTCGGTGAGTTCCGCACGCGTGTAACGCGCATAACCCGCGATAGAACCGAGGCAAAGTGCCAAAACCGCCGGCAACATACTGTAGAACATTTTCCACGACAGATAATTCGTTCCGCTCGCCATAAATAGCGGGAATATTTGCAACTTGAAACACAACAAATACTGGATCAAGAATGCGTACACGATTGAGGGCACGGATATAAGCAACATAACGCCAGTCGAGATGACTTGATCTTGCCATTTGTTCTTTTTGAGTGCCGCGAGAATGCCGAGGCCGAGACCGATAGGCACGCCGATGATTGACGAATAAATATTTATGAGGATCGTAGGAGGCATACATGCCACAAAAGAATCCCACACGGGCTTGTTGATATAAGCAGACATTGTCGTCCCGATACCGAAGTCGCCCTTAGTGAAAATACGCACCAAATAGTTCCAAAGTTGAACCATAATTGGGTCGTAATAACCTCTTGCGCGCAAATTTGCTTCCAGCAACTCTCTATCCTTTCCCAAACCGTCGTTGATAGGTATGGGAAGGGATTTTATCAAAACGAAGCAGACCAACATAATCACCGAAAAGGTGAATATCAAAAGTCCGAGTCGTTTGAGTATGTATTTGAACATATACATAGGAAAATCCTCTTTTTTTGCAACTTGTTACAACAATGCGAAGTTGGGACAAGTATCCACCGCCCCAACTTCGAGTTGTTAGTTAATGTTTGTTGTTCAACAAATCTAATCCTTAATTATTTGCCGAACTTGTAGTTAAGTTTGCCGCCCTTGGATTGCACGAATGCATTCCATTCTGCATCGTCAAAGTTATAAGACATATAGCGGATTCCGCCGTACCCCATGAAAGTGTTGTATTCATAGGAAATATAATCCGTCTTGTAGCCCATCAAGCTTGCAGAATATCTGCTGTAAACGGGGATCGAATAGTATGCTTCCAAGATTGCGGTTTCGACTGCGCCGAGTGCTGCAAGTTGATCTTCCATCGGGAACGTCTTGAAGTTGACGGGCGCATTAGACTTGCCTTGAAGAATTGCAGACCATTGCTCGAGGTTGTAGGTATACTTGCCGTCTTTGTGATTTTCATCCGGCGTTGCGGTAACGGTTACGCTTACGGTTGTCGGATCCCAACCGACTGCATATCTGTTATCTTTGCCGATTTGAGTTTCGCAGAGCAAGTATGCAGGGTTGAATGCCGCTTGACCCCAAGCACCGAAGCAGAGGTCGTATTCGCCGTTTGCGAATTGATCGGACCAAGTATCTTTGGAGAAGATGAAGTACTTGATTTCAACAAGACCTTCAAGTTTCGTTCCCTTAGTCATTTCGTTGAATGCGGATTGAAACCAATTCTTAATTCTGTCGGTGTTTGCAGTTTGTTCTTGGATACCGTAAGTCAACACAACTTTTTCACCCTCTTTGTAATCGTCTGCTGCGATTGCTTTATCGACAGCCGCGTCGACGAGTTGACGTGCGAGAGTTACGTTATAACCTGTCATTGCGTCGAGTGCTTCGTCGATATCTTTATAATCGGTGTTGCCGACCTTCCAACTACCGTCTGTATTCTTCGTTGCGCCGTAAGCGTTGAGGATAGCCTCTTTTGCTTGCGTGCTTTCACGATAGACTTTGCCGTTTTCTACGTCGTAGTAGTACATACTGTTGAGCAAACCGAGAGCCGCTTGAGAGCTCGGACTGTTCTTTGCGCAGAAGTCGTCACGATCAAGAGAGAGAGAAATTGCCTTTCTGAAGTCTACATAGTTGAGAAGGAGATTGTTTCTGTTTTCTTCACGGGATTTTGCAACCGATTGCAAGTTCAAGTCGAAAGTCCAAGTTTCAGGGGTAAAATATGCTTGGCGAGAGTTTCTATAATCGCTTGCAATCTTAACATCCATGCCGATACTGTCGAGTTGGCCAAGTTGGAATGCCTGCCACGCTTGATCCCATTCTGCGATCTTTTGCGTTACGATTTCATCTGTTTGATATTGCAATTCATATTGTTTTAGACCATAGCCATACCACTTTGTATTACGAGAAACTGTGTACGTCTTATCAGTTTGGAAGTTTGTGAGCTTGTAGGGGCCCCAGCTTGCACTGGTTTCTTTAGACGTGCAGTAGCTATTGCTGTAAGGAACACCTTTGCTTCTGTTTTCGCATTGTTCCCACAAAGATTTTTTGACGAGAGGCCAGTTGCTGAAGTAGTAACCTGCTTCATAAGTCAAGTTGCCGTTTTCATCGAGCGGGCTCAAAGTATCGTCGATAACCATAACGAGTTCGTATTCGTTGTCACCGACAAAGTAACCGACCTCAGAGAAGTCCATTGCAGGATAGGTGTAGTTGGTTTCAAAGAAGTGGAACGTTTCTTCGGGCGCGGAAGGATTCCACCAAGCATAGCATTTATCCCAAGCCGCTTTCATCGTTTCGTCTGCCTTGATTTCGGCAAGAGTTTTGCCCTGCATTGCCTTGAGCGTATCGGCAGACACTTTCGCTGCTGCCGCGACGTATGCGACGGGGTCAACGCCGTTGCTGGTAAGGTAATCTGCAACATAGGAATCGCTTCCCTTCAACGTGAAGTAGATTTGCGAATCAACGCTTTCGTCATATTTGGTCAAAATCGAGTGTGCGGGGAACAAGCCTTTTTGACCTTGCTTTACGTAGCGTTCTGCATTGTGAATGATGTAGTTGCCCGAATAGTAGTTGGATGCGGTGTCGAAAAGATAGTTCGGCGAAAGTTGTTGTTGCATCGAGTAAACGAAGTCTTCTGCCTTGATTGCAGTGCCGTCGTCCCAAGTCAAATCTTGACGAAGCGTCATTGCAAATGCTTGTCCTTTCGTTGCGTCTGCCGCAAGACCGTATCTGCCTGCATATTTTGCAGTGACGTCTTCGAGTTTCGTTGCCGCAGAATATTCAACCGTGTATCCGCCGGGAACAATTTCACCGTTCTCATACTTGTAGTTGAACTCGTAGAACGAACTTATGAAATAACTTTCCATCGTATTATCGACGTTATCATTTGACAAGATCGTGCACCACTGACCAGGCATCTGCGATGCATAGTCGTTCATTGTATATTGTCTTGAGTCTTCCCAGCCAGTGCTAGCACGCTTAGTGATTTCATAAGGCTTTTCACTTTCTTCCGGGTTGCACGCAGCAAGCACGCCGACGCTGAGCACGAGAACCAAAATCATAGCCATTATAGCAATACCTTTTCTTTGCTTCATTGTTTGTTACCTCCATTTTCTTTTTTAATGTTGTTGTTTTTGTTGTTATCGAGTTTTTTCTGTCGCAAAAACTGTTTCCGCTTTTTTGCGAATTTGCTTGCTTTTGTCAAAGCGTTTGTTGTATAGTATCAAGATTTTCATCTTTTTTTAAGTTTTTTTGATGTTCACATTATAAGTGCAGTTTGCCGATATGTAAACAACTTTTTTTGTTTTTTTCAAAATTTTTATTTTTATGCAAAAATCTTCTCTGCCCCGATTTTATGCTTTCACACCTCGTTTTGCCGCCTCGTTCCGACGCGCACGCTTGTATTGTTTATGGATATTTTACATCTATATATAGTATATAATATACTAAGAATAAAAAAAATTGCCTTATTTCGACAAAAAAATACATTGCAATAGACCTCTGCCACAATCGCTCGTTGCGCCTTGTTTCAATGCAATTTCGGGTTGATTTTATGCAAAACACCTTGATTTTTGCATAAAGATAAAAATTTTTGTATGAGCGATTTCTTGAAAAAATCAACAAATTCTACAAATATTGCGAACATTCTCGATTTTGTTTGTCAAATTTGTAACTTTTTGCAACCTCGTTTTGTGGAATTGTTTTGTAAAACAAACTAACAATTTAATAGAACTTTCCCCCTTCCTCACGTGTT
>DKCG01000042.1:26634-50037 GCA_002449145.1 Christensenella sp. UBA6880 | reverse complement strand
ACTGCGCTTTGTGCGCCAGCTTCGCACCCAAACGGCGCAGTCGCTTGTACTGTCCGTCAAGCTCGGCGCTCCCTTTTCTCGCCGCCTTGCGGCTCGTGTTCCGTCTTCGAATTAATTTAGTGAAATTCACTTCTTACTAAGACTGCGATATTTGGATGAAGAACAAGGAAAAACCCTTTTGCAAATCCGCCCAGCGTACTAAATCGTACGTGACTGTTTGTGGAAACGGCTCTGCCGTAGTTATTCGCTCAATAGCGCATTTTTACGCTCACTTTCCTCTAAGCACGCCAAACAGATGAATGGCGCGAAAAAGCCCTTCGGGCTCTCGCCTAGTGTACTAATGCGTACACGACGAGTGACCGAAGGGCTTTGACAATGCCAGTCGCTGTTTGGCGCGCTTAGAAGAAGCGGGCGACGAGGTCTTTGGAATATTGAACCGTCTCTTCCATATCGCCGAAACTCATAATCTCGCCTGCATAGTAGGTGTTGAGGTTGCCTTGCATTGCTTCGACTTTCTCGTACCAACCGTCGGCGTAGTCTTTTTCGAAGACGTGCGGGAAGTAATACCACTTGCGCTCGTAGACGCATTTGTCGATGTCAACGCCGCAGAGTTTCATATCGTCCCAAGCCATCTTCTTTGCTTCGTCATAGGTCTTGTATTCCTTGCCCTTGTAGTTGCGAAGAACATATGTGGTGAGAACTTGGTTGGGTTCGTTTGCCCATCTGTGATAGAAGACCATAAGGTGTCCGATGCGTTCGGGCGTCATATTGTCAAAGAGGTAGCCGGACATATCGGGATAATACGTGCCTTTCTTGCAAGTGATTGCGGTGACGTCGTAACGCTCGTAGTCGATCTTTGCAAAGAGTTTCTTCTCGTCTTCGGTTGCGTCGAAGTAGTTGGGCATATATTGAAGGGGCGCGGTGACGATGATCTTGTCGTATTCTTCCATTTCGTCGCCGACGTAAACCTGAACCTTGCCGTTTTCACGCGTAACTTTGGTGATGTTGACGTTGAGGCGAGCGGGATGTTGCAATTTTGCGTTCACCGCTTCGTAGATGGATTGCGTGCCGTCTTTCCACGTCCACAAATCCTTGTTGACGAAGTACATTGCGGTTGCGAAGTCGAGATATTTGAGCACGTATGCCGCAGGAATCTCGTCGAAGAAGCCGTAACCGAATGCGGTGTACGGTCCGATCCAAATCTCTTGTGCGAGAGAAACGCCGTTCATCTTGCAGAAGTCTTTGAAGTTTATGCAAAGATCTTTGAGGTTGGGGTTCTCGCCGACAACGTGTTCGCCGGTGACGGGATCGTATCCGTCGTATTTGCCTTCGGAAACGCCCTTGTGTCCCGTGTATTGATAGCCCTTATACTTGGTTGCAAGCAAGGTGCCGAGTTTCTTGACTTGAGATTTCATTCTCAAAAGGTGAGGAATGAGAAGCGGGTTCTTCTTGGGGTTGAACGGATCGTAAGGTTTGCCGTTTTGTCTGCGGTAAGCACGCTCGAGTTTCGGTCCGTCGTGGTCCACGCCGCCGAACAATTCGAGTTCGTGAACGGCATAGTAGGTCGGGCACCCCATAATTGCACCCATTTCGAATCTCTTTCCATCGTGATACGGAGAATGGCACTTGCCGCCAACGTGATCTTCTCTTTCGAGGATAGCGTAGTCGGTGTATCCGTTCTTCTCAAGGTGTACAGCCGCGCTCAATCCCGCAGGACCTGCGCCGATGATACAAATCTTGTCGTTTTTAGCCATAAGTCTCTCCTTAAATTGAAAATACAGTTTATTCAAACTATTTGTTTGATAATCAAATTATAACACCTAATTTTTAATTGTAAATATTTTTTCAAAAAATATCGATACATATTTATTTATTTGTCGATTTGGTATTCACAAGCAAAAACAGGCGTGTTATAATATATGGCGATTCGGAGGTGAGTATGAAATTCAAATCCTTTGACGAAATGCTGCAAAGCAACGCGAAAAATCACGCCGACGACATCGCTCTCGCGTACGACGAGGACGGACAAATCAAGCGTCTGACGTATGCGGCGTTGTACGACGAAATTCAACTGCGCAAGACGCAAATCGAGCATTTGGACGCAAATTGCGTCGGCATCTTGCAAGCGCCGTCGAAAAAGTGGATTATAGATATGTACGCGTGCGTGCTCGCGCGCAAGCAGACCGTTCTGCTCGATCCGATGAGCGAAGCGGCGGTGATTCAGGCGCAAGTGCTTGCCACCGACGTTGAAACGCTTTTGACGGACGGCTTGACCGCCCCGTACGCCTCGAAACTCAAAATCGCACCGTCCGAAAAGGTTCCTCTTGCGGACGGCGAAGGAAATATACTGTTTTTCACGTCGGGCACGACTCATTCCTCGAAAGCGGTCGTTCTGACGTCGAAATCACTGTGCGCGAGCGCGTGGAACGGACAGGCAAAATGTCCTTGCTACACAAGCGACAATCTGCTTTGTATGCTTCCCCTCACCCACGTTTTCGGATTCGTATGCGCAATGCTGTGGCCTATGTCGCAAGGCGCTTGCGTGTCGATGACGAGAGGTATGCGCTACATCGTCAAAGATTGCGACTACTTTAAGCCCACGATTATATCCGTCGTGCCGTCAATTCTCAAATTCCTCATCGGTTTTAACGCGCTCAACGACGGATTGAGAATGATACTCGTAGGCGCGGGCCCCGCAACCGAGCAAATGCTCGCGGCGGCAAAAGCGAAAGGAATCGAGGTGCGCTTCGGGTACGGACTCACCGAAACGTCGAGCGGCGTTGCGATAAGTTGCGGCGAAAATCCGTTTGCGATGTCGGTATGCCCCGACGACGAGATAACGCTCGGCGAGGACGGCGAAATTCTCATACGCTGTCCCGAATGCATGATGCAAGGCTACTACAAAAACAAAGAGGCAACCGACGAAGTGCTTGTCGACGGCGTGCTGCACACGGGCGATCTCGGCAGATTCGACAAGGACGGAAACCTATATATCACGGGTCGCAAAAAAGACGTCATCGTGCTTGAAAACGGCAACAAAATTTTCTTGCCCGAATGGGAAAATCAAATCGCCGAACAACTCGGACTCGAAGACGCCGCACTTGCAATCAAAGACGACGCGATAACCTTGTTCGTGGGCAACGACGACGGCTTTTTGAACGTGAGTTTGCTCAAAGAAAAACTTGCGGCGTTCAACAAAAGCAAGCCGTTCAATATGCAAATAACCCGCCTCGAAGTTTTGCCGCACAAATTGCCGAGAACGGCGACGGGCAAAGTGAAAAGATACGAACTGTAAAGGCATAAAACAATGCGACAAAAATGAAGCAATTCTTGAAAAACATGCAAACGGCATAAAAGGAGCAGATATGGCACAAGTAAGCAAACAAGAGATTCAAAACAAACTGGCAGGACTTATCAAGCAGTATATCCCCTCTTTGCAAAACGAAGAAATAACGGGCGAAACGCCAATCAATTCAAAGGGTTACGAATCGCTCAACTACATCTATATCATCTGCACGCTCGAGAGCGATTACGGCATCAAAATCCCCGACAAAACATGGATGAAATTGCGCACCGTAGCCGAAGTCGTGGACGTCGTATACAATGCGGCAAACAAGTGATTTTTGGCACAATGCGACGTTTAACAATATAAAACGGTGATATAAATGACTGATTTGGTATATACGACCCATCACAAACTGCTTGCCGACGACGTGACGATGTATCGCAATTTGCGCCCGTCGGTGCTTATGCGCAACCTTCAAGAAATATCCATTGCGCACACCGAAGCACTCGGCGCGGGCAGAGCGAAAACCCTCGACAAAGGCGCGTTGTGGGTGGTTTGCAGAGTGCGTCTGGAAATAGAAAAACTGCCCTGCTACGACGACGAAGTCACACTTTCGAGTTGGCCGGGCGACACTATGCGAGTGCTATTTCCGAGATACTATCAAATGCTCGACAAGGACGGAAACACCTTGCTCAAAGCGAGTGCCGTATGGCTTTTGATGGACGCGAAAAAGCGCAAAACGGTGTTCCCCGAAAACTACGGCGTGGTCGTCCCGGGAATAAAAACGGGCAACGAAATTCCATTGTCTTTCGGCGTATCGCTCGGCAAGCAGCAGAACGTAAAACGCTTCAAAGTCGCATACAGTCAGGTGGACATAAACGGGCATATGAACAACGCCAAATACCTCGATTGCATGGAAGACGTTTTGGGCAAAGACTACCTTTGTGCGCATACGCTAAAAACGTTTGAAATCGAGTTCAAGTCCGAGATAAAATTCGGCGCGAGCGTGCGCCTCGAATATACCCTCGACGGCGACAACCTCACAATGATAGGCTTCGTACGCAAACGCCCATGCTTCGAACTCAAAGCAGAATTTGCAAACAAGTAAGCAAACGCAAAAATCGGCATTCGAACGCCGAACAAACGCAAATAACATCAAATAATCGCCAAACAAACCATAAACCATCGGCGCATGAGGCGCATAAGAATTTAATCGACAGATATAACAAAATTTGTATACTAACGCACCGCACAGGATAATCAAATCGTTTGACGAGCAAAAAAAGTTGTGATACAATCGCACTTAATAAGGGAGTAATCGGCATTTTCCCCTCGGAAATGCAATAAAACCGCTAACACGAGCATCGTCTCCGGTTTTATTTGAAATGATGAGACTTATCCGTCAGGATGGGTCTTTTTTGTTTGTTGACACAAACAAAAAAGAGTGATATTGCCCTGCGGGCAACGATATCCTCGCTGCGCTCGGGTGATATACTCCCTTCGTTCGTGTGATATCCACGCTATGCGTGGGTTATGGATAATAAAATTCAACAATATAAATATTCTATAAACTATATAGGAGAATCTATGAAACACTATCTCGAATCCGTCGAAGACGTATGCAAAAACGTCGAAACGACTCAGGACGGCTTGTCCTCGCAAGAGGCGACATCTCGTCTTGAAAAGAACGGCAAAAACAAACTTGCCGAAGGCAAAAAAGAGCCGATTATTTTGCGATTTTTGAAGCAGTTTATCGAGCCTATGACGCTGATTCTCATAGTTGCTGCGATAATTTCGGGCATCTTGACCGCGGTCAACAACGCTTCGAGCGCAACAAAAGAGTTTCCGTCCGACGTCATCATTATTATGGCAGTCGTCATAATCAACGCCATTCTCGGCGTGGCGCAAGAGAGCAAAGCCGAAAAAGCCATCGACGCGCTTCAAAAGATAGCCGCCGCCACATCGAAAGTCATACGCGACGGTCATTTGGTCGTCGTAAAGAGCGAAGATTTGGTCGTCGGCGACGTAATCGTGCTCGAAGCGGGCGACGCAGTGCCTGCGGACGCGAGAATTATCGAGTGCGCGAGTATGAAAGTCGAAGAAGCCGCGCTCACGGGCGAATCCGTACCGGTTCTCAAAACTTGCGACGTCATCGACGCACCGAGCGGCGAAGTGCCTCTCGGCGACAGAAAGAATATGGCGTTTATGGGCAGCACAGTCGTGTACGGCAGAGGAAAAGCGGTCGTCGTGGCAACGGGTATGGGCACCGAAATGGGCAAAATCGCAAACGCCCTCACCCAAGCCAAAGAGGGCAAAACGCCCTTGCAACAAAAGTTGTCGCAATTAAGCAAAGTCCTCACCTACCTTGTTATCGGCATTTGCGTTGTGATATTTGCGGTCAGCCTCATTCGCGCGGGCGTTGACGGCTCGCTAAAAGCAGACACGGCAGCGACAATCCTCGACACGTTTATGGTTGCCGTATCGTTGGCGGTTGCGGCGATTCCCGAAGGGCTTGCCACCGTCGTCACGATCGTGCTTTCGATTGGCGTAACGAATATGTCCAAGCGCAACGCCATCATACGCAAACTCACCGCCGTCGAAACACTCGGTTGCACGCAGATCATATGCTCGGACAAAACCGGCACTCTCACACAAAACAAAATGACCGTCGTCGACCACTACGGCAGCGACGAAAATCTGCTTGCAAACGCTATGTCGCTCTGCTCGGACGCAGAATACGACGAAGAAAAGGGCGAAGCGACGGGCGAACCGACAGAGTGCGCGCTCGTGAATTACGCAAAAACATTGTCCTTTGACAAGAACGAGCAAAAAACACTTTATCCGCGCGTTGGCGAAATTCCATTCGACTCTATGCGCAAGATGATGACAACCGTACACCTTGACAAAAACGGCAATGTGTTGCAATTCACAAAAGGTGCGCCCGACGAAATCGTGAAACGTTGCGCTTTCTATCTCGAAGACGGACAAGAAACGCCTATGACCGACGAAAAACGCGATGAGATTCTTTCCGCAAACAAGGAAATGGCGGACAGAGCGTTGCGTGTGCTCGCAGTTGCGCAAAAACATCTTGACGGAGAAAAAGACGAATACACCTCCGAGCAAGACGAAACCGATATGTGCTTTGTCGGACTCGTGGGCATGATTGACCCCGTACGTCCCGAAGTTAAACCCGCAATAGACGAGTGCAGAAAGGCGGGTATCCGTCCCATAATGATAACGGGCGACCACAAAGACACCGCCGTCGCAATCGCGATGCAACTGGGCATAATCACCGACCCATCCGAGGCTATCACGGGCGCGGAACTCGACAAGATAAGCGACGAAGATTTTGCAAACGACGTCGAAAAATATTCGGTATACGCTCGCGTTCAACCCGAACATAAAACGAGAATCGTCAATGCGTGGCGCACAAAAGGCTACATCACCGCAATGACCGGCGACGGCGTGAACGACGCACCGTCCATCAAAAACGCGGACATCGGCGTGGGTATGGGCATAACCGGTACGGACGTCACCAAAAACGTTGCGGATATGATTCTCACCGACGACAACTTCGCAACCATCGTATCGGCGGTCGGCGAAGGCAGACGCATCTACGACAATATCCGCAAGTCCATTCAATTCTTGCTTG
This sequence comes from Christensenella sp. UBA6880, assembly GCA_002449145.1. GTDB lineage: Bacteria > Bacillota > Clostridia > Christensenellales > CAG-917 > CAG-475. The sequence continues at coordinate 43,099 of DKCG01000042.1, read as the reverse complement.
CGTCCAACCTCTCGGAAGTGCTGTCCATCTTTATCGCAACGCTTGCGAATTTCACGATATTCAAGCCCGCGCATTTGCTTTGGATCAACCTCATAACCGACTGCTTCCCCGCCCTCTCGCTGGGTATGGAATCGCCCGAGCGCGACATTATGAACCGTCCGCCGAGAAACAGCAAAGACGGAATTTTCGCAAACGGTATGGGCTTTGCAATAGGCTATCAAGGCGTGCTTATCACCCTCATAACCATTGCATCCTATTTTATCGGCACGGAAGTGCTTGCAAAAATGCACCACGCCGAAGCAATCGCAAGCGGTGCATACAGCGCGGAAACGCTTGGCTCGTCTATGGCGTTTTTGACCCTCTCTATGGCGGAAATCTTCCACGCGTTCAATATGCGTTCCTTACACGGCTCGATTTTCAGAATCAAGAAACAAAACTGGTGGCTGTGGGGCGCAGGCGCACTTTCGCTGTTGCTCACCACTCTCGTCGTGGAAGTGCCGTTCCTTGCAAACGCGTTTGAACTTGCCGAGCTCGACGGCGCGGAATACGGCATTGCAATCGCGCTTGCATTCTCGATTATCCCTATGGTCGAACTTGTAAAAGCAATCGCGCGTCTGGTGCGCAAAAAGAAAGGCGTCGTTCTTTCCGCATAAAACCCTAAAAAGCGTAAAAAAATAAGTAGGCTCATTGACCCAAAGTCAATACCTTTGCCTACTTACGTTGGTTAAAACCAACGCTGAAAGTATATGCAATCGTTTGTGCATTGTCAAGCGAAAAGCAATGCAAAACGACGCAAAAATCCTATAAAAACACGAAAAGCCGAAAGTTTCGGCTTTTCTTTTTTATCGTCAATCGTATCGTCAAATCAATAAAACTCTTTCGACGTGTTGGGTTTCCATTCGGCATAGCCTTGCGGATTCGGCGATTGCGTTTTGACAAACTCGCAATATCTCTTGCGAAGTTCGCCCGAAAGTTTGTAGTCGGCATCGCCGAATTTGCGCCATGGGTGTTGATTTAAGCCGAAAATATACCACAAATCCGCGCTGTGCCACGCGCCCTTGTCATCGCCGGGCAGCGGGTGATAAAAATGCGACAACCAAACTTTGCCGTTGCCTTTTTTCATCATCGTTTTTGCTATGCGTTCGAGATACGGCGCAAGCAAATCGTTTTTCGTAACGCCGAGAATACACGGGATTTGCTCGTCCTTATACGCGTTTTTATAGAGGTCCTTCCGCACGATTTCGCCGTCGAAAACGGGCATCGTGGACAGCATAGACAACGCAAGATTCTTCTTGTTTTGTCTGTACCAAGCAAGATAGAGGTCTTGCGAGTTGCAAGTTTTGGGGTCGAGACCTCTCTTTTGCAAATCCTTGCGCACCCTTGCAAAGAAGCGTTTTGCGCGTTTGAGCGATTTCGGGGCGAATATACCGCGTACGCTCGCGCCGCCCGAAAGCATAATCGCGCCTTTGACCATTTTTTTGACCTTTGGCAACAGAATGAGATTCTGCAAAGAAATCGCGCCTGCGCTCTGCCCCATAAGCGTTATTCTCGACGGGTCGCCGCCGAATACGGATATGTTCTCTTTCACCCATTCGATTGCGCAAATCATATCGTAAAACGCGAGATTTTGCGCGCCCTCGTCGGCATCGTAGCCGAACACGTTGAGCCTGTAATTCGCGCATACGCAAATCACACCCTCTTTTGCGATTTCCGAGCCGTCGAACGGGCGTTCGTCGCTTGAACAAGTCACAAACGCACCGCCGTGAAAATACAGCAAAACCGGCAGATTTTGCGCGTTCTTCGGCGCATATATGTTGAGATTCAGACAATCTTCCGAGTGGTGAAAAGTCAAGCCTTGTCTATATTCTTTATAATAGAAAATATCCTGTTTGGATTTCGACTTGCTTTCGTCAAAAAACTGCCGGTATTGAGGACAGCCGTCCCCTCTGCGCATAGCGTCGACTTCTTTTTCGAGCGGTTGCAAAATCGGCTTTTGGAATCTTTCGCCCTTTGCGAATCTGATTCCCAAAAACGCCGCCGTATCGCCTCTGTCGATGCCCTTTATAACATGATTTTGATTATTGATAACGTATTCCATTTTCAAATTTATTTTATTTTCAAATGCGTTTGCCTTACACTAAAAATAGAACTTCCCCCTTCCTCACGTGTTTGGTTCTTCCCCTACAAAGGTGTAGCGGCGTGAACCCTAAATCACACATCACCCCTTCCCTTCGGGCTTTCCCCTATTGCTCACACTTGCGCCATTTCTCTACAAGATTGCACATCGTTCGCAAGAGGGGAAGTCGGCACTCACATAGATAGGGGCATTTCTCTACTTATGCCACTGCGCTTTGTGCGCCAGGCAGTGGCCAACGGACGGCGCAGTCGCTTGTACTGTTCGTCAAGTTCGGCGCTCATAGGCTCGCCGCCTTGCGGCTCGTGTTCCGTCTGCGAATTAGCACATACCGTTTATAAGTACGCCTTGAATAAGTGTTCGTTTAACCGCTTGCGCGCGTAGCACGCCCTCACCAAGCAAGCACTCGCGCGAAATTGCGGTTTGAGTTCTTGCCCGTCTTATTTTGAGAGTAAAGAGGGCTTGCGCGGTTAGCGAAGTGGTAAACAAACGTGGCTCTTGGCAACAGACAGCATTGCCTGTTGCCATTGCCACAGTGCTCGTTTACCACTTGTTTTCACAATATTCGCAGAACGCATACATATCCCTCACCTCGACTTTCGTGCCATCATCGAGGATTGCGGTTCCGTTCCAAATGCCGTGGACTTGGTGGCAATGCATACGAAGAAGATTGAGGACGTTGAGGTCGCCGTGATGGTCGTAGAACGGGGTCATCGTGAAATCGAAACGACCGTCTTGCGAAACGAAATGCCAAGGCTCGGAAAACTTGTCGGGTTTGGGGAAAACTTCGACGTCGACGGGTCCGATCTTTTGCGCTTTGCCGTCCCAGAAAATTGCGGTTTCGGTGGCGTTTGATTCGTCGCCGATACCCCATGTGATTTCAAAGCCGAACATATGGTCTTTCCCGTCGGGTCCTTTAACTACTTTCGAGCCGTTGCCCCAGTACCAAACCATTTTGTAGGGGGTGTTGACTCTGCCCCAGTCGAGAAACGCGAACGTGTCCTTTTTGTCGAATTTCCAAACCTTTTCGCCCCAACGGAAAGTGCCTTCGCAAGGCATACAGTTTTGCTTGGTGGTCATAAAGTATCTTGTGGGGTTGCCTTTGAACGGGAGCACGGTGGTGATGTTTTCAAGTCCGTCCATAATGTCCATAGTGAAGTTTGCCTCGACCTCTTTGCCCTTGAACTTGCCCTTGAAATATATCGTTCTGACGTTGGTTTCGGTGACGACTTTCATATGCGTGTTGCCGACGGTGTGGTCGAGAACGTTCGGCTCGTCGCCCTTTGGGGGAAGCATATATTTTTTTCCGCCCAAGAACAGCGCGGTACATTCGAGAATCGTGCCCGAATGGATTTTGCTCTTTTTATGCGCGTGATGAAGGTCGGTTATGGACGCTTGCGCGTATCCGCCGATTGATATGTTTGCAAAACTGATTTGCACCATAAATTCGCCGTTCGAGATTTGATAGAAATCCCATTCTTTTTTACGGTTTGCGGGTTTTGCTTTTTCGCGGTCGTACTCGAATACGTTGTGTCTTGCCCAACCGCCGGCGAGCAATTTGCCGTCGTCGCCGAGCAGTTTTGTAGGCTTCGTATACTCGGTTTGCTTGCTGTTGAGTTGACCCTCTAACCAACTCGGATAAGTTCTTTTCATAATTTCCTCCGTCCTATATCAAATTTTATATCGATAAGATATAAAGATTATATGAAAAGTATAAAACAAAAATGCCGTCATTTCAAGAGCGATTTTTTACAAAAGTACGATAAATTTTGACCACACGGCAAAACACGAAACAAGGCTAAGCGGCGTTTGCGCTCGCTTTTCAAACCGCATACCCAAATGCCGCATAGAAAACGCATATCGAAAACCCGTATATATCCATAAAAAAACGATAAAAAGTCACGCCAAAAACTCGCACGGAAAGTCTATGAAAAACGCAAAAATCGTGTTATTATTTTTATGTCAACAACGATTCGAGGCAGATATGGAAATAAAACCTATTGCAATCATTCATACGCCGTTCAAGGAAAAGTTCGGCATACCGCGCCAAAGCGGAAAAGTCGCAATCAAAAGCACCGTCGTGTTTGAAAAGGAATATCGCAACCCCGACGCTTTGAGAGGAATCGAGGGCTTTTCGCACTTGTGGCTGATATTCGATTTTTCAAAAGCGCACCGCGACGAGTTTTGTGCGACGGTACGACCGCCACGCCTCGGCGGCAACACGAAAATGGGCGTTTTTGCCACACGCTCGCCTTTCCGCCCCAACTCGCTGGGATTGAGTTTGGTCAAACTCGTCGGCGTGGAGGACACCGAACAAGGCAAAGTGCTGATTGTGGAAGGCGCGGACATTTTGGACGGAACGCCGATATACGACGTAAAACCATATCTCAAAACCGATTGCGTGCCGAGCGCGATTTGCGGATTCGCAGAGGATATAACCCACGTTTTGAAAGTGGAAAACGTCGAAGTTCTTGACGATTTGCACGAGGATATAAAGCAAGAAATCGTATCGTGCATAGCGCAAGACCCTCGCCCGTCCTATCAGGACGACGACAGAATTTACGGTATGAAATTCGATTGTTACAACGTCAGATTCACGGTTAAAGACGGCGTTGCGACTATCCTCGATTATCAAAAATCGGAAGATTAAATCTTACGATAAATACGCAAAACAAGCGTTTAGTAGACGAAAACACGCACATAAAGTGCGTGTTTTGTGTTTTGCATATTATTTATCGCAAATTAATTCCGTCAATCTATAAAGAACTTACTGTGGTTTGCTTTGAGCATCGTGTGCGGTACGCTCAGTTGCGCAAGGAACACCGAAAGCAACACGATTATGCAACCGGCAAACTCTTTTGCCGAATAACTCTCGTGCAAAAACGCAACGCCGCCGATAAACGCTATGACGGATTCGAGAGACATAATGAGCGTTGCAAGTTCGGGCGGCGCATACTTCTGTCCTATAGACTGGAATGTGAATCCCACGCCTGCCGACATTATGCCGACGTAGAGAATGGGGATTATGTTTTGTCCCAACGCGCTCGCCGGCGGAAATCCCTCGATTGCCATTGCCGGCAAACTCAAAATGCTTGCCACGACAAACTGAAAAAACGTGAGTTTGAGAGGATCGCACTCGTCAATGTACACGTCTACGAACATAATTTGAAATGAAAACATAATCGCGCAAAGCAACAACATTGCGTCCGCATAAGTGAGGCCGCTGTCGCCGTTTATGCACATAATGTAAAAGCCGAGCACCGCAAACACGATTGCGAATTTGCCGTTTGCGGGAATACGCCGTCTCAAAAGCACGTTGAGAAGCGGCACTATGACGATGTACAGCGCGGTGATAAATCCCGTTTTGCCGACTGTGGTGTGTGCAATGCCGTACTGTTGCAGATTGTTTGCGATGAACAAACTCAATCCGCATAGTGCGCCGCCTATCAAAGTGGATCTGTTCCACCCGATGCGAGTCCTGCCCTTCTTTTTGTCAACGAGCATATTTATCAAAATGAATATGCCTATAGTGGCGACCGCAAGTGAAAATCTCAATCCGTTGAACGTGAAAGTAGGCACGTCGGAAGCGGCTGATTGCTGTGCCACGAAGGCAAAGCCCCAAACCAGCGCACACAACGAGCAGAACAATATTCCCGTTAAGTTGTGAGATTTGCGTTTGACCATACTTATTATTTTATGTGCTTTTCAAGCGTTTTTGACAAAGTTTTGTAGTCGTTAAGGGACAACGCTTCCCCTCTCACGAGCGGCGCGAATCCCGCTTCCTCGACGATTTGAGTCGCCTCTTGCTTTTCGAGCGAGAACGCAACGGAAAGGTTGTTTGCAAGCGTCTTTCTTCTCATAGCGAAAGACGAGCGCGCGAGTTTGTGAAGAAGCGCCTTGTTTTCGCCGTCGAGTTTATGGCGATTTATATCTATACGCACGACCGCACTGTCCACGTTCGGCGCGGGATAAAACATATTTCTCGACACGTTTCTCGTAATCTGCGCGTCGCCAGCCATCTCGATTGCGAGCGTAATTGCAGAATAGTCGGGCGTGTTGGGTTTTGCAACGAAGCGAAGCGCGACTTCTTTTTGCACCATAATAGTTATGGATTCCACGTCGAGCGAACTTTCGATAAAGCGCATAGCAAGCGGCGTGGTGATATAATAAGGCAAATTCGCAACCACTTTGAACTTGCCTCCCACGATTGTGGCAAGTTCGTCGTCCTTCATTTTGAGGACGTCGCGGAACACGACTTCGGCGTTTTCGACGCCTTGAAGCGAGAGCGCGAGCACGGGCTCTAAATTGCGGTCCACCTCGAACGAGTACACCTTTTTTGCGACTTTGGCAATGGCGCGAGTGAGCGTACCCGCCCCCGTGCCTATCTCGACGACGACGTCGTCGCCCGTTATTCCGCCGTCCGCAACGATTGCGTCGAGAAGGTTCGAGTCGGTGATGAAGTTTTGACCCAGAGCCTTGTTGAAGCGGAAGTTTACGCCGCGTATTATGTCTTTTATGCCGTTATTTTCCATTTATTTCCTTTCAAAAGCGCGTATGTGCCGAGAGGTTTGTCACATACTACTATCGTACCGAAGATAAAACGTCAAATCACATCGGACGAACAATCGAAGTACAAAAGATAAAAAACAGTGGTCACGAGTTGTCTGCTGTTTTTTCTTAATACTCGGTGTCTTCTCTTATCGTTTCGCGCACCTTGTAATGCGCGCCGACGCTCTTTGCGAGTTCGCCGCAAGCCTTGACTTCGTCCTCGCCGATAAAATCGACCACCGACATAGTCGTGTCTATGCCTGCGTCGACGCAATCTTTGGTGAATTTGAGCATAGCGTCAAACGCCGCCTCGCCGTACTTGCTTCTGCAAATTTCCTGATACGCTTCGGGCGTCGAGGCGTTGAGCGATACGGACACGCTGTCAACGTAGGGCGCAATGAGTTTTGCAACGTCGTCGCGCTTGTTGATGAGATTGCCAAGTCCGTTCGTATTGATACGGATTTTGCAACCTTTCTTTTTGAGGTAGGGCGCGATTTGCGAAATCATAGACAGATTGCACATCGGCTCGCCGAATCCGCAAAAAACGACCTCTTTGTACTTCGACAAATCGTACATAGAGATGTCGTCTACGAGTTCCTCGAAAGTGGGTTCTTTCAAAAGCCAAAGGTCGTTTCCGCTCACGCCGTCTTTTATGTTGCGAATACAAAATTCGCAGTTGTTCGGGCAACGGTTGGTGATGTTGAGATACAAACTGTCGCCGAATTCATAAACGTAATTGTTGATCATTATATACTCTCTGAGTTTTGTTTTTATGATTTTCGATTTTTGCGTTTTTGTCAAAATCGAGGTTTTATACGCTCATTTCAAACGTGTAAACAATCGTTTTGCGTTTTTAGTGGTTATATTCTCGATTTCTTCCACGCTCACGCCGAGCACTTCGGCAGCCTTTTGCGCTACGAGTGCGATGTACTTCGGCTCGTTGGTTTTGCCTCTGAACGGCACGGGCGTCATATACGGGCAATCGGTTTCCAAAAGCAATCTGTCTTTGGGAACGACCGCCAGCGATTCGAGATTATGCTTTGCGTTTTTGAACGTTATCGCGCCGCCGAACGCGTAGTACGCGTCGAGTTTGTCAAAGATTTTCACGTACTCGCTCGACCCCGAATAGCAATGCAAAAGCAATCCGTTTTGAACGCAGTTTCGCATATCGAAAAGAATTTTTCTCGTGTCCTCGTATGCGTCGCGAACGTGCAAGATCACGGGCAAATTCGCTTGATTTGCAAGTTCGATTTGCTTTGCAAACGCACTCTTTTGCACTTCCCTTTCGCTCAAATCGTAATAGTAATCGAGTCCGATTTCGCCGAATCCCACGACTTTGCCGTCCTTTGCGAGTTCGAGCAATCTTTGGCACGCGTCGTCGGCGAGAGTATCTGCGTCGTGAGGGTGCACCCCCACCGCAGCATACACTTTGTCGTACTTGTTTGCAAGCGTAACCGCAAGTTCGCTCGACGGCATATCGTAGCCGACGCATATTGCGCTTTCGAGATTGTCCTTTGCAAAATCCTCGACGATTCTGTCGACGTCGCAAAGCAGTTTCTCGTCGTTTAAGTGGCAATGAGTGTCAATCAACATAACCGCCTTATCTCACCACGCTGCCGCTTTCGACGGGCTTTTCGGGGGATACGAGCACCACTTCTTCACTGCCGTCCTCTTTCTTAAAGCAAGCGCAAAGAAGCATACCTTGGCTCTCTATTCCGCGAAGTTTTGCGGGCTTTAAGTTGTACACCACGACGACGTTTTTGCCAATCGTTTCTTCGGGCGTATAGTGTTTTGCGATTCCGCTCACTATCGTGCGAATATCGTCGCCTATCTGCACGGAAAATTTGAGAAGTTTGTCGGCTTTTTCAACCTTTTCGGCAGTGAGAATCTTGCCGACGCGCAGTTGAATCTTTGCAAAGTCATCGATTGTGATTTCGCTCAAATCGACGATGTTTTCCGCCTTTTTATCTTCTTTCTTTTCCTCTTTTACGCCCTCTTTCGTTTCGGGTTTTTCGGACGTTTCTTCGGGCTTGTCCTCTTTTACGATACCCTTTGCGAGCAAGTCTTTTTTCACCTTGTCAACGTCGATTCTTGCAAAGAGGTGCGCGGGATTTTCAGCAACTTTCGTGCCGTTTTGCAAAAGTCCGAATTTGTCGAGGTCTGCGTACTCTCTCAATGTAGTTCCGCATTGCTCGACCACTTTTTGAGAGGTGGACGGCATAAACGGCGCAAGCAAACTCGCACAAATCACAATCGTTTCGGTGAGGTTGTAAAGCACGGTTGCAAGTCTGTCCTTTTGACTCTCGTCCTTTGCAAGCACCCACGGCATCGTTTCGTCGATATACTTGTTCGCTCTGCGCAAAACCGTGAATATGTCGCTCAACGCGTCCGCCGAACGGTACGCGTCTATATTTGCAAACACTTTGTCGCGCGCCGCTTTTGCGACGGATTTAAGTTCGTCGTCAACGGGTTCGCTCACGCCCTTGTCGCAAACGATTCCGCCGAAATACTTGTTGGTCATAGCAATCGTGCGTTGTACGAGGTTACCGTACACGTTGACGAGTTCGCTGTTTACGGTGTCCATAACGAGGTCCCAACTTATCACGCCGTCGTTGTCGAAAGGCATTTGCGAAAGAAGGAAATATCTCACGCTGTCCACGCCGAAATAGTCCACGAGGTCGTCTGCGTAAATGACGTTGCCCTTGGACTTGGACATCTTTCCGCCGTCTTGCAACAGCCACGGATGTCCGAAAATCTGTTTGGGAAGCGGCTCGCCGAGCGCCATAAGGAAAATGGGCCAGTAAATCGAGTGGAAACGCACGATGTCTTTGCCTATGATATGCACGTCTGCCGGCCATTCCTTTTTGTACAAGTCGCTCGAATTGCCGTCCGCATCGAAACCGATGCCCGTAATGTAGTTGGTGAGCGCGTCGAGCCAGACGTAAACGACGTGACGTTTGTCAAACGGTACGGGAATACCCCAGGTGAACGACGTTCTCGACACGCAAAGGTCTTGAAGCCCGGGCTTTAAGAAGTTGTTGACCATCTCGTTTTTGCGGGATACGGGAACGATGAAATCGGGGTGTTCGTCGTAATATTTCAAAAGGCGGTCGGCGTATTTGCTCATATTGAAGAAATACGCTTCTTCTTCCGCCATCTCGACTTTGCCGCCGCAGTCGGGGCATTTTCCGTCTACGAGTTGGCTTTCCGTCCAGAAGGATTCGCAAGGCGTGCAGTACCAGCCCTTGTATGAACCTTTGTAGATGTCGCCTTGTTTATAGAATTTTTCAAATATCTTTTGCACCTGCTCTTCGTGCTCTTTGTCGGTGGTGCGGATAAATTTGTCGTAGGTGGTGTCCATCAAATCCCATATGCGCTTGATGTCCGCGGCTTTTTGGTCCACAAATTCTTTGGGCGTCATTCCAGCTGCTTGTGCTTTGAGTTCGATTTTTTCACCGTGCTCGTCCGTACCCGTTTGAAAAAACACGTCGTAACCTTCCATACGCTTTGCTCTTGCAACGAGGTCGGAGAACACGATTTCGTAGGTGTTTCCGATGTGGGGTTTGCCCGAAGCGTAGGCGATTGCCGTGGTCATATAAAATTTCTTTTTGTCTTGCATGTTCACCTCGTCGGCAGACTAATGATGTCCGCCTTTTGGATTGATTTATACATTATACATCTTTTATTTATAAAAGTAAATCATAAGTGCATATGCGCGCGAGGCGAAAAATACAATATCGTATGAACGTTGCATTTCTGCTGATAACGGCAATATCTTTGGTGCTGATGACAATAACATCCCCCGAATCCGCCTTTCCCACGATGATAGAAGGCGTGCGCGGCGCAATCGAACTTTCCTTCAAACTTTGCGCGATATACGCCGTGTGGCTGTCCGTTCTGAAAATGGTGGAAGCAACCGCCCTCGACAAAAAACTGTCGAAACTTCTGCGCCCCGTAGTGTGCAAGATTTTCAAAAACGAATCTGACGAGGCATACGACAAAATTTGCATCAATCTTGCCGCAAATATGTTCGGAATGGGCGGCGTGGCAACCCCCGCAGGCATAAAAGCGATGAGCGCGATGAGCGACGGAAGCGACAGAGCAACCGGCAATATGATTATGTTGCTCGTGATAAACGCAACGTCAATTCAACTCATTCCCGCAACCGTGATTGCACTTAGAGCAAGCGCAAATTCGCAAAGTCCGTCCGACGTGATTTTGCCCACTTTAATATCCAGCGGCATAGCCACTTTGTGCGGAACGATTCTTTGCAAAGTGTTTTCGCTAAAAAAGAGTAAAAACGATTCGTACGACAAAACAAGCACTTTATTTAGCGTAAATCGCAAAATAAAACCCTCCTTATGCAAGCATAGTGTAAAATCTCAAAGAGGTGGAATATGAGCGTAAGTATGTATATACTGCCCTCTCTTCTCATACTTCTCATCATAGTTTGCATCGTCAAAAAGGTGAAAGTATACGACTGTTTTTTGCTCGGCGCAAAGGACGGACTTGACCTCATAATTGACATTTTCCCCTATATCGCGTCCATATTCGTGTGCATAGAAATGTTCAAAGCAAGCGGACTTTCGAGCATAATTTCGGGGTGGCTTGCAAAGCCTCTTTCGTATATCGGCATACCGAGCGAGGTTACCGAAATAATCTTGCTCGTTCCCCTTTCGGGCAACGGCTCGATTGCGATACTCGAAGATATAATAACAAAATACGGCGCGGATTCGTATATCGCAAGGTGCGCTTCGGTGATAGCGGGCGGCAGCGAAACCATATTCTATATATCCGCCGTTTACTTCTCTGCGTGCAAGGTCAAGAAGTTGCGCTACGCTATCCCCGTATCGCTTTTCTGCACTCTTTTGGGCGCTCTCATCGCGTGCGCACTCTGCCGCTTTATGTGAAAAACTACGAAAACCCTAAAAATTAAAACAAGGATAAAGACAAAACCGAATATGGAGATATAAAAGCGACTTGCGCAAAACGACATAAAAAAACGCCGAAAAAACGGCGTTTTTTCTATGTTTTTTGGCGTTTTCTCTATGCGCTTATAACGTTATTTTTCGATAACCGCATTGAGTTTTGCAACGAGTTCGTCCACGTTGATTCCGTGAACCGCCGCCGCTTCTTCGAGAGTTTCGCCGTGCGCGAGCATACAATGCAAGCAGTGCATTCCGCTCTCTTGCAACACTTCTGCGAGTTTGTCGGGGTCGCCTTGTGCGAGTACGTCGATGATGAGCATATCTTTTGTTACCATTGTTTTTACCTCCGTAAAGATATATAAATTTTAATTATTTTCGTTCGTTTCAAGCCGCTTTGCGACTTGTGGTTTTGCGCTTTCGATGCTGTTGTTTTACGACTTTAACCTTTCGCCTTACGATTTGCAATTTAGCGTTTTCGTATTGCGTTTTACGCTTTTCGACTGCGGATTAGGTTTCAAACTGTCCCGTCAGCACCGCCCACGCGATTAACGCGACTATACCGACTGCCAAAAGCACCGCGATTGCGACTTTAAGCGGCGATACGGGCGATTTGCCCGTGGACTTGCCGGTTCTTCCGTTGATGATGAAACGATAGCCTTTTTTGCGGTACACGTACGCACAGACCCAAAGCGGCAACATCATATAGTGGAACGCAGTGCCTTTGTACAAGGTGTGCACGTTGAGATAGTCCACCACGTCCGCGCCGTAGCCGTCGATTATGCGCTTGCGAATGGTGTCGTCCATCTGACCTTTTGCAATGTCGAATCCGTCTTTGAGCGAGGTGTCGTACTTCTCTGCCGAAAAGCCTGCGATGTAGTCTTTGTTGTACGCTTCGAGATTGTCGGTGTCGTAGGGCAAGATTTTGTTCAACTCTTTTTGATTGAGTTGCGTGCTTGCCTCGACCGCCACGTCCTCAAAGAAGTTGCTTGTCGAGCCGTTGACGTCGTACCACTCTATGTATGTTTCGATATGGCGGTCCTTGCCGCTTCCGACGGTTCTCGTGCGGCGTTCGCCCAGTCGACCGTCGTAAGTGGAATCGGCGTTGGTCGTGAACGCATAGGACGGAATATATACGCCCTTGAAGTTTTCCACCTTAAAACTCTTTTTTAGTTTAATAGGTGCAAATATCTTCTTTTTTATCCACTTTTTGCCCGCTTCCGAAGCCTGATTTTTTGAAAGCGCAAACGGAAGAATACTGTCGGGTTTAAGCCCTTTCATATCTTCGAGTTCGACAACGTTCGTACCGCCGCAATAAGGGCATTTTATTGCAGTGTCGAAAGGCGCGAGTTTGACTTCCGCGCCGCAGTTGGGGCATTTGTAGGTCGAATCGTCGAATTTGACCTCGCCCTCGTCGAGTGCTTGAGAGTAATCGCGCTTGAAGCACACTCTTTTGTCGATTGTGCGAGTTGCGTCACAATACGAGCAATGAAGCGCGCCTTTTTCGGGGTCGTAAACCATATCCGCGCCGCAGTTTTGGCACTTTACGACCGCCGAAACGTTGTAATCGAAATCATTTGCCATACGTGTTTAAGTCCGTTTTATCCTTTATCAGCCGATTTTTGCGCCACATTCGGGGCAGAATTTCATACCCGATTTAACTTTTGCGCCGCACTTGGGGCATACGGCGTTCATCGGTTGCCCGCATTCGGGGCAGAATTTTGCGCCTTGCGGAACGCTTGCGCCGCATTTAGAGCATTTTACGGTTGCCTCTGCGCCGACCTTTGCGCCGCATTCGGGACAGAATTTCGCCCCCGCTTTGACGGACGCGCCGCATTTTGCGCATTTGATTTTTTGCGTTTGCGCTTCGTCGAGGTTTTGCGCAAATTGATTGCCCACTCTTGCGCCCATTCCGAGACCGATACCCGCCGCGCCGAACATACCGCCCATTCCGGGGTTCTTTGCCGCGTCGCGCATTGCTTGCACGGATTCGTATTGAGCGTACTCGCCCATCTTGCCGTCGAATACGCCGAGCGTGGTGCGTTGGTCCATCGCCTTTTCGACGGATTCGGGCAACTTGAAGTTGCGCACGATGACGGAATCGATGTCAAGTCCGAGTTCGTTGAATCTGGGCTTCACTTCCTTGCATACGGTGTCGCCGATTTCAAGGTAGTTTGCCGCAAGTTCGAGCGCGGGAATCTCACATTCGCCGAGCATATCCGTAAGTTGAGCAAGCACCAAAGATTTGAGATGTTCCTCGATGTCCTCGGTCTTGTAGGAATGCGTTGCGCCGAAAATCTCTTTCATAAAGAGTTGCGGATTCATAACGTGGAAGGAATACTCGCCGTGACCTGCGATGCGAATCATTCCGAAGTCCTTGTCGCGCATCATAACGGGATTGGGCGTGCCCCACTTCATTTGAGTAAAACGCTTCAAACTGACGTAATAAACATCGATTTGCTTGGGGTTTTCAAACGCATATTTCCAGTTTGCGAGCGCGGTGAGCACGGGCGTAGAACCTTCGTCGAGTTTCCAACTGCCTTCGGTGAAAACGTCGCATACGCTTCCGCGATACACGAATATGGCGGCTTGCGACGGGCGAACGATGAGTTCCGACCCTTTCATAATCGCATATCTGTCGTCATATTCGAATTTATGAACTAATGTATTTTGAGAACTGTCTTCCCAACTTATAACTTTGAGAAGTTGTCTTTTGATGAGTCCCATACGTGCCTCCGTTGCTTTATTATATGTATTATATCACAAGCGGCGATATTTTCAATAAAATTTTATATTTGCGCCCCGTTGTTTTCAAAATGCACGCCAAACTTAACGAAAAACGGCATATTTCGTTGATTTTTTGCTCGCTTTTCGTATATTTTATTGCCGCCAGATTATGTCGATACGTCGTATTATTATGTCGATACTTCGCATTCGGATTTTACGAAAAAACCATTTGCAAGAAACGAAAAGCCTCGCCGTGAGCGAGGCTTTTGCGTATCGTTTTGCGTTAATGCGGTTTCGATAAGGCGTTATACTCTCGGATTCCACGTTATCGTTTCAAGGTCGCTGATTGCTTGGGCTTCGGGTATTGTTTGTCCGACTTCAACTGCGCTGTGCGAGTTTGCAAAGTCTTTATCTGCCTTTTTGGTGGTGACGACCGTGCCGCTGCTGTCAACGACCGTGCCTACCGCCGCATAGAGTTTGTAGACTACCTTGCGTGTGGACGTGGGAAGCGTGAGGCTTGAGCCTGCCGACGAGAACATAACCGCATAACTTGCAACCACCTTGGTGTCTGAAGCGTTGTTGTACACATATGCCGTGCCGAACCAAACGACGTTGACTCTTTTGCCGCTTACGGTCGTCGTCGTTTTGAGCGTCGTGCCGCTGTGCAATCCTTTTGCGCTCGAAATCGTCGGGGCGAGGTTTGCGTTTGTTTGGACCACCGTCACCGAGATACGTTCTTGGTCGCCGAGTTGAATCGTTGCGGTGTTGCCGCTTGCGCTCGTCGTGATTCCGCTTGACGTGACGGTGTATTGCTCGTCCGCAGGCATAGAAACAATTGCGTAGAAGAACTCGATGTCCTTCGTCGTGGACGCCGTCGTCGAATACGTAACCGTGCCGTCTGCCGCATTGAACGTCGGATTGTAGACGTTGAACGTCGCAATATAGGTGTACGGCAAAGACAATCTGGTCGGATCGTTGGGATCGATGCTGAACGACTCTTGGGCAACGCCCGACTCGATGGTTGAACTGTAACCGCCCGTCTTTGCCGTAAGTTTGGTCACGCCGTTCGAGCCGACTGTGATTTGAGCCTCTTTGATTGCCGTTGCTTCCATCTTTTGGACGAGGAACGGAATCTTGTATTCTTGGACGTTTCCGTCGATACCGATAAGTTTTGCGGTGACGTAAATCAAGCCGCCGTTGTAGGAAGGTCTGAACTCGTCGTAAGACCATACGAGCGTTCTCGTATCGCTTCTCGTCGAGTACGTCATAGCCTTGACGCTTCCGTCTGCTTGACGCTCATTGAGAGAGAGTTCGGTGGGCATCGTGGGTTTGATATACTCGTACGGATTGATATAGGTCTTGTTGGTTGCAAGAGCGTAACCCGTGAGTTTTTGAAGTTCACTGTCGTTGGCAATGCTTTCTACGCTTCTGTCAAGAACCTTGACGCTGAATCTGATACGTTGCGTGCCGACTTCGTTTGCAGAGGACGAATCCGTTGCCTTGTAGTTGTACGCGCCGTCGTAGTTGACGATTGCGTACGCGTAGTATTCGCCGCCCGCATACGTTACGTTGACGCCGCTGAAGTCCCACGTTACGGGCACGTTGACCTTGGTGCCGTTCGTGAGCGTGACGGTGAGTCTGGTCGGGAAGTTTGCGTAATCTCTGTTGAGTTCGTCCGCGCTCAACTCGACGTATTGTCCGTCAACGAGTTTGTACGTGCCGTCGAGGTTGTTCTTGACGTAGCCCGAAGTTGCGACGGAAGATTTTTCATAACGGTCGCCGCTGTAGCCCGACTTTCTTGCAAAGACATTGCTGTTTGCGTACGGGTCGATTACGAATTTGCCGTTCTGCAACAAACCGCAAGTGTCGCCCTCTACGAGCGTTGCTTCACCGCTTACTCTGCTGTTGTTGACGTGTACGGTGACGTCTACCTTCGCCGTTGCGCCGTTGCCTTCGACGCCGCTTGTGAGAGTTGCCTCAACCGCGACGTTGCCGCCTCTGTACGTGTAGTTTACGTTGTCCGCATTCCAACTTGCGTTGAGCGTTTGCGTGGTCACGTAAACGAGGATGTAGAGATCTTGTCCGCTCTCGCTCTTGTAGGTCGTTTTTGCGGAATCGTAATTTACCGTGC
>DKCG01000042.1:0-26606 GCA_002449145.1 Christensenella sp. UBA6880 | reverse complement strand
TGCGTAGTTCTTGGTGTCCGCGTTGTAGACGTAGAACTTGACGCCGTCGTACTCGCCTTCCGCGCCTTCCTTCTTGAACTTGCTGTCGACCGAGTACACGCTGTAGATGCCGGGATACTCTTCGCCGTCGGTGTCGATGAATCCGTGACGTTTGTTGTAGGTGCTGTCGTAGTCGTATTTGCTACCGTTTGCGGATCTGCCTTCCGTCCACCACGTTTGTGCGAGCATAAATTGCGCGCCGACGTAGAACGTTGCGGTTTGAGCGTACTTGCTCGTGTCGTAGACGGTGTTCGCTTCTTCTGCATATACGTCTTTGTTGTACTTGTACGAGCCGACCGACATATCGTTGTACGCAAGATCGCTGTTTGTGAGCGTAACCTTGGACACGCGGATCTTGATCGACATTTCAAACGCGTCCATAACCTCGAATTCTTTGGCTTTCGAGTTCCATACATGAACGGTCATCGTTCTTTCGAGGGTTGACGTGAGTCCCGCAAGGTCGCTTGCGGTGGGCGCGTTGTCGTAGGTGATATAGTATTCGCCGACGTCGCCGTTTACGAACGTGAGTTTCATCGTGTCGGGCAGTTTGTTTTGACCGACGTATGCAAAGTGGTTGTAGTAAACGTATTGTTCGGGCATACCGGTCGCTTTGTTGTACACGATGTCGATGTATCTGCCGTCATACGCGCCGTTCGTCTTGCCGACGAGCGTGTCTGTAACGGTGGAATACTTGCTCGAATCGGAATACAAATATTCGAGGTCGGTGTCGCCGAGCAAGAGTTCTGCGTCCGCAATCGTACGGTCAAGCACCGTGACCGGTACGTTGACGCGTTGTTTTGCGAGCATATATCTCTTTTCGTTCGTAAGAGCGAAGTTCGGGTTGGTCTTTTGCTTGTACGCGACGTAGTCTTCGATTGCGACGTAAGTCGGGTTGACCTTGTCGTCGTCGGTAATATCGGCAAGGACGTAGCCGCCGTTTGCTTTCTCGACGCCCACGAGCGCGGTCGCCATATAAGCCGAGTTGCTCTTTCCGCTCTTGATGAGTTTGTCAACGTCGGACCAGTCGAAGTACGCGTCGAACACGTCGCCGCCCGTCGTCGTGATGCTCATCTTGTTGGCAAGATAGGATGCGTCTTTGTTAAGGAACGTATCCACCACAATCGAGCGATTCTCGTAATCGGACATAAACATAATGCTTCTGTTGACGACGTAAACTTCGATTTCGCCCGTTTCGACGTTGTCGTTCTTGCCCGCGTTGTACTTGTACGTTACCGCCACTTTGTACTTCTTGCCGAAGTAGGAAGCAACGTTGTCGTAGAACGCTTGATTGTCGAATTCGTATTCGACCGCAACGTATTGCGTCTTGTCGCTGCCGCTGACTTTGACTTCTTGCAAACTGCCCGATTCAAAGAGCGTGCCGCTCTTCGCATACGGGTCGAGATCATACTTTTGTCCTTTCGCAAGACCTGTGATACCTGCGGATTCGACCGTCACTTTAACGCTCACCGCGCTTTCAAGCACAACTTTGTCGCCGTCCTTGGACGTTATCGTGAGAGTCATATTGCCGCTAAAGCCGCTCGCTGCGGTGTAGTCGTCGCTCCACGCAAGCGTGACGGGGATAGTCTTCTCGCCGACCTTGACGTTTGCGCTCTTGGGCAAGCCTTGATAGAAGTTGTCTTTTGCAACGTCGATTGCAAAGTTGCCTGCCTTGTAGTCGCCCGAGAGTTTGTCAATCGTGAAGTCGTTGTTGACGGTCACGGGGTAGTCGCTGTAAATATCCTGACCTGCGACATATGTGCCGAGAATGCGCATCTTGCGAGTGAAACTACCCTGCTTGATTTCGTCCGCAGTCGGCATAGCAGTGCTTTCCCAGTGGATAGGCACTCTTTCGTGCTTTGTTCCGTCATTCATATAGACGGTTGCGGTGCGAGCAAACTCGAACTTGTCGAATACGTCGTAGTTGTTGCTCATTCCGTCGGGAACGATCTCTTTCACTTCCGTGTTGAAGTTTTCAAGATAAATCTTTGCCGTGAATGCGTCCGCACTCGGATAACGCATCGAAAGTCCGTCGAAGAAGAAGTACTTGCGCTCGACGTATGTACCGTTGTCGTCGGACTTCAATTCGTCTTTGCTCGGTGCGGCGTAGTCAACCCACTTGACGTCAACGGTGATTTCGCCGACGCCTTGTGCGGTTTGTACGGTCGCTTTGCTCGGCAACTTCCATTCGTCATACACATTGTATTTGAGTTGCAACATATCTTCGTCCGCGCCTGCGACTTTGCCGCCGACATATACGAGCGTTGTGTCGCTCATTGCGCCGCCGACAAATTCATAACTCGGAATGTTGACGTTGAAGGGAACTTTTTGGTTGCCTATCGTCAAATAGCATGTTTGTTCTCCGTTCGTGCCTGCGATGTCTTTGTCCGAAACGATACTGTCGAACGCTCTGACGTATGCGATGTAGGATTCGCCGTTGACCAAGTTGACCTTGACAGCCGTGCCACCGATTGCGTCGCCCCAAACACTCGTCTTGAAGTAATCGCTCGGGTTGGTTGCGAAGTTGATCGGGTCGATACCGAACGCAGTACCGTCAACGACGTGCGTTTGTTGATATTCGCTGCCGGTGTAATTTTCTATCTTCGCAAGTTCCGCTTTGAGCGCGTCAAGTTTCGCTTCGTCGTTTGCATGCTTTCTGACGTATGCCGCAACGTCGCCGATCTTTGTGCCGTCGGCAAACTCGCCGTCGAAGAATTGTACCGATTGTATCGTTTGTTGCTCGACGTTGAGTCTGAGCGTGATCTTTTGCGCCGAGTAGACAGGTTCACCGTTCTCGTCCTTCTTGCCGGTGTTGACGAGAGCGAGTTTCTTGCCGCCCTTCGTGCCGTCCGCAGTTGCATACGCTTCGACTTGCGCGTAAATCGTACCGCCGTCAAAGATATTTTGTTGCGATTTGAGTTTCGTGCAAGCGGCGTTGGTGTAATACTGCACCGTCGTCCAGTCGGGGAACATCGCATAAGTGTTCATACCGACGGAAACGTTGAGTTTGTCGTGGCTTTCGTACCATCTCGGGTTGAGGGTGTCCTCATGTGCGACATCAACCGACAACACCGAAGGCTTGATTGCGTTCACTTCGATGGGAACGTAAACCTCTTGCTTGCCGCTGTACTCGGTGCCGATGACGAGTTTCGCATAGAGCGGATAAGATCTTTGATTGCTGTATCCCTCGTAAGTGATTTCGTCGGACGTGAGTTTGTGCACCGCGTTGTCGTACGCGTTGAGATAGGTTTTGCCCGCCTTGATGAACGGCGCTTCGACGCTGAGTCCGTTGCCTACCGTCAAGTTTTCGACGCTCGTGTTGCCGCTTGCGTCTTTGACGTTGATTCGATATTCGGTGCCGAAGGAATCTGCCGTTATCGTTTCGTATTGATATTGATCGAATACGAGAGCCTTTGCCATAGAATCGAATTCGTACGGTTTGACGACGATTCTGACGTTGACTTCTTGCGCAAACTTGCCGGCGTAACTCTCGCTCTTGCCCACGAAGCCGCTCTTGTCTGTCGAAACGAGGTTCTTCGTGACCGACGTGAAGACGCTGAATCTCTCGCCGCCGACCTTTGCTTTGATTGTTACGTCAAGACCCTTGTAGTAGTTTATGACTTCCTTACCGCTCGAATCTTTGGCGGTGATCGCTTTAAGCGCTTTTGCCAGTTCTGTCGTATCCCACTCGACGTCGAAGCCCGTCATAGAACTTTCGTTGACGAACTTGCCGTTGACGTAGCGGAAACCGGCAAGGTAGGTCACGAGGTTTTGCGTGCTTGCGTTGATGTCCATCGCTTTGAGTTCGAGGATCGTCGTGTAGTTGCCGTCAGAGTCACGCTCGCTCTTGAAGTTTTGCGTTACCGTGCCGTCCTTGTCGTCGGACATTGACGTGAGTCTTGAAATCTTGTAGTTCTTTGCGGTCAACGAGATTGTGCTTTCAACCGCTTTGCCGAGACCCCATTGATAGGTGAATCCGACTTTGACAACGTTGCTTTCCGCACCCGTCGTCCAATCGGTCGAGCCTTGCCAATCGTACTTGAAGTCGTCCGTGTTCCACTCGATCGTGCCTGCGGGGAACGCTTTGCCCTTCGGCAACTTGCTGCGACTGAGCACGTAGTACTTGACTTCTGCGCCCGTCGAATCTTTTGCGGTGATCGTCTTGTAGACGGTGTTGCCGCTTGCGTCCGTCTCGGTCTCGAGACCTGCGATGTATGCAGGCATCAACAAGAACTTGTTGCCGTCTTTGTTGAGGTTGGCTTCCGCTCCTGCGTCGATTTCCGCTTGCGTGGGTTGAACAAGGGTCTGATATTTTTTACCACCGACGGTTTCGGACGGTGATTTGCTATTCAACGGGTCTATGACCGCGTACGCCATATTGCCCGCGGAATCCTTGAGATAGGTTGCAAACGTGTACTTGCCGCCCGTTTTGAACGGAATTCTCACAAGATCAGGAAGTTCCGCCATATACTTGGAACTGGTTTCATCGATGTCGATGCCCAGTGCCTTTTCGGTGTATTTGCCGTTTATGTTGTAATATCCTTTGATGGATTGCGTTTGCACTGCCTTGTCGTTGGTGACGTAGACGGGGATTGCGTAAAGCACTACGTTGAGTGCATAGCCGTACACATAACCTGCAAGACGTCTGCCGTCTTCGTCTTCGTATTCTGCCGCAGTCAAATCGACCGTTGACGCGTCCCAAACGATATATGTTCCTAACGAATCGTTATATTCTGCAGATTTCTTGTAGGAAACCATTCCGTTCGAGAATGTGACGTTTGCGTATTGCGGGAACAGCGTTGCGTCCAAGAACGCGCTGTCGCGAAGCGTGAAAGGCACAGTTGAGCCGTCTGACTTCTTCGCGCTACCCGATCTCGTTGCCGGATCGTCGATTACGATTTCGGAGGGCTCCGTGACATTTCCGACCGGTTCTGCGCTTTCCGCGTCGTCAAAGTACAACATACCGGTATCATAGTCGGCTTTATCGGTGCTGTACGGCGTAATGCTCACCATGAAGAAGTCCCATGCGTACTCGCCTTTATCGCGATTATTTATGTCGATTGTGCCGTCTTCGTTGTATGTGGTCGCATCTTTTCTGTATTTGCCGTTTGAATAGCCGCCATACGTCATAGACGATGTGGATGAAGACTTTGCCTTCACATATTCCATTGCAGTGCCGGTACCTGCCTTTTGACCGTTGACCATAATTTCAATGGCTTGGATGCCCGGTTGCATAATATAAGACGCGCCAAGTCCGTAGTCTTTGTTTTGAGGATCCAAATCGATATACACGTTGATTGACGGATCGATGTCGCCTGTCGAGAACGGGATCGGCAAAATGCCGCCGATCAAGCGAGTGAGATTCCTAAGAGGATCTTTCAATCCAACCTTACCTAAACGCCATACATCTTGACCGATTGCGCCGCCTGCAGTAAGATCGACCGCCCATCTGATGAGAGCAAACGGTATGGATCTCATATATTTCTCAACGTAATTTACTCGCGCTTGCGTTGATTTGTTCAACATTCCGTCAAGGTCGTTGAAGAACTTCGTAATGGCATTTTTATCTGCAGAATAACTACCTTTTTTAATATTAGTATCCGATGCATACTGCGTTGCATCCAAGAAGTAGGGATTGTCGGATTGATCGACGGTGTCGATATTCTTGATCAGATTCATAATGACGCAACTGACCATAATGATCAGTTCGTTATATGCCTCACTGTTGAGTTTGACTTTGAGAGAAATCTTGCTTGCGCCGTCGGTAACCGCCTTGCCGCCTTTGAAGTACGGCCAGTACCCGTTGTCGTTGAACAGATTGACGTCAACGCTCTTGATGAGATTGTCGAGTTTGGCAGGGTAAGAATACGACGTCTTGTCTGCGTTCCATCCGCTTGCCGCTTGTGTAGACGCGGTGCCTGCCGCCGTCTTTGCGGTCGGATATTCGTAGGTTTCGTCGTCGCCGTCCGTGCCGTTTACAAGTGCGAGAAGCGGCGAGCTGCCCATCAAGCCACCCAAGTCAAGACACTTCAAGTAGTCGCCAAACAAATTAACGACTGATGATATGCCGCTTGCAATGCCGATTTGAAGCTCGGTAAGGAAGATGTTGTTTCCTGCAAAAATGACTTTTGCGGATGTTGCAGACGCCATAGTGCTTCTATTGACGGCAAGATTCAACATGATCTTGTAGCCTTGTTCGCCCTTTGGGTCGACCCTGTTTGTATAGGTGTATTCTTTGCTGCCTTTGAGCGTCACTCTGGATGCCTCGAATGTCGATATTGCCTGCACAGGAGTACCAATAATACCACCAACAGTACCACCCTGAACGCCGGCATAAACTGTCTGCCAAACCTGACTTTGAATCTCGATATTCAAACCGGGTTTCACACTGTCGATGACGTTTTGGATGAGGGACATAATGCCCGACGTCTTCGAGAAGGTCAAGCCCGTGTAGCCCGTCTTCACTTCTTCGATGAGGTTTGCCGAGTCAACCATGCTCTTGCCGAAGCCGAGTTCAAAGTTGCTTATCTTTACGTTCGCGCTTGTGCCGACGCCGTCAAGCAGTGCGTTGAGGTTGACCGAATCGAGACCCTTTTCGCCGAAGTTTACGTCGAGTTTGACCGACTTGACGGGCGGAAGTTCGATGTCGCCGAGGTCGAGTCCGAGCATTCCGATAAGCGTCGAGATGAATGCGTTGTCGAAGGACACGCCGAGACGTCCGTTTTCGATGTCCACTTGCAAGTAGAGCGCATTGCTTGCCGCTGCGTTCGCACCTGCGGTGTTCGCGTCGGACGTGGAAGCGTCGGTCGTCGTTGCGTCTGCGCTTACGCTTGCGCCGGAAGCGGTTTGCGCGTCATAACTCGGAGTTGCGCCGAGCAAGCCTGCGATGCCTTGGAACTTGATCTTGCCGAGACCCAAGCCGCTTGCGTCGACATAGATTGCGTCGGAATAAATTTCGGTGGACGAATATGCGCCGCTCCCCATGCCGAGTTCCCAGCTGTTGCCGCTCTTCTTCAGTCTCGAAGATCCGAGATAGTACAGTTTGAGCAAATCTATACCGGTTCCGTCCGTTTTGCCGATCTTGACATCCACTGCGATGTCGCTGTACAGGATACCGCCGATGCCGTATGCGAGGATGGGCGCAAGGTTTACGTTTGCCGAAATGTTGACGGCGAGATCGATCTTGTTTGCCATCGTGATGTTGATGTCGGCAAGTTTGTACTTAAAGTATTTGGTATTCTTTGCATACGTCTTTTCGGTGTAGAGTTCGTATGCGCCGTCCGCGTTCTTGACGTAGACTTTGCCGTCGTAAACCTTTCCGCCGTCGGTGAGAGTCTTCTCGTCTTGCCATTTGAGTTCAATGAATTGTCCGAACATCGCCTGACCGCTGAGCAAGTTGGCAAGAAGATCTTGCACCCAACTTGCAAACGATTCGTCATAGCCGTCTTGAGTAGGCTTGAGTCCCTTCGTCGTCGTCGTGAGATTGATTGACGCTTTGAGACCGATTGTAGGCAGGTTGAGCGACGAAATGTCGAACGTACCCGTGCCGTTTACGAGCGTTTCGAGGTCGAGCGCGAGGATTTCGATATAATCTTTCGGCACTTTTGCCGTGTGAGTATGTCTGTAATACGTCTTGCTTTCGTCAACGGGGTTTTCGTCGAGGACGTACTCGCCTGCCGCGTTCTTGACGTATTTTTCTTGCGACGGATTTTCCGCAAGTTCGTCTTGAGTGAGTTGCTTAAAGAACTTCTTATCTTCGGCGGAAAGTCCGAAGACGTCCACAATGCTCTCGCTTGTGTCTTTTGTGATGCTTCCCGCAGGAATGTCGAGGCAGAAGTACAAGCCGTCGCTGAATCTCAAATTGAGACTGATCGTGGTCTTGTTGCCGTCTTGCTTGTAGTCGCCCTTTGTGCCGTCGGTTACTTCGACGTATCTTACGCCGACTTTCTTGTACGTCTTGCCGGTGTAATTGGCTTTCTCTTCTTCCGTCATCTTGACGTACTTCTTTGCGCCTGTTTCGGAAGCGTCCATTCTGACAAGCAAGTCGCCGATTTCGGGAATCAAATCTTTTTGTTCTAGTCCGCGAATCGCCATTATCTTCTTGTAGATTGCGTTGACGAGGTCAGCGTTGAGTTGCAACAAGAGTTTTTGCGGCGTAACGTTGATCATAAAGTATGCGTAATCCTTCAAATGATCTTTGTTCGCTTCGATCGTGCCGATGTCCTCTTTGCTTGCAATGCTTGCACCCGACGCATCGGTGGTGTCTTCTTTGTTCAAGAACTTGCCGAGTACGCCTTCGAGCAAACCGTCAAGGTTGAGGTCGGTCACGGCAATCTTTGCCGTTTCGCCGAGTATGCCGCTAAGGTCGACGTACACTGCATTTTCAATGAGGTAAACGCCAATCAACGTCTTTTCTGCCGTCATCTTTGCAGAACGCTTGGTGAGACGCAGTCCGAGTTCGACCTTGTACGTTTCAACGTCGATATTGGCAACGAGGTCGAGCGTGAGGAACGCGCCTTGGTTGTTGCCGAATTCGTTGACGATGTTGAGTTTGAGCGTAGAGCCGCTGATTGCACTCGAGGGATTGATGAGACCCATAATCATATCGAGGATTTCGCTCAAATCGATTATGTTGTCGTCGCCCGCTTTGCCGCTTCCGTACAACGAAATCTCAATCGACATCTCAAGATGTGCTTTTGCGCTTTGCAAACTCGTGTAGTTGCCATAAGACGCTTGTTTTGCATAGTGCGTTTCTTTGCTGTCCGCTTCGGTTGCAGGACGATACGTTCCGTCTGCATTCTTGACGTATTCGCCGTCTGCGGATTCAACGTAAACGTACTTGATTGAACCGTCTGCGTTCTTATCCGCAAATTTCTCGTCTTTGTCTACAGAGAATTCTTTGTTCACCGTAGCGTAGAGTTTGCCCAGAGAAATCGCGATTGCGAAGTCGCCTTGTTTGAGGTATGCGCCCTTCGTGCCGCTTGCGGCGTGTTTTGCAAACGTGTTCGTTGCCGCGTCGTAATCGTAGGTGTCGCCGTCCCAAGCAGGATATGCGTACGCAACGAGTGCGTAGTCGTCGGTGGATACGAGCACGTAAGTGCTGTCGTTATCCGCGCCCGTGCCTACAGTGTACTCGCCGTTCGTTTCTTGCTTGAACGTTGCGCCCGACCAGTTGCTTCCCTTCGAGTACTTGCCGTCTTTGCCGTACATCGCGTTGAAGTTGTTGACGGTCTCGTAATAGAGCGTGCCGACCTTGAAGCCGAGGTTGATGTCGATGCTGGGCGAGTTGCCGTAGAAGTTGATGGTGATACCGCTGGTGTCCTTGGTGTTGCTCGTGTAGAGTTTGGGCAAGAACTCGCTGATGCCTTGAAGCACTGCGCTGTCGCTGTCTGCGAGCATACCGATGAGGTCCGCGATAAGAGTTTCGTTGAGTCCGACCGTGATGAAGTCGTTTGCGATGAGCAATCTGCCGAGAACGACGTTGAGAATGTCCCATACGTTTGCCGGAATCAAGCCCGTGTTGACTTCCTCGTCATCGGTGGCAACGGACGCTTGCGCGCTTGCGGTCGTCGAACTGCTGCCGAGTATGCTCGAAAGGTCGAGACCTTCGACCGCACCGTACGAGAAGAAGTCGCCCCAACCGACGATGTCGCCGATTTGGCTCGCGTCGATGTTGAGATAGAGTTTGCCGTCTTTGATTTCAACCCACAAGAACGCTTGCGGCTTCTTGTCTCCGTGGAAGTTGGTTTCGTAGGTCAATTCGAGATAAATCTTCGCGCCTTCGAGGGCTTGCAAAATGCCCACGCTCGTGTCGCCCGCAATCATCTTGACGAGATTTGCGAGTTTGAGATACGCCTTGAGGTTGAGGTTCAAGCCGATAAGGCTTTGGAATTCCTTGTTGCCTTGAAGCGAAGTCGCGATGAAGTAGAGATATTCGCTGATTTGCGGATCGTCGATGAATCTCGTGAATTGATACGTCCAGTTGATGACGTCGTCGAGAGTCATCTTGATGTCGAGGTTCATTCCGAGTTCGACGCTGTCGAGTCCCGCAAGTACGCTTGCAACGTCAAACGTACCGCCGCCGAGCAAATCGCCGAGGTCGAGTGCCAACGCTCTCGTGTAGTTGGTGAAATCGGTGACTTGTTTATAAACCTTCGCGGTGTCGTGGGCGGTCTTGAAGGCATCCGCTTCGCTCATATCGGTGTATCCGTTGCCGTTGGGGTCGATCGGATAATAGGTTTGTCCGTTGTAGACAACCTTTCTGCTCTTTTCGCTTTCGGTTGCGCTCGATTCGTAGTCGCTTTCAAGAGCGTATTGCAAATTGCCCTTGCCCGTGAAGCCTTTGAGCGTGTCTTTGTCCGTCTTGACGAAGTTGCCGTTGTCATCGACAACGTAGAGCGTACCCGTGTAGGTCGCAAATTGGTTGGTGTTGACGAGGTTTCTGTACTCTCTGTACGTGTCTTCGTCGAGGTTGTTGTTGCCTGCGATGTCGTTGAGGCGTTTGTAAACGAGCATATACACGCCTTCAACGTCGGTGTACACGTCGCCCTTGAATGCCAACTGTCTTGCGGCAAGCACTTCGCTCATAACGGGCTTGGCTTTCATATATCTGTCTTCGGGACCCGCAACCGTGTTGCCGTTTGCGTCTTTGCCCGTGTAGAGGTCGCCCTTCGTGCCGTCTGCGTTTTCGATATAATCGTAACCCGTCGCTTCGTCGTGTATGAGTTTGACGTAGTCTTTGCCGTTGTAGTTCTTTCCGTAGTAGTTGCTGTAATCCGTGTTGCCGTTGTCGCGGTAGAAGTTCGCATAGTAGAAGATTGCGTTAGAGCCTTGTTGCATTGCCAAAATGTCTTCTTTTCTGCCGAACTCGATGGACGAGGACTCGCCCGTCACACCGTTCATACCTTGAATGTTGAGTCCGAGATCGAACACGGGAATATCGCCCTTCTCGTTATAGAGAATTGCGCCAATCGTAATGTCGTACGGATTGAGGTTTTGTTTGAGATAAACCTTGATGTTGGGCAACATATCCGCAATGCTTGCGTTGTCGGGCAAAAGTTCTTTGATAAGGACTTTTGCAAAGCCCGACGTCACGTTGAGTGCGAGCGCATTGGTGAAGATGTTGACAAACAAACTCGTCGAATCCGAACTTTGACCGTCGGGATTCTTTTCGGTCACGCTGTCCGAAGCAACGGATGCGTCTGCCGCGGTAGCGTCTTTACCGATGTTTGCCGCAAGACCCGTAATCACTTCTTCGAGAGAGTACTCGCTCATATCCACAAAGAGTTTTGCGTCTTTGCCGAGCAATGCTTCCGCGTCGATGTAGAGACCCGCTTTGCCGGTGTCTTTGTCGTTGTCGTAGTAGATGCCGAGGATATGAGGCTTTGTGCCGTCGAGCAACTTGACGTCATAGTTGTTTTCGTCTCTGTCTTTGCTCGTGACGTAGTTCTTGCCCGTGCCGTCGTCAAGCAAGTCGTTTTGTTCGCCCCAAACGTCGATTGCAACGTCAAGGTCGTGAACGTCGATACTGAACGACGGAAGAATGTAGAGTTTGAATCCGAGATTCATTCTGAGCGAGAAGTAAACGTTGAACGACATATCTTCCGCGATTTGGAATTTGCCCGTCATTGCGCCGAGCAAGTTGCCCAAAACGTCGCCGAGCGCTTCGTTCACGCCGTTGTATTTCTCGTCGAGAGTGCTGTTGACCCAAACGTACAAACCGCCGTTTGCTTTGAGTGCGTCGAGGTCGTCCGAAGCGGAAACTTTGACGTAGTCGCCTTGGAACTTCTTGAACATTATGCCGTTGAGTACGGTCTTGTAGTTCGCGTCGGTGAGTTCTTTTTTCGTTACGCTCTTGTACGCTTCCTGATAGGTTTTGTAATCGAGATAAATCTTGCCCGATTGAATGAACAGACTGCCTCTCAATGCAAGCGAGATGTAGTAGAGATTGTCGCTGTCAACGTACTTCTTGTACGCATAGTCCGCATATTCGGGCTTCGAGAAGTCGGGTTGCGTAATCGAACTTGTTTGTTGAACTTTGATGTAGTAATCGTCGCGATCGTCGGTTGCGGGGATAAGAACTTTCTTTTCGGTATTGTAAGTGTACTTCTTATAGATGAAAGTTCTTTGTACTCGCACAAATGCGGTCTTTGCCGTGTTCTCGACGTAGTATTCGGCAACGACGTACTTTCCGTTCTCGGATTCGACAAACTCGCCTTTTTCGTCTTTATCAAAGCGCTTCGTGCCTGTCGCAACGTCTTCGTTGTCTTTGATAAGGCGATAGCCGGTTTCCATTTCCGCAATGAAGTCGGGGAACAAAGCCCAACTTGTAGTCGGCTTCTCTTTAGTCTTGTCAAGAGCCGCTTGAACGTATTGCGAACCTTCTTTGACATACAACGAGTCTTTTGTGATTGCGATGAGTTCGCCTCTGTACTCGTAGTAACGAGGATTCTCTGCGTACACGCTTGAATCGAATGCGCCGTTCTTGTAGTAATCGAATTCCCAGTTGCTCAAACCGTCGGAAGCCTTGTCCACGCTGGTGTAGATGTCTTCGTCGGTGTTGATGTAACGTGCGCCTTCCGCGATGTCGGTGAAACCGAGATTGCCCATCGCTTCCTTGCCCGTGACATAATTGAACTCGGTTACGCGGATTGATGGTGCGTTGATTGCTACAGACACCTTGTGATTCCACAGATAGAGGTTGACCGAGAGGAACTCGTTGCGCGCTTGAAGCGGTTTTACTATGTAGTAACTCGAATCTGCCGCCGCATACTGCTTGCTCGTCTCGTTGTAGATATAAAGTTTAGGAACTCTGACCAAATAGTCTTTTTGAAGTTCTTCAACCTTTTCGCAGTTGTTGATTTGAGTTTGAGTCGCGTCTGCGTAAAGGACGTATGCACCGCTTGAAAGTTTGACGTAAACATTGACTTTCTTTACGTCGTAGTAACTTGCTTTGCCTGCCACGACTTGCTTGTCGTACGCTTCGCGCTCGACGGTGGACATTTCGGATTTTTGAACATATGCGCCGTCGCTGTCTTTGTAGTAAATACCCTTGTTTTGATCGCCCTCGTGGCCGCTGTACTCGGTGATGTCGAACAAATACTTGGATGTTGTGAGGGTCTTTTCAAGTTGTTTGACAAGCGTCTTTTTGCCTTCGTCATCCGCCTTGCCGTACTTTTGGATGAATGCATCGATGACTTCACTTTCTTTTTCAAAGGTATATCTCGTGTTCTCCGTGTAGAGCGTGACATTGGGTTGGTTGACAAACTTATCGTCGAATTGGATTGCGTTCTCGCCCATTACGAGAGAGAGAATGCTGTTGATATAGTCTGCGTTTGCAAGCACCTTGACGTATCTCGACGTGATTTGCAAGCCGTATGCAAACGTTCTGATGTAGCCGAGAATGGTGTCGTCTTTGACGAGCGGGAAGGAAATTCCGCTGTCTTCGTCTTTGTCGGTGTCACCCGTCGTATCGTCCGCCGCCGTCATTGCTTCGCCCGAAGTGAGCGTAAAGATACTGCCGACAAGTTTGCGGATTTCGTTTGCGTCGATACGCAAGGACGGAATGTTGAAGTAACTGAGGTCAACGAACAAGCCGCCGTCTACGCGCTTGTAGTTGCCCTTTTCGTTCTTGTAGCAATAACTCGAATCGTAGGAATATCTCGTTCCCGCAAACGTATCCGATGTTATGTAGTTGTATTCGCCCGTCGTTTCGTCGAGATAGTAACTGCCGTATCTCGTTTCGAAGTAGTGGTCGTATCTCTCGCTCGGGTCGATATATTTTTCGCTCGTTACGCTGGTCTTTTCTTCTTCCGTGAGCAACTCGAACGTGCCGCCAACCATATAAATGCCGAGCATATCGTGGTAGTCGGAATCGTTGCCGCCCTTGGTTTGAAGTCTTATGCTGAGGTTGACGTAACTTGCAATGTCCGCAATGAGGTTGGTCAATTGCGTCGTATCGATGTTTGCAATAACCTTTTGAAGCAACTCGATGACGGAGAACAAATCCATATCGCCGTCGAATTGGTCGCCCTCGTCGGTGTACTTGACAAGTTCGGTACGCATAAAGTTGAGCAATGCCGCAACTTGAATGTCAACGTCCAAAACGAGTTGCAAGGAACGATTCACGTCACCGCCGTCGTCCGCTTGCGCCTTGATGATGAGAAGTTGCTCGTCCGTAAGGCTCGGGAAGAACGCTTGAAGCACCGCACTCAAATCGATGTCGTTGTCCGTGCCGCTCTTGAATTGCGTCGTAACGTCGATGGTTTCGCTGAGCGTGAAGCGGTCAACGTCGTCCATATCGGTGTACTCTGCAAGTTCGTCGCCGCTGAGGACGTACGTACGAGAGTTGGTGAACGCAACGTCGAGATTCTTGATCGCAAGTTCGAGCGTGAGCGTCATATCGTACTTGCCGCCGTCGTCGACGTAGGACTTGTTTGCAACCGCGCCCGCAACGTACTTGTAAATCGCAACCGCGCTTTCATCGTTTTCGAGCATCGGATATGGGGTCTTGTCGAGCAATTCGCTGCCGTCGCCCTTGCCGTTGTCGAGAACTCTGACGAGATACGGCTCTTTTATGCCTTCATCGGTCTTGACTTTGTACTTGGCATAGCGATCTTTTGCGGCAACTTCGTTTTCTTCTTTCGACGTAATTGCACGGACGTAGTTGCCGTTTTCGCCCTTGACGTAGTTGCCGTTTGCGTCTTGCTTGAATACGTAGTAGATTTCGGAATTGTTGACCTTTTTTGCAAGGCTTTCCTTGTCCGCGTCCGTTCCTGCATAGTCGGAATCTTTGTTGTATCTGTCGCCGTCGAGACCGAGTGCGACGTCAACGGAAAGGTTGATGCTGTCGGACGTGTTGAGTTCGACTTGCAATCCGCCGTTGATTTCTTGATAGAACAAGTCTTTGATGTCGAATCCGAGCAAATCTTCGGGGATGTATTCGAGGATTGTGTCAAAGAGTTTGTCGCCGAGTTTCAAGGTGAGCAAGTCTTTGTTGATGAGCATCGAAAGAGCAAGTTCTTTGTCGCTGAGGTCAACGTCGCTTGCTTGTGCGCCGCTTGCCACAAACGCTTCGCTCGTGGATGCCGTTTGCTCGTCGCCCGCAACGAAGTATTCGTCGTCGGAATCGAAGTCGATGATGTAGTCTTTGAGGATTTCCGCGATGTTGAGACCGCCGACTGCGAACTTCTGAATGTTGAACGCTTCTTCGAGATTGACGTAGATTGTGTTGTTGACGTAGTACGCGCCGAGCCACAAACTCTCGTAACCCGTTTCGGTGACGTTGATAAGTTCGAGTTTGAGTTCGGACTTGGTGAGGTCGTAGATGTCAACCATAAGCGACACGTCGAGTCTGAAGTGTGCGGAAGAATAACCCTTCGTGGTTGAGGGCATTTCGACCACAACGCCCGTAAGGTCGCCGATTATGCTGCTCAAAATCTTGCCGAAGTCGAGCGTGCCTTCCGTGATACCGAATTCGAGTTCAACCGAGAAGCCCACCGTGATGATGGTGTCGTAGAACATATTGGTCGGAATATCCTCGAAGTCGTAGACGTTCTTGGTTTCGTCGGTGTACTCGATTTCTTTGTTGAGTTCTCCGCTCTTTACGAACGTCGAGTGCGCTTTGCCGTCGCGAATGTATGCGGGCAACAATTCCTCGCCTGCGCCAAAACCGATTTCGATTCCGCCGAGTTTGAGACCCATATTGACGCAACCGATTGCGACGTCGAGTCCGATGTAGTAATCGCCGATTTGATTGTAGAGGTCTATTGTTCTGTAATATTCGCCGTTTTCGTCCTTGACGTAACCGAACAAACGAGATCTCAATTCTTCGACCTTTCTTTCTTCGCCGTTATAGCGGATATAAGTGTCGTTTTCGATGTATGTGTCGGTGACGCTTTCAACGCCGTCCGTTCTTCTGTACATTCTGTAACTGCGCAAACTTACGGGGTCGGTGACGTTTTCGACTTTCGCATAGTAGTTTGCGTTGGAATGGACGTACTTGCCTTGAACTTTGTTTTCAATCACGACGTATTTGCCGTTTTCGAGCACTGCGTAGGTCTTGCCCGCTTCCAGGTTGCCGTCCTGGAATTTGTGTTTTATGCCGTCAACGAGGGTGACGCCTGCGCTGTCAACCTTCGCTTCGTAAACGTAAGTCGTGTCTGCAAGATAGTATTTGTTGCCTGCGACGTAGTAAGTGTCGGTGCCCGCTTTTTGGCTGAGATCTTCCGTTGTGTACTTCGTGTATCTGTCGCCTTTGTACTCGTTTTGGAATTTTTCGTACAGGTCGGGATCGGTCGCTTTCAAATCTTCCACGCTCTTGTAAACGGGTTGACCGAGATCAACGCCCAAAGAGATGTTGAACACGTCGAATACGTCTTCGAGCGAGCCGAGATCGGGCATAAACGTTGCAAGCACGAATGCGATCAACGCTTTTGTGATTTGGATTTGGAATTGCGAATCGCTGTATGCGAGCAACAAGACCGCGTCGCGTTGGCTAGAGCGAGTTTGCGCTTCGTCGCTTGCCGTTTGCGCGCCGTTTTCTTCTTTGCCACTGCCGATAGAGCCGAGTTTGTCAGCGACTTTCTTTGCAAATTCAACGAAGTTTTCGATCTTGGAATAGTTTTCTGCAGTCGTAACCAACCCCGTAAGATCGAGATAGAGCGTACCGCCGCTCAAATACATACCGCCGAGCACTTTTTCGTTGCCGTTGCCGATGTCGTTTGCAGTGTCGTATTTTGCGAAGTAGCCCTTGTCGTCCACTTCGACGAACTCGATTGCGAGTTCGACTTTGCTCAAATCGCTGTTATTGATGAAGTCGCCGAACGTGCCGCCGGACGCAAGTCCTTGCAAATCGAGTGCCGCAAGGTCGATGTTTGCGGAAACTCTCAAACCGATACCCGCGTTGAAAGCGTTGAGCGTTTGCAAGTTGATGATCATATCGCGGAACGCATTGGGAAGCAAGCCGCCCGCGTTGACGACTTCCGCGCTTGCGGAATTGAAGTAAATCAAGCCGCTTACGCTCAAAGATATATTTTGATCTTGGTATGCGGTCTTTCCGCACTTGTTGTAGAGTTTGACCTCGCTTGCAAGAGCGTTGCGAGTGATTTCGTTGCCGTCCGCGTCTTTTTCGGTGACGGTAATCGGCATATCCACTCTCGAATAGAACGTGTTGCTTTCGGGTGCGGAAGCATCGTTCTTGTTGACGTAAATGTCGTTTTCGGCGTCGTAGACGTATGCGCCGTTGGGATCGACGTCGTATTTGACGATATATGCGTATTGCTTGCCGTCCTCGCCCGTCTTTACGGTTGCGTAAGAGCGAGAATACATTTGAACGTCGGTGAGGTCTTCTTTTGCGTAACGCTTCGTGCCTTCGGGCAACGTTTCGCCGTCGTTTATGAGTCTGTATTCGCCGTCTTCGCCGAGAACGTACGCGCCGTTTGCGTCAACCGTGAAGTTGGGCTTGCGGTACATACCCGTCTTGAGCAGGTATTCGCCGTCGTCGCTCGCCTCGAACGAATAGTAGATTGCGTTGTCGGTGAGATCCGTCGTTCTTTGATAATTCTCGCCGCTGAAACCGCCCAAAAGTTTGACGATGTTTTCGATGTAGTCGTCAAGCGAGATGAATTCGAGTTTCTCGTCGTTGTCGAGAAGCGGTTGATAGTTTGTATCTACGCTTACGAGACCGACTTTCGCATCGAGTCCGAGATTGAGGTCGATGAGATATTGAGATTTTGAAGAAAGTTCGCCGGTTTCGGGATCGATCGGGTCTTTCTTGTTTGCAAGAGCGAGTTTGAGTTGCAAAGCGAGAGCTTCGTCAACGCCGTAATTTCCGAATTTCTTTTGCGGATAGAGGAACAAACCGCTTTGAGACTCGTCCACGACCGTATTTTCGGAATCGACGACCGTCTTGAATAACATCGAGAACAAATCGTTAATGAAGTTTGCGCGCACGAATACGCCGAGTTGATCGATTCTCTTTACACCGTCGTCGCCGATCCAAGGCGTACCTGAAAGTACAATCTTGGAAACGATCATATTGAGGATTTGACCGACGCTCATTTCGCCGTCTTGCGTATCTGCCGCCGTGCTTGCGCCGCTGTTCGAACTGCTCGAACCGAGTGTCACGCCGAGTTTTTCAAGCAAGTCGATAAGACCGACTTGCACGCGAGGACCGCCGATACCTTCCATATCGACAAACACTATGCCGTCTTCGAGATAGACGCCGAGTTTGGTGTTCGTGCCGGGATGTTCGTAATCGAAGTCGATTCCGATGTATGCTTCCAAACCGTTGAGGATGGTTTCTATGTCGAGATTGAGGTTCTTCAAATCGATCTTCGACAAGTCTTCCATACCTATCTTTTGAAGGTTGAGTCTTGCCTTGATGTCGAGTTTGAAGCCGTCGTCCATCTTGTCGGAAAGCACGAGGTTGAGTCCGAGACGTTTGAGCAAATCGCCGACGCTGAACTTGTCGTTCTGCACGTCAAAGCCGATTTCTTCGTTGTCGGTATCGATGCGGATTTGCGGAAGCATCGTTGCGAGAATGCTCTGCAAACCGTCCATATTGAGGATAAGGTCGAGCAATTCGTCGAATGCGAAACCTTCGCGGACGTAAGTGCCGTTGGGATCTTGCACGAACCTTTGCTCGTTGCTGCTGTAAGAATATCTGTCGAGCGGCGAAATTGTTTCGAGCGCTCTTTGGTCGGTGACGAGAGTGTACGTTGCGCTTGCGTAGTAGTCAACGATCAAACTGAGGTCGACTTCGATGATGTGCGCATTGGACATCTCGGTGTAGTAACCTCTGTAATCGCCGTTTTCCGCTTCGACAAACGTGTCGCCGACTTTGTTGTATCTCTTGCCTTCGTAAGTCTTCTTTTCGTCGTTTGTGAGAAGAACGAACTTATCGTCGCCTCTGATACCCTTTTGCGCTTTTTCGCGGATTGCCTCGTATGCGTTGCTCTTTGTGCCGGTTGCAACGTCGATGTTGCCGACGCTTACGCCGAGCGCGATGAGATTGCTGTCAAGATTGACGTCGATTGCGATAGACGGGTCGAGTTGCAAATCAACTCCGACGGAAATGTCGAGGTCGAGTTTCTCGATAATCGTCGCGATGTCGGTGCTGCCGTCGTTTGACGTGAGAGCCGCAATAAGTCCGACGAGGACGTTTTGCATAACGAGTACGCTGAGTTTGCCGTCCGTGATGTCGAGAATGAGTTGCATTTTCTCGTCCGCGCTGTTTACCG
The DNA here is from genome assembly GCA_002449145.1 of Christensenella sp. UBA6880. GTDB lineage: Bacteria > Bacillota > Clostridia > Christensenellales > CAG-917 > CAG-475. The sequence goes on along the minus strand of DKCG01000042.1, from coordinate 7,329 downwards.
CGACTTCGTCCGCTGCTGTGGAAGCACCGCTCTTAACGATGGAATTGAGGTCGCCGAGCAACTCGACGACTTTCTTGCAAAGCACGTCGCAAAGGTTTGTACCTTCTATATAAACGGGTTCGCGACCGAGGCTTCCGAAATCGAAATAGATGTTCTGACCCTCGATGTAAACCGCTAATATATTCTTATTTGTTATATTATTCTTAATTTCAAGAACAATATTGCTCTCGTTCGGCTCGTTGAGTGCGAGGTTTGCGCCGAGGCTCAATCCGATGTCGTATTCGATGTCGTCGAACATATCGATACCGAGTTTGATGCCCAAATCCGCAATGAACAAATCGAGGTATTTTTCAAGACGTACTTGCTCGTCCTGTCCTTTGAGTTGCAAATCGAGTCCAAGATCGACGTTGAGCGAAAGCGTATCGAGATTTTCCGCCGTCGTGTAGACGTTCGGGTCGAAATCGTCGGGTAACACGCCGCCCTCTTTGCCGAGTGCGAGTTTGATTGAACTGAGTTCGAATCCGACGTATGCGGGGTCGATTTGAAGGTTGAGTTCGAGTTTATAATCGTCCTTCCACGCAAACGCAAGATAACTTCTGTCCGAATTGAGTTTGATGAACTTTTCGGGGTCTACTTGCTTGCCTGCGAGCATTTGCACGAGAGTTGCGACGAGTGCTTCGGCGAAGTTGATTTGCAAACCTTCTGTGTCAACGCCGATATAGCCGATGATACCGCCCAGAACCTTGCCGAGAATACCCATAAGGTCGATTCCGCCGCTTGCGCTCTCGTCTGCCGCCGTGGTTGCGGTGCTGTCGTCGCTGTTCGAACCGCCCGTGAGCAATCCGCCGAGCAATGCGCCGAGATCGATGTTGGTCAAAGCAAGGTGGAAGTCGTTGCTCAAATCGAGGTAAACGGTGCTTACCGATTGACCTTGCGCGTTTTCACCCGTGCTTTGCAAACGCAATGCGAGGATAACGTGTTCGAGTTTTTCCGCATTGGACATCTTGTCTACAAGCGTTATCTTCTCGTTGTAGATTTCGATTGCGATGTCGCTGTGAGACGCGATGTACGCGATATCGAGCAAACTTGCCGCAGTGTAAATTTTCTCGTTTGCGTATTGTTCTTGATTTTCGTCTGTGACGTTGACTTTTACGTAGTTGCCGTCAACGAGGACGTAGCCTTCGCCTCTGTAATTGAGGTCGGTCACTTCGGTGAGCGCAATGCCGCCCGCAACATATTGCTTGACGTATACGTCACCCTCGAACGTCGTGCGTTCCTCGTCGGTGAGAAGAACGTATTTCGCGCCGCTGAGCTTGTAGACTTCGACGTATTTTGCGAGGTCTGCGAGTTTTGAATTTTCATAATTCTTGAACACCGCGTTTTGAGTGAGGTCAACGGGAACGTCGGGATTGAGATGTGCGTTGAGAGCAATGCGGAATCCGATGTTTGCGCCCGCTTCGACGGGCACTTTGTAGGTGAGAAGAAGTTGTCTTACAAACGAATTGAGTTCAGGATTGCTGTCGTCGAGGAAGGACGCGATCCATTCGCCGACAGTCCAAGACTTGTTGCCTTGAAGCGCACCGACCGTGAATGTGCCTTGAATTTCGGCGTAGATGCCGGGAATGGTGACGTCGCCGTAGTCGTTGAACAATTCTACGTCTTCAAACACGTTGCCTTCGCTTTGGACGTAGGACGCCATTTCCTGCATTTGTTGTCCGTCGCGTACGATTCTGATAGGTTCGACCGCGTCGCCGCCGATTTCGAGTTTGAGAGGACTGAGCGTTTCGCCGTTTTCGCCTCTGTCGGTCGTGCCGATGTAGATTTCCGCACTGCCGATTGATTGACCTGCGTCGTTGTTGGCGTCAAGTACGATACGGACGGGTTTGTTGTCGAATTTATCCTTTATGCTCGCCCAAGCGATTTGCGCCCAAGCGGTAATATCGCTTGCGTCGATTCCGATGAGTTGATAAAGAATGTCTGTCAAACCTTTTGCGATTTGCAACTTAACGTTGTCGGAAGAAAGCGTTGCAAGGATGTCGAGCGCAAGAGCCTTTCTCGCATCTGCGTCGTTTTGGTCGATCGTATCTTCCGCCGCCATTGCGTCGGCCCCCGTTGCGCCGTTGACAGCAACGGTCGAGTCTTTTGCAAGCAATGCGAGAATGACCTCATAGAGGTCAATGTCCGTTCTGACCTTATTCAAACCGAAGTTGCTCGCGTCGATGTAGAGCGAACCGCCCGTGTAATAAAGTCCGAGCAAAACTTTGCGTTCTGCAGTGAGTTGACCGCTAATATCGCTTGACTTTTTGCCCGTAAGTTCGATCATCAATTCGCTGACGTTGCCCTTCGTGTTGATTTGGGGCGCGCCGAGCAAATATTCGACGATAGGCGAAAGGTCGAGTTGACCCGCAATGCGCAACTCGTAATTAAGATTCATCGGCTCGTCGAACGCGAGAGTCGCTTTTGTTATATTCTCTTCTTGATATATACCGTCGGAATCCTTGTAGTAAAGTTTGCCGGTGTATCCGTCGGGAACTGGCGTTTTTTCGATTTCGACGTACTTGCCGTTTGAATCGAGCCAGTATTTGCCCTCGCCGAACACGAGTTCTCTCGCGCCTTGGTCCGCCGTGAAGTTAAGACCGAGCGTGAGGTCGAGTCCGAGGAAGGGATATTCGAGGATTTCGGTGAAATCGTCGCTTTGACAATTGTCTTTGAGCAAATAATTGGTCGCTTTGTCGTTCAAACCTGCGGACAAGCCGTTGAGGGACAAGTCGAGGTTGACGTTGTTGCCCAAAGATACGAACACGCCGAGTTGAAGTTCGGGCAGATTGAGTCCGTCGTTGAGAGCAATGCGGATTCCGCCGTCAAATTCGGTGCTTGCAAATTCGATCTTAACGCCGTCGATATTGAGAAGTCCGAGGACCTGTTCAAAGAGGTTGGAAGCAAGGACGACTTCGAGAGCGTGATTGCCGAGTTTGAATCCGTCTATGATGCCTGCCACGAATCCGAGAACCGCGTTGACGTCCATACCGCCGTCTTCTTCGGTTTCCTCCGCAACGAGAGCCTGACTGCTCGACGGATCGTCGCTCGTGCCGAGCATATCGACAAGTTCTCTGACGTTGAGTTTAATTTGTTTTACGCTTATGCAAAGGATGTCCGCTTTGAGATATACCCAACCGTCTTGCAAATAAATCGCAAGCACTTCTTCGTTGTCGGATTGCTTGGAAATCGCGATCTTTGCGGAAGATTTCAAAAGCAAATCGAGGATTGCGCTCGTATCGAGACCGCCGGTGAGGTCGATGTCGGCGTTGATGTCGAGTTTAAGACCGCCGTCGATGTTGCCCAGTTCGATCAACGCTTTGAGCAAAATGCCCTTGAACATCGTGCCGATTTCTTGGTCGGGCATATTGACTTCGATATTTGCGAGTTCGCCTTTGAGGGTTTCGATGTCGAGGGTAAGTCCCGTGGACACGTTGACGTGAAGCAAATCGGTGTTCAACGCGCCGTTTTTGAGAATGGGAAGATATGCGCCTTCGTTTTGAGCAAGTTCGTTTTCGAGTTTTTCAAACGTTGCCTCGAAACCGGGCAAATCGTTGATTTTACCAAAGGTAATGTCAACGCCGAGCGCAAGACCGATGAGGGGCGCGAGGCTGTATTCGGTGTTTGCTTCGTTATATTCGCGAACGCCGAGTTCCGCGCTCAAAGTGAGGTTCTTGTTTTGTTGCGCGCCGTTGTTGACGTATTTGAGCAATGCGCCGGTGATGGGAATGTCCGCACCCGCGTTGTCGCCCGTAAACACAAGCGAGAATATCGTTTCGAGAATATCTCTGGACAAATCCACGCTTATATCTCTGATGTTGAAGATGTTTTCGTCCATACCGACGTTGACATGGTCGAGAATCATACTTACAAGCGACAAGACGTCGACGGAACCTTCGCCTTCCGCCGCAGAGTACGCGCCGTGTTGAATGACGATTTCGCCGTTGTCGACGAACGCTTGTTGAATGTTTTGAGTTGTTGCGCCGCCTTTAAGTCCGTCTATTGCGCCTTTGACGGTTTCAAAAACTTTGTCGACAAGGTCGCCCAAAAGCTCGTTGACGTTGATGTCGTCGATTTTGAACTTCGTTCCGCTGTAACCGAGCAAGCCGCCCGCGTCGATATATACGCCTTCTTTTTCGCCGGTGTAGTAAGCCGTCACGCGTTTTGCGCCGTCACGACCGAGAATTTCGGCTGCAAGTCTTGTCTTTTTTGCGTCCTTAGTGTTGATGTCTGCTTGAAGTTTTATCGTGAGTTTCACCTCGCCGCTGGCAAAATCTATTTCTTTTGCAAACAACGGTTTGAGTGCTTCGAGCATTTCGGGGTCGAGATTTTGAGTGAGAAGATTTGAAATGAGAGTGCCGAAAGAGCCTATCACGTTGTCGATAGACACTTTCTTTTCGTTGAAGTTGAGAGTGAGAGAGATTGCGCCGTCGAGAGTGAGGAAGGAATATTTTTCCGCGCTTTCGTTTACGGCGTCGTAAAGGGATTTTTCACCGTCTTGACGAGCGGTGTTGTTTTCGTTGCGATTTTTGAGAAGTCCGGGATTATTTTCGTCGCCGACTAAATTGAGGTCGGGGGTACCTGCAAAGTCTGCTTTCGCATAGCCGAGTTTGATGCCGAATTCGGATTGGAACGTGCCGTACTTTTCTTCGACGCCCTCAACGCCGTAAGAGTTGAGGTTTACGTCTATGTCGAACGTCGTGCCTTGAAGCGCGCCGTTCATAATGTCGGCTTCCATATAAAGAGCCATACCGGCGAGCGCGCCGAGTTTGCCCAAATCGAGACCGAGTACGTCTTTGACGAGTCCGATGATGTTTTCGGGGATAAGACCTTGTACGAGCGGAATTATACTGACGATAAGTCCGAGGTCGCAAGGCATACGCAACACTTGATGTCCGTTGCCGTAATCAACGAGCGTGCCCTTGCTTGCGCCGAACAATACGTTGACGAGCAACTGTTCGACCGTCAGGTGCGCAACATCCATATTAATGAGGCTGTTGACGAGTCCGCCGATGTCGTAACCCATCAACGTGTCGTACAAAACAGAGGAAAGGTCGAGTTGTTCGAGCGCGTCTGCGAATCTCGACACGAAGTCCGTCATATTGATCGTGTCGGTGTAAACGACGTGCACGCCGTCGCCCTTCTTGATTCCGCGCATATCCGCAACGAGTTTGCCTTCGTAATAGTACGCGCCGAAAAGCAGAGTTCCTTCGCCGTTTTTCGCCATCGTACAGATGGTGTCTTGATCGACGGTTCTGCCGTCTATTTCGGATGTCAACTTGCGGAATTCAACGAGTATTTCACTGTTTGAATCTTCGACCGTATCGACGTTGCCTGCAAAGCGAGCAACGATAAGCGAGTCGGACGAATCCTTGGAAAAGCCCATCACGAATGCCGTGTCAACCCTTATGTAACGCTTGTCTTTTTCAGCACCCGCTTCGTTCAGAGCGGCGGCCTTAAAAGCGTTCCAGAAATCCTGCGCGCCGATGTACACGGAATTGTCGGGATCCGGATTAGGCGTCGGCGTAGGAATGACGGGGGTGTCGGTGTTCCCGTCGGTTTTCGGATTGCACGCCACGAGACCGAACAGCATAACGCTGATCAGCACGAGCAACAATACGAGCGATAACTTTCTCATTCTCATAATCTCCTCCGAAACATATGCCTCTACGCGTGTAGCGCATATGTGTAGATTATTATACAGTCCAATTATACGTTTTTTCCGCGCGTTTGTCAATACTTATATTGTTAGAATGCCTATAACTATACCTTGTGGTTAGGCGGTTTGCAAAGCACAACTTATAGGGGAATTTGCCCGTTTTTCGCACTTTTTCGCCTTCGCCGCGGCAAATTTTTCCTGTTCGGCCGCATTTTCGGGTTTTTGCCGTCGAAAACGCGCAAATTTTGCGTTTTTCGGCATTCTATAGCATTGTTTTCCATATTTTTACTGTCGTTTGCTCGCACTTTTTCACACGGTTAGAATCAATGAAAAAATTTTTTCGTCGCCGCAAATTTTTCATTTTCGTTTTTCGCGAATCTTTGCTTTTATTTTGCAAAATTCGCATATCTACCCGCGTGGATTTTCTCGCTTTCCTCGCCCGCCCCGTCGTTCGTTGACAGCGCAAAAGAATAGTGCTATATTCATTTTATGCAATCGGACGTACAAAAAAATCCACTCGTCTCGGACGACGTGCAAATCACCCTCGTTCCCAAAAGAAAACGCAATCGCATTTGGGAAATCGACTTTTTGCGGGGCGTTTGCGTGTTGCTTATGATTCTCGACCATTTGGCGATTTTGCTCGGGTCGTATTTCGGCGTGCAGTGGTACGGATACGAGTTCGTCCGCAGGGGCGTCGGCGACGCTTTCACGACCTTTTGCTACAACTGGGTGAACGGAAGCGCAAGCGGCGTAAGAGACATAATTCACCCCATAGTTTTGTTCGTTTTCTTTTCCATTTCGGGCATATCTTGCACGTTTTCGCGCAACAACGCAAAGCGCGGCGCGCAACTGCTCGCCGTGGCTTTGATTTACACGCTCGGCTCGTATATCGCGCAATACCAAATGGGCATCGACGGCGTTTTCGTTGCGTTCGGCGTGCTCGATTTTCTTGCGTTTTCTATGCTTTTGTACGCGCTTATATCGTTCGTGGTGCGCGACAACAGATGGGCAATGGTCGGCGCAAGCGTTGCGCTTATAATCGTCACGTTGTGTCTGTATTTTTGCTACACGCCTCCCGCGACCACACCCAAAATATTCGCAATCGTATTTCCGCCGCACGACTTTTGGGGCAATTCGTCGCTGTTTTACTCGCAAAGCGAGTTTTCGCCCGGCGATTTGTTTACGCTCATACCCTACACCGCCTTTTATTTCGCCGGCGTGCTGATAGGCGAATTGTTCTACTACGAAAGACTGTCGCTCGTGCGTTTTGAACTTACGAAAGCACTCTACAAAAAGACTTGCGACGCGCTTTACGCAAACGTCGAAAGCGAAAAGAAATCTCTGCGAGATTTTTCCATAAACACTCTCAATTTTATGCTCGGCGCAGGCAAGATCACGACGGCGATTGCCAAAGCGATAGAAAAAGCGGTTTGTTTCTTCGGCAAACACGCGCTCATTGTCTACGTCGTACATGTCGTCCTTCTCGCCGCCCTATTGAGCCTCATAAGCGGCTTGTTTATCACCCCCGGGAACTTTGGAATTTAGTTTTTCCCGTAGGGAAAAAAATTAATAATTAATAATTGCAACGCAACAATTTAGAATAAAACTTCCCCCCCTTCCTCACGTGTTTCCCC
>DKCG01000020.1 GCA_002449145.1 Christensenella sp. UBA6880 | reverse complement strand
GAACGGCGGTAGGGGAAACACTTGAGGAAGGGGGAAGCTGTGATTTATTATACAGTGAGAGAGCCCAAAAACAGAATAAAAATAATACAAAGGAAGTTTAATGACGTCTTATGAACAAAATCGGTTTTGACAGCAATATGTATATGCAAAAACAGTCGGAGCATATTTTGCAGCGTATCAATCGCTTCGACAAACTCTACCTTGAATTCGGCGGAAAACTCTTTGACGATTTGCACGCCGCAAGGGTGCTTCCCGGCTTCGATAAGGCGGCGAAAATCAAACTTCTTCAAAAACTTCGCGACAAGGCTGAACTCATCATTTGTATAAACGCAAACGCAATCGAGCGCAACAAAATACGCGCCGATTACGGCATCACCTACGGCAGCGAAGTCGAGAGAATGATTGACAACATTTCCGCAATGGGAATATACATCAACTGCGTAGTCATCACGATGTTCACCGACCAACAAGGCGCGCTCGCATACAAACAAAAACTCGAAAACAGAGGCATAAAGGTCTATATCCACCGTCCGACCAAAGGCTATCCGCACGAAATCGACACGATAGTTTCCGACGAGGGATACGGCGCAAACCCGTACATCACCACGTCAAGACCGCTCGTCGTGCTTACCGCCCCCGGCCCGGGAAGCGGCAAACTGGCAACTTGCCTCAGCCAACTCTATCACGAAAACAAGAGGGGCGTAAAGGCAGGCTATGCGAAGTTCGAGACTTTCCCCATATGGAATATTCCGCTCAATCACCCCGTAAACGTAGCGTACGAAGCGGCAACCGCCGATTTGAAAGACGTAAACAAGGTTGACAACTTCCACCTCGACGCGTACGGCAAAATCACGGTCAACTACAACCGCGACATCGAGGTTTTCCCCGTCGTCAAGAGCATACTCGAAAAGATAACGGGCGAGGAATGTATCTACAAATCGCCGACGGATATGGGCGTAAATATGGCGGGCTACTGCATCGTGGACGACGAAGCGTGCAAAGAAGCGTCCAAGCAAGAGATTTTGCGCAGATACTTCAAGGCTCTTTGCGACCTTAAAACGGGCACGGGAGAGCAAGATACGGTCAGCAGACTCGAATTTTTGATGTCGCGCCTCGGAATCAACGTTGCGGACAGAAAGATAGTGGAAGTCGCAAAGAAAAAGAGTGCGGACAACGACGGTTGCGGCGCGGTTGCGCTCGAACTTGCAGACGGCAGAATCGTCACGGGCAAGAATACGAAGATGATGAGTGCGTCCGCCGCTTGCGTGTTCAACGCGGTCAAAATGCTTGCAGGCATAAAGGACAAACAAAAACTCATATCGCCTTACGTCATAGGTCCTATCATCGACCTCAAAACCAAAATCCTCAAAGAGCATAACAAGACGCTCACGCTCGAAGAAGCGCTCATCGCGCTTTCCATTTGCGCGGCGTCCGACGCCAACGCGGCAACCGCTATGGAACAACTACCGCTTCTCGAGGGGTGCGACGCACACTCGACGCATATGCTTTTCAAAGCGGACGAAAACCCGTTCAGAAAACTCGGCGTGCGCCTCACTTGCTCGCCCGAATTTTTGGACAACACGCTGTTTATCGAATAAAAACGTACGAATAAACTTGCTTTTGCGCAATAATAAACGAAAAATATAAAAAGGAAGGAAGCCCATATGTTATACGAATCAAGAGATCAAATACCTGCCGAGTATAAATGGAAACTCGAAGACATTATCGCAAACAACGACGCATGGGAAGAATTGTTCTTCAAGTGTGAAGAGCGCATCGGTCACTTCTCGAAATATCAAGACAAACTTCAAGACGAGGATATGCTTTTCGACTGTCTCGAACTTATGTCGAGAATGATGCACGACATATCCTACCTTTACGGATATGCAAAAATGCGCCTCGACCAAGACTCGAGAGACGCAACCCATCAAGCAATGGCAAACAGAGTTGATATGCTATACGTCAAGTACTCGACGGCGGTGTCTTTCATCACGCCCGAACTGGGCGAACTTCCCAAAGAAAGGCTCGAAGAATTGCAGCATAGCAAACGCTTCGCCGACTACGAAGTTTTCTTCAAGGAAATAATCAGAAGCAAAGATATTATCCTTTCAAAGAAAGAGGAAAAATTGCTCGGCGAAGTCGGTTTGTTTTCGGACAATGCAAGAGAGGTTTTCTCTATGTTCGACAACGCCGACGTTAAATTCGCGCCCGTCAAGGACGAAAACGGCAACGAAGTGGCGATGAGCCACGGCGTGTACGGTATGCTTTTGCAAAGCACCGACCAAAGAGTGAGAAAGGACGCTTTCGACAGTATGTTCACGGCGTACAAAGACCACATCAACACCATTGCCGCAAACTATGCGGGCAACGTCAAAAAAGACTGGTTCTACGCAAAAGTGAGAGGATTTAAGAGCGCGCTCGATTACTCGATGTACAACGAGAACGTCCCGTCCACTTGCTACAACAAACTTCTCGAAGCGGTCGGCAAAGGCACGAAACCTTTGCACGATTACATCGCGCTCAGAAAGAAAGTTTTGGGCGTCGAAACTCTCAATATGTACGACCTTTACACGTCCATCGTCAACGAACAGGAACTTGCGCTCGAATACGAGGACGCCGTAGAACTCGTCAAAGACGCGCTCAAAGTCACGGGCAAGGAATATTCGGACATTCTCGCAAATGCGTTCAAGAGCGGTTGGGTAGACGTGTATGAGAACAGAGGCAAGAGAAGCGGCGCGTATTCGTGGGGCGTGTACGGCGTTCACCCGTTCGTGCTTTTGAACTATCAAAAGACCATTCACGACGTGTTCACAATCGCGCACGAAATGGGTCACGCAATGCACTCGTATTTCAGCAGTCACGCGCTTTGCGAACAAAAAGCGGATTACGTTATTTTCGTTGCGGAAATCGCTTCCACCGTCAACGAAGTGTTGCTCTTGAAGCACCTTCTCAAAACGGCTACGGGCGAGTTCAGAAAGTATTTGCTTTCCTACTATCTCGATATGTTCCGCACGACGTTGTTCAGACAAACTATGTTCAGCGAGTTCGAGGTTATCGCGCACGGAATGGTGGAAAGAGGCGAGCCTATCACGGCAACCGCGCTTTCGGACGCTTACTACGAACTCAACAAGAAGTATTACGGCGAATCCGTCGAGCATAACGACCTCATTCGTTACGAGTGGGCGAGAATCCCGCACTTCTACACGAGTTATTACGTCTACAAATACGCGACGGGTATCACCACCGCGGTTTCTATCGCAAACAATATCCTCAAAGGCGGGGAAGAATACTTTGCCAAATACAAGAAATTCCTTTCTGCGGGCGGAAGTATGCCGCCACTCGACATCATTCGTCTTGCAGACGTCGACCTCGAAAGCGACGCGCCGTACGAACTTGCGATGAAAGAATTTGCAGACACTCTCGCCGAACTGGAAAAATCCTTCAATCTTTGATTGAAAATACTGGCGAAAACTTGAAATAACGGTAAAAAACGCAAGTGCAAGCAAACGCTTGCACTTGCATAGCAACTATGAAAAGTATCAAAAAAATCACTTTGACAATCCTCGTCGTCGCGCTTACGCTCATAAGCGCGTTTTCCCTTTTTGCTTGCAACGAGCAAGACGATGAGGACGTAGTGCGCGATTTGTATATTTACGCTGTCGAGTTCGAGGGCGACGAAACGCAAAATAGCCCGAGCGGCGAAGCCGTCATAAGCGACGATTCGAGCGAAAACGGCGGTGAATCTGGCGAAAATACGGGCGAATCGAGCGAGGAAAACGGCGGCGAACAACCGAGCGAGAAAGTTGCGATTATATACGTCACCTTTTCAAAAACGGACAGAAAACTCGAGGGTTGCAGTGCGGTTTGGCACAGCGAAAAGCGCAAGGACGGCGCGTTTTACAATGTGAGCGAAACCACGGTTACGCTTGCGCCAAATTCGATATTTAGTGCGGTCAAAGAGAGCGTACCACAAGAAGACCTTGTGCATAACGATGTTCAATACAACCGCTTGAAAGTGGTTTTGAGATATGATACAATCTATAAATCTATAAAAAGCAACGGTGAAATTACGCGCGAGGGGCGGAAGTACGTGCATAAATACGCGCTCGATCAAAGCCTCGAAAGCGACGTTTTTACGCTTGAAATGCGCACGCAAAACGCGGCAAGTTGGTACGGAACTTTGCTCGGTTGCGCTGTTGCCGCCATGCTCGTGGCAATCGGCGTTACGTTTGCTCTCAAAGGTGTAAAATGGCAAAAGACGAAAACAAAAGAGTGACGAGGGGTATGCCCAACAACGTTGACGCGGAAGCGTCCGTTCTCGGTTCCATTCTCATCGACGGCAAAGCCGCCGACATTATCATACCTATGCTCAAAGCGGAAGATTTCTATCTTTCGCAAAACAGACTGATTTTCGAGGCGATGAAGCAACTGCAAATGGAAAGCAAGCCCATCGACACGGTTTCCGTTTGCGACGCGCTCGAACTTAAAGGTCAACTCGACGAGGTTGGCTCGATTGCGTATCTGAGCGAACTTGCAGAGGGCGTCGTATCCGCCGCAAACGGCGAGTATTACGCAAGCATAATAAAGCGTGACAGTCTTACGAGAAAGGTTATCGAAGCGGGCAACGACATCGCAAAGTTCGGCTACGAATGTCAGGATGGCAAAGACGCTCTCGAAAATGCGGAAAAACTCGTGTATGCCATTGCCGAGCAGTCAAGCGAAAAAGCACTCGTCAAGGTTGACGACGCGGCGGCACTCGCGCTCAAAACCATTCAGGACGCACAAACGGGCAACGTGCCCAAAAACACGATATATATCGATTTTCCGAGTTTCGACCAAAAAACGCACGGCTTAAAACCGGGTGAAATGGTGCTTATCGCGGCTCGTCCGTCCGTCGGTAAAACCGCGTTCGCGCTCAACATCGCCGCAAACGTCGCGCTCAATCACGGCAAAAAAGTGGCTATTTTCTCACTCGAAATGCCCGCCGACTTGCTTGCAAAACGTATGCTCGCATACATCTCGAAAGTAGAGAGCAACAAGATGAACACTCGAGGCGGACTCACTCAAACCGACTATAAGAAACTGTACAACGGCTACCGCGCGTTGCTTGCTTCGGACATCTACATCGACGATTATTCGATGAACGGTCCGTCCGACGTGCTTTCAAAATGCCGCAGACTCAAACGTGAAAAAGGTCTCGACCTCGTCATTATCGACTACTTGCAACTTATGACCGCTCAAAAGAACGGCAGGTCGGCAGAGAGCCGCCAAGTCGAAGTCAGCGATATGTCGAGAAAGATGAAGATATACGCAAAGGAACTCGATTGTCCTATCATTTTGCTTTCTCAAATGTCGCGTGGCATAGAGCAACGTCCCGACCATACGCCGCTTCTTTCCGACTTGCGTGAATCGGGTTCAATCGAGCAAGACGCGGACATCGTTATGTTCCTCAACAACCCGAGCAGATACAATCCCGCATTGCCTAAAAACGAAGTCATACTCGACGTCAAGAAAAACAGAAACGGCGAAATCGGTGAAATCACGTTAGACTGGGACGCGCCCACGACCTCTTTCAAAGAACGCGTGGACGAAAACGCAAACACGACGGAATACGTCTACGACGAGCCGAAGAAGCGTGACGACGACGAAGAAGGCGGCGTGGATATGAAAGCAATATCCGACGTAGCAGAGGATTTGCACGAAATCGCGGCGGCAGATTCGGATATGCCTTTCGATATGCCGTTCAACTCTAACGAAGGCGAACAAGCACCACCGCCGAGTGACGACGACATACCCGACGAAGACGACGAATACGTCGACGAAGGGGACACTTTCGAAGACGACGGCGATATGCCATTCTAAAAATAGCGAGGCAATTTTGCCTCGCTATTTTTAGAATTAATAATTAATAATTTTCGCGGGCAGAGTGCCTGCGGCGCAATGAAATGCACGCAATCGTGCGTGAAATTGTGCTTGCAGCACAGTGAAATTTGCGCTCTGCGCAAGTGATATTGCGGCGTTGCCGCAGTTGCGGAAGATTCGAAAGGCGGGCGGGCGCGACGCGTTAAACAACACATTCGGTGAATGTGTTGTAGCCAAAGCGAACGAGGCGGATTGCCTCGCAAACGCCGAAGTCCAAACACGTGAGGAAAGGGGAAGTTTTAACTTTAATGTGGAAGGAAGCGGGGAAGTTTCAACTTTAATTTTAGTAGTATTTAGTACCAACTTCGCATACACTTTCATATGTTCAAAGACGAGATAAAACGAAAACTTAACGTTGCGGGGGATATTTTTCCCTTTACGCTCAATATGCTGTCAAGAAAGAAAACCGTCATTTGCGGTATAAAACGGGTCGTGTCCACTTCGGATACGCACATAAAAATGCGGCTCGATAGCGGAAATATGTCGATAGACGGCGAAAATCTGCGAATTTTGGAAATAGGTGGCGGCGATATGTTTTTGGAGGGGCAAGTTGACAAAATCGAATTTGAAAAATAAAAATAAGCGTAATTTGCACGGCAATTTGAAAAACGGCAACGTTTATAGCGGTGGCGGCAACCCGAAAAACAAGAATAAGTCAAACAAAAATCAACATAGCGAAGATAACGATTTGAAAAATAAAGACGGAAAAAATATCGCTTATAAATTGAAAAACGGAAAAGAATTAAACGAAAACTTGAATAATGCGGGAATGACTGTTCGCAAAGCGCATTTGCATAAAAATAAACGTTTAGAATACGGAAAAAGCGAAGAATACGAGAAAGAGCAAGAGAGAAAACTCGCGCGTAAAGAGCAAAAGGCGCAAGAAAGGGAAACAAGGAAGAAAATCAAAGAAGAAAGGGAAGAATTATTCTTTGAAAAACTGTACGCTCGCAGAAAAAAATATGCAGATAGATTGTCGAAAATCGAGGGTAGTCTGGGAAAAACGCAAATCGAGGTGCGAGGAAGCAACGCTCAAAAGGCATTGAGTGCAATTTCAAAAATATCGAAAGTCGAAAAAGTGGAATCGACGAAGGAATACACGCGGTTTTTCGTCGAGTCCAAACAATGTCACAAGATTATTGCATTATTGCAAAACTTATGCTATGATTATAAAATAATTAATATAGTCGGGGTATCCTCGTCGATTTTCCGCGCTTTTGCGAGGGCGGGAATATTTGCGGGGATAGCCGCAAGCGTATGCGCCGCGTTGATTTACTCGTCTTTCGTCACGCGCGTGAGCGTAAGGTGCGAGGGCGCGAGCGACTACGCATTAAATGCGCAAATCGACGGCATACTGAAAGAGTACGGCGTGGTTGAGGGCGCAAGAGTCAAGTCGCTTAACGCAGACGAATTGGAAAGCGCAATATCCTCGCTCGACGGCGTTACGTTCGCAAGCGTGGACAAAATCGGAACACATATAAACGTCGTTTACAAAACCGCGCTGAAAAAAGAGAATTTCGTTTCCGCGAACTCAAAAAGCGTGGTTGCCAAAAAGCGCGCCGTCGTCACGAGAGTTATCGTAGAGGGCGGAACGGCGGTTTGCAAGTTCGGCGACGTGGTGGAAGTCGGCGACACGCTCATAGACGGCTATATCGAGTACGGCGACAACAAAATACCCGTCGAAGCAAAGGGCTATGCGTTCGGAAAAGTATACTACAAGCGCACGAAGTTTTTTGCGAGGGTAGAGAAAGTCGAAAACGTCGTAAGCAGTAAGACGTACACTCGCTTCGGTATGTTCGGGAAAGTGCCGAAAACCCCGACGAGTCCGTTTGAAAACTATAGGCTGAAAACGGAAGCGAGCGACTTCGGATATTTGCTTCCGATAAAGATATACTCGTATAGGTACGAGGAAATTCAAACCGTCGAAGTCGAGAACACGCTCGACGAGGCGGGTATGAAAAAGGCGGTATATTCCGAACTGGTTGCGGATTTGACCGAAAGCGCGACGGTGCTCGACGTCTATTACGAGGTAACCGTGACGGAAGGCGGAACGTACGTCACGCTGACGCTCGAAGCAGAGGAAATCATATAAAATGAAAACGCAAAAAGAAAAACAATTTGAAGAATACGACGTTATGATGAGCGTTTTCGGCGAACTTGACGAAAACATCGAAAAACTCACCGACGCTTTTGACGTGGACGTTTTCGCTATGGGTACGAGCGTGAAGATAAGCGGCGAGGAAAAGGACGTGCTCGGCGCGCTTGCCGCAATAAACGCCCTCGAAAAACTCTGCAAAAAGCAACCGCTCGGCGCACAGCAAGTCAATATGGTGATAGGCTACGCAAAGGCGGGCAAGGAATTCGACGTAGAGGATTTGATGGGTACGGTGGCAATCACCGCTCGCGGAAAAATCATACGTCCGAAGACTCTCGGACAAAAGAAGTACGTCGACGCAATCAAGAAGTCGAGCATAGTTTTCGGCGTAGGACCTGCCGGCACGGGCAAGACGTATCTTGCCGTCGCGCTTGCGGTGTACGCGCTAAAAAACAAAGAGATCGACAAAATCATTCTCACGAGACCGGCGGTCGAGGCAGGCGAAAAACTCGGATTTTTGCCCGGCGATATGAACGAAAAGGTAGACCCGTATCTTCGTCCGCTTTTCGACGCTTTGCAAGAGATGATGGGACAAGACGCGTATCTTCGCCACATCGAGAGGGGAAGCATAGAGATTGCGCCGCTTGCGTATATGCGCGGCAGAACGCTCTCTAACAGTTTTATCATTCTCGACGAGGCGCAAAACACCACGAGAGAGCAAATGAAGATGTTTCTCACCCGTATGGGCGAAAACAGCAGAATCGTCGTCACGGGCGACGTTACGCAAATCGACCTTCCCAAGAACGTCAAAAGCGGTATGATCGACGCAATCGAGGTGCTCGAAGGCGTAGAGGGAATCGATATCGTAAAACTCACTGCGAAAGACGTGGTGCGCCACGAACTCGTGACGAGAATAATACAAGCATATGAAAAAGCAGAATCGGCAAGGGCAAAAGTCGCAACGGACGACAAAAATTGCGATTGACCTTGCAGGAGTGAACTATGATAGATGACGTAAGAGATCTTTCAAGAGCGGAAAAAGCCAAAGCGTTAGCGAGAAAAAACGTGTCGCGTTACGTCGGCAAGTGCTTTGCGACGGCAATCGTCGCGGTGTTTGCGATGACTTTGTTCGCGCTTTATATGATAGGCGATTTCCTTGACGCATTCACGGCGGAAAACGCACTTTCCACGACGGCGATTTTCATCACGTCGGCGGTGCTTACGATTTTCCTTATGGCGGGAATTTACAGATTCACGCAACCTAAAGGAACGAGCGTAAGAGATTTTCACTTGACGATAATTTTGGTCGTGCTAACCTTTATCACGTCCATATCGGCGGCAACGAAACTCAATCTGTTCGCAATGCCGATTGCGCTTGCCACGCTCGTGCTTATCGAACTTATCGACAGACGCACCGCAACGCTTTCGACGGCGGTGGTTGCCATTATGATTGCGGTTGCGTTTATGCGCGACACCGTGACTTACGACTATACGACGGTTGTCGCTTCGGTGGTGTGCAACAGTTTGTGCGCGGTCATCGTAAATTTCTACGAGAAAAAGCACCTTACTCGCCTCAAATTCTTGCTCGTGTCTATGGCGACCCCGATTGCAATGCAACCGCTCGTCGTTATGTTTACGCTTGCAAGCGGCGATACGTCGATGAACCTTTTGTGGCACGTCGTTTGGTCGTACGGCGCAAATATCGCGGCTTCGTTGGTGTTTATGCCTCTCGTCGCAATTTTCGAGGGCGTGTTCAACATCGCGGACGATTTCAGACTCAACGAACTTTGCAATTTGTCGAATCCGCTTCTCAAACGCCTTGCGAGCGAAGCCCCCGGTACGTTCAATCACTCGCTCGTGGTCGGAAACCTCGCGGAAGCGTGCGCTTCCGCAATCGGCGAAAACCCGAATATGGCAAGATGTGCGGCGTACTATCACGACATCGGCAAACTCAAAGCGCCTATCTATTTCAGCGAGAACCAGTCCTCGTACAATCCGCACGACGAACTTATCCCCGAAGTCAGCGTGAGTATGATAACCTCGCATACGCTTTTCGGCGAGATTTTGGCAAAGCAAAACAGATTGCCGAAAGAAATCGTTGCAATTTGCAGAGAACACCACGGCACGTCGCCCGTCGGTTATTTCTATCGCAAAGCACTCACCCTCAAAGAAGAAGGCGACCTTGCGGTTGACAAATACACCTATGCAGGTCCGAAACCGCAAACCAAAATCGCCGCTATCATTATGATTGCGGACACGATTGAAGCGGCAATGCGCGCGTATATGCCCGACACGAAAGAGGAATTCGAGGGCAGAATCAACAAACTCGTGGACGAGAAAATGGAACTCAGACAGTTTGACGAATGTCCTATCACTATGGGTGATATTGCCATAATCAAGCGCACGATAATCGAAGTGTTGCCGTCCATTCACCATAGCCGCGTAAGTTACGAAAAGAAACGCCCTGCAAATACGTTTAATAAATAAAATCGAAGACGGAACACGAGCCGCAAGGCGGCGAGAAAGCGAACGCCGAGCTTGACGGATAGTACAAGCGACTGCGCCGTTTGGGTGCGAAGCTGGCGCACAAAGCGCAGTGGCATAAATAGAGAAATGCCCCTATCTATGCGAGCGCTGAGTGTTGCCCCATGCGAAGCGGACGCCGTGGGTTCCCTCAAAC
>DKCG01000027.1 GCA_002449145.1 Christensenella sp. UBA6880 | reverse complement strand
AAACACGTGAGGAAGGGGGGGAAGTTTTATTCATTGTTTTTCTGTGTTTTGTACTCGGCGTAATTACTTCACGATTTCCCCGGTTCGTGCCGATTGATATATCACCCAGTAGCCTTTTTCGCCGCCGCCGACGGGTAGC
This sequence comes from Christensenella sp. UBA6880, assembly GCA_002449145.1. GTDB lineage: Bacteria > Bacillota > Clostridia > Christensenellales > CAG-917 > CAG-475. The sequence goes on along the minus strand of DKCG01000027.1, from coordinate 4,689 downwards.
CACACACAAGCGTTTTCAAGTTCGGACGGCGGGGTTTGCTTGCTGTCGGCGGGCACGCCGTAACATATGAACGACGGCTCGTCGTCGTTGAATAAAAGACCCACGACGTAATAATCGTCGCTCGTTTGGACGTGTACCCACTTCGAGTTGGCAACCGCGTCGTTAAGCGTTTTTTCTTCGGGGTAGCATACGAACAATTCGTCTATCTGCGGTTTGACCGCATAGTAAAAATTGTTGCCGTCGTACTTTGTCCATTCGTCGAGTTTTACATCTTTGAGCGTCATTCCGATTTTGGCGTTTTCGGCGTTATCTTTGCTTTGCTTTTCGGTATTTAAGTTTGTGCTTTGCACGGCGGTTTTCGTGCTTTCGCTCACCGTTTTTTGTTTGTTGTATTCGTCTATACGGCGCAGTATTTTGCCGTTGGGTATGTTGCCGCCGAACATCGTCACCGAACTCGAACGCACCACGCACCCGAACTCGCTCGTTGCGCAAAACGGCACTTCAAACGCCGTATTCGTGTCATAAAGTCTTATTTTTGCGATTTTATCGCCGACGAGATACAACGAAGCGTTGAACGGGCGGAAGTCGAGATTGCACTCGCCCTTGACCGTATTTTCCTTTGACGAAACGTTTTGAATTTTCACGATTCCTTTATGTCCCGCGCCGCTCAGCACGACGATTTCTTTTTTGTTTTCCATACGTCACCTCTCGTATAAAACTATGCGCCGATTGCTTGCTATATTCGTATTTTTTGCCACTTGAAAAACGTGCGATTCAGAGGTATGATTAATATATAAACGCAAGGCGTAAAGATAAGAGGAATTATGAAAAGAAAAATCGCTCGCACGGATTATCCCGTCAAACAAATCGCACCCGACACCTATATGATTTCCGATTTCGGTTTTGCCAACTGCTATCTGCTCGTCGGCGACGAAAAGGCGTTGCTAATAGATTGCGGCGTCGGCATAGGCGACTTAAAAGGCGCAGTCGAAAAGATTACGGACAAGCCTCTCGTAGTGGTCGGCACGCACGGCCACGTCGATCATATAGGCGGCGACGGTCAGTTTGACAAGTTGTATCTTCACAGTGCCGATACAGGCAGAAATTACAAGTTTCAAACCGGGTACGTTTTGCGAAAGATGTTCGTGCTTGCAGGCAAGGGCGTCGCGGATAAATCCGTAAAACTATTCGACGTGCAACGCTATAAAAATCGACCCGAAGTCGTGCCTATCGAGGACGGACACGTCTTCGAACTCGGCGGACGTAACGTTGTCGTAAAGCATTTGACGGGGCATACGATAGGGAGCATACTTCTTATCGACGAACAATCGGGAATTGTATTTGTAGGAGACAATATGTCGCCGTCGATATGGCTTTTTTTGCCACATGCCTCAACCGTAGAAGAATGGATACAAAGTGCAAAAGAGATATATGGTTTGAGCAAAAAGTATACGCTTTACTGGGGACACGAGCAAGGGGTGATTTCGCCGTCGCTCGTCGCGCACGACATTGCGCTCGGCGAGGAAATACTTGCAAAATACAAGCGAAACAGGCACTTTTTCGCCGTCAAATTTTATCCCTGCAACGATAGAGTAAACGGCAGTATCGTGTTCAGAAAGGCGAGAATTTTCAAGAAAAAATGAATCGGCCGCTCGCATTTGCGATTTAATCGGTATTTTTTTAATATAAATAGATAAAAAAGCATTAATATTTTCACGACAGCATATGGACATCCGTGTGCTGTTGTGTTACTATATACATATATTGTGCGACATTTGTCGTGCATTGAAGTGCAGTTGCACTCGACGGTTGCACGACCGAGTCTTTTTCGAGACTTGTTTTTTGTCTATAACAACAGGATTTATCTTTGATAAAGCCGGAAAAAATATATATAGGAGAAAATTATGAGAGATCTCAAATATTTACTGTACTTTGAGAACTTGCTTCAAGAGGCCAACAACGAACTTGTGAAAAAGGCTGTCAAAGAGGACGGCAAACTTGCTCTGGGTTACACGTGCTATCACGTTCCCGAAGTGTTGCTCAATCTCGACAACTGCGTAAGCGTGAGATTGCGCGCGCCGCGCACGGGTTCGGTTGACATCGCAACGTATTATCTCAGCCCGTTCATCTGCGGCTTTGCAAAGGCGTTGCTCGAACGCGGTATCGAGGGCGGTTACGGATTCTTGTCCGCGCTTTTCGCGGGCGAAACTTGCAGCGAAATGAACAGAACTATCGAGCATTTCGAGTTGCTTCGCCTCGTTGACAACGACAAGTTTTTCGTCAGCATATTCGATATGCCGTTCAAAACCAACGACCATTGCCTTGAAAGTTACGTCAATCAAATGCGCTTGAAAGTTTTGGACAAACTCAAAGACGTATACGGCGTGGACACGTCGGACGAGGCTATGAGAAAAGCGGTCGAACTTCACAACAGAGTTTGCAGAGCGATTACGGCAATCGGCGAATTCAGAAAGGAAGAAAATCCGCGCATAACGGGTTACGAATTTCACGTTCTTTGCCTTGCGACGTACGCTTGCCCGCAATATCTCATCGTTGACAAACTCGAAGAAACGCTTGAAGAAATCAAACACAGAGAGCCGGACGCGAAGAAATTTTACAGAGCGAGAATCGTGCTTGTCGGAAGCGAAATCGACGATCCCGACTTCACCAAACTTTTCGAGGACAGCGGCGCGTTCGTGGTTGCGGACAGATACTGCTTCGGTTCTATGCCCGGCAGAGAGGAAATTATCCTCAACGACGAAGAAGACGTGCTTACGCAAATCTGCCGTCACTATATGAAGACTTGCCAGTGCCCCAGATATATGGAACACGAAAAAGTCGAGGGCAGAAGGGAATACGTCAAGCGCCTCGTTGAAGAATACCACGCCGACGGCGTCGTGTACGAGCAACTCAAGTTCTGCGAATACTGGGGTTACGAGCGCGCGCTCGCTTCGTACATTATGATCAACGAGTTCGGCATTCCCGCAATCGCAATCGACCGTCAATACACGGCGAGCGCGTCAGGACAACTTCGCACGAGAATACAGGCGTTCGTCGAAAGCCTCGAAATCAAGCATATCCAAAAAGCCAAAGCACAAAAGGCTGCTAAGTGAGGTGGAATATGAAAAAGAAAAAATACGGCGGATACAAAAATCTGCACGAAGATAAAACCGGACTTCTCAAACATCGCGAGTGGCGCGGATTCAAAGACACGCTCGTCGACTACTGGCGTTGGCTCGTCACTTGGAAAGATATGGTGGTTATGGTTCTCAAAAACCCGATTGCGGTCGTCAAAGGACTGTGGCGTTATCGCTGGATGGCAACCTACCTTTCCACGCCCGCGTTCGTCGATCGTCACACCGAAGGTTTGCGCGGGCCGCAACTTTTGATGACTCATCTTCATTTCAATATGATCGTCAAGCACGCGACGGGACTTATCCTCACGGCGTTCGAGGCGGACGAAAAGATGTTCCCGAAGAACAAAAAGAGCAAAAAACTCGTTTGCGTGGACGAACTTATCCCCGCAGAGTTCATCGCGGGTTTTCCCAACCTCAAAATGTATCCTATGCAAACGATGCCCATATTCCTTTCGAGTATGGTGGACCAACTCGTAGTGCCGCCTTATCTCGACGCAATCGAGAGTTTCGGCGTACCTGCCGACGTTTGTCCGCTTCCGAGCGCGGAAGCAGGCGTATGCGTCGACGACGACTATCCCAAACTCGGCAAGTGTATGATCACTTGCAATATGCCTTGCGACGGCTCGATTATGACGACGACCTTCCAAGACAGATACTTCAAACTTCCCACTCACGTTTACAACGTGCCTTTGAGATACAAAGGTGAAGACGTGCAAAAATACGCCGTCGACGAAATCAAGGATATGATCAAATTCGTCGAGGAACAAACGGGCGAGAAGTGGAACTGGGATACGTTCATTGCCGCGCTTGAAAGTTACAACAAGCAACTCGATTACGAACTCAAAAAATGGGACGTCAACAAAACGCAATATCCGCAAATGACGGGCGCGACGTTCTGGCTGTACAGACTCTACTACTATCACCTTTCGGGCGGTTACGACAAACGCTTCCTCAAAGTCGACAAAAAGGTCAACAAGATTATGGAAAAAGCGTATGCCAAAAAGACCAAAGCGAGCAAGGAAATGCGCCACCGCGCAATCGTGTGGAGTTGCCCCGCAAACTACTATACGTCGTTTGCAAACTGGCTTGAAAACTGCTGGGGTATCAACGTCGTTATGGATATGGAAACTATGATTTCCTACCTCAAATTCCGCACCGACACGCACGAACACGCTCTCGAAGATCTCGCAAAGACCTACCAACGCGCGACTATGCGTACCCACACCAAAGGCGGCTACGCAAACGTTCTCAACGAGTGCTGGCGCGTTGCGGAAGAATACAACGTCGACACCATCATTATGTACGACCAAATTTCTTGCAAGGGTATGGACGGACTCGTCGGTATCTTCGACGATCAAGCGAGAGAGAAGGGCTACAACTTCATTTGGGTGCAACAAGACCTTATGGACAGCAGAACCATATCTCGTAGAGATATGCGCGAACAAGTCAACAAGTATATGACGACCGTTTTGCAAGAAAAGCCGATTGACGAGAGTTTGCTCGACTTCGACGATTCCGAAGCGTGGTAATTAAAAGGAGAAAAGAATTATGA
>DKCG01000010.1:5537-29127 GCA_002449145.1 Christensenella sp. UBA6880 | reverse complement strand
ACTGCGCTTTGTGCGCCAGCTTCGCACCCAAACGGCGCAGTCGCTTGTACTATTATCCGTCAAGCTCGGCATTCGCTTTCTCGCCGCCTTGCGGCTCGCGTTCCGTCTTTGAAATTACACATTCAATTTATAAGTACACCTTGAATAAGTATTCGTTATTGCATACTTTCACTAAATATCCTGAGCGCAATATTGAGATAAAGAACAAGAAAACGCCCTTTTGCGAACTCGCCTAACGTACTTATCGTACGTGACGAGTTTGCAAAAGGGCGTTGCCGCAGTTATTTGCTCAATAGTGCGCTCAGGCTTTGCCGTTGCAGCCGAGTACGTCCACCAATTTATGCTTTACGATTTGTTTAACCGCTTCTCTTGCCGGTCCGAGATATTGACGAGGATCGAAGTGAGAAGGATTGAGAGCAAAGTGTTCGCGGATTGCAGCGGTGACTGCAAGTCTGAGGTCGGAGTCGATGTTGATCTTGCAGACTGCCATAGATGCCGCTTTGCGAAGCATATCTTCGGGAACGCCTTGTGCGCCGGGCATACTGCCGCCGTATTGATTGATCTTTGCGACGAGGTCTTGCGGAACGGAAGACGCACCATGCAAAACGATGGGGAATCCGGGCAAACGTTTGCTGACTTCTTCGAGGATGTCGAAACGAAGTTGCGGTTGACCTTTGAACTTGTATGCGCCGTGAGAAGTGCCGATTGCGATTGCCAAGGAATCGACGCCGGTCTTGCCGACGAATTCTTCGACTTGGTCGGGATCGGTGAATTGAGCGTCTTTTGCGGAAACGTTGACGGCGTCTTCGATACCTGCGAGTTTGCCGAGTTCAGCCTCGACGACTACGCCGTGATCGTGAGCGTACTCGACGACTTGCTTTGTGATTGAAATATTTTCCGCAAACGGATGTGCGCTCGCGTCGATCATAACGGAAGTGAAACCGTGGTCTACGCAGTCTTTGCAGAGTGCGAAACTGTCGCCGTGATCGAGGTGCAAGCAAATGGGAAGTCCGCTTGTTTCAACTGCCGCGTCAACCATTTTGGTGAGGTAGGTCGTGTTTGCATATTTTCTTGCGCCGGAGGAAACTTGAAGAATAAGCGGGGCTTGTTCTTCGGTTGCCGCTTCAACGATACCTTGGATAATTTCCATATTGTTGACGTTGAAAGCGCCGATTGCGTAACCGCCTGCATATGCTTTTTTGAACATTTCGGTTGTTGTAACTAATGGCATAGTGTTGCCTCCAAAATTTATTTCGTCAACATTATACAACCTCGAAAGAAAAAACACAACCGTTTATATCAAAATCTCGATTATGTTTGATGCGATATGTGTCAGATGAGGTCGTCCTTGTCAACGACTGATTTATTTCGTTTTTCGTCGCGGCCGATGACAATATGTTTGTCGCCGTTTTCGTCGATATACTCTTTTTTGATAAGCACTTTGCCGTCCTTGTCGGCTTCTTTTTTGAGAACCGCGAGTTCGTATTCGCTCTTATTAGAGTATTTTTCGAGTTCGGCATTGCGTTTTCTCTCGTTTCTCTTCGAGCGCGAAAAGTACAGCGTTACGGCGATTGCGATGGCAAGCACCACGAAACCGTAAAGGAACACGTCGGCGTATTGCCTCGGCAAAAAGTAGGCTATCGTCGTGAGAATAAGTCCTGCCACGATATTTCCCAAAAACACCGCAAGCGACGCTTTCCAGACGGGAAAATCGAGGAAACTTCCTATGCAAGAGCCCGTCCACGCCCCTGTCATAGGCAAAGGAACGGCAACGAACGCGAACAATCCCAAAAACTTTTTCGTGTCTTTGGACAGCGGTTTGCGCTTGCGTTTGGCTTCTCTTTCCTCGCTTTTTTCCTCGTCGTACGCGCTTTCCGCCCTGTCGGCGAGATTTGCTTCCATACGCTTTCCTATTTTTGAAAACCATTTGGAATGGCGAAGTTTTTTCAAGAGCGGTCTCGTTATAAGAATGAGCGGAACGATAACCGTCGTCGAGCCTGCTATGCAGCAAAGCATCCCCAGCATCATTTCGCCCAACGTGTCGAACATATAGGGCATAAACAAAATAGCCCCGCGCAACTCGATGATAGGGATTATCGATATGACGTACAACGTCAGATAGGGATTGCCTATGGCGTTGCTTATCTGGGTTATCAGTTCTTGAATCATTGCCTTTGCCCTCATAAAAAGTATAGTTTACGCCCGCCGATTCTGTCAAGGCGATTTTGGCTCGTTCCGCTTGCAAAATCCGACGGCATTATATATAATTTTGTCAAATCCACGCTTATATATTGAATAATATTTCAATCCTTAAAAGTTATGCAAAAAATATTGAGTGCAATGAGAAAAGCCGTTCAGGATTATCGTATGATAGATGACGGCGACAGAATTTTCGTAGGTCTGTCCGGCGGCAAGGACAGCACCTTGCTTTTGCGCGCGCTTGCCGATTACAGACGTTTTTCGCCCGAGCGTTACACCCTTGAAGCGATAACGATAGATATGGGACTTAAAGACACCGACAAATCGCAAATGCAAGCGTTGTCGGACTACTGCGCAAGCCTTTCCGTTCCCCACCATATCGTAAAAACGGATATTGCGGAAATCATTTTCGACGCGAGAAAGGAATCCAACCCCTGCTCGCTTTGCGCAAAAATGCGCAGAGGCGCGCTCAACAACGAAATAAACCGACTCGGCGGCGGCAAACTCGCTCTCGGTCACAACGCAGACGACGTTGCCGAAACTATGCTTTTGTCACTGCTTTACGAGGGCAGGTTTTCGTGCTTTCCGCCTACGGCGCATATGGACAAATCGGGCGTTTCACTCATTCGCCCCTTCATATACCTCGAAGAATATGACATAAAATCCGCCGTAAAACGCCTCGAACTGCCCATAGTGGACAACCCCTGCCCTATGAATCACGAATCGCAACGCGAGTATATGAAAAATCTCATCAAAACCATTTGCAAAGACATACCGTTTGCAAAGCAACGCATTTTGGGCGCAATATATCACCCCGAGCGCAACAATCTGTGGCACAAGCCGACGGATTTGACGTAATCGATAAAAACGCAAATCGTTTCGAGCAATATCGTTACTAAAAAGTCAATCGCAAACCGAACCGACATAAAACGTATCGAAACAACGCATAGAACAGCGAAAAACCAACGAAAAAGCCAACGAAAAAGCCAACGAAAAAGCCAACGAAAAAGCCAACGAAAAAAAGCATCGAAAAAAAGCATCGAAAAAACATCGAAAAACGGCGGATTTTTCGCCGTTTTCACGTTTTTATTCCGCGCCCTCTTGCCTTAGCGCAACGCCTATCGTTTTGAAAATCAAATACAAATCGTAGAAAAATCCGCGCTTGTGTTGGATATAATCCAAGTCCATGTCAATGCGCTCGTCAAAAGTCGTATTACTTCTTCCGTGCGTTTGCCACTCGCCTGTCAATCCTTGCGGAACGCTTAATCGAAGCATGACTTTCGGCGAAGCCGAATAGTACTCTCTTGGAGTGCAAGGACGAGGGCCTACAAAAGACATATCCCCTTTTAGAATGTTGAAAAGTTGCGGAAGTTCGTCAATCGACGTCTTTCTCAAAAACATGCCGACTCTTGTTATGCGCGGGTCGTCTTTGAATTTGAAATTGGCTTCCCACTCGTCTCTGTGCGCTTTTACAAGACTGTCAAGTTCTTCTTCCGCATTCTCGTCCATTGAACGGAATTTATACAGTTTAAAAATCTTTCCGCCTTTACCCACACGGTCCGAAACGTAAAACACCGGACCTTTCGAGTCGATTTTTATTGCGATTGCGACGATACAAAGAGGAATTATCAAAACGACGATTGCCAAAAACGAAGCGCATATATCGAACGCTCTTTTGAAAAACGGGTAAAACACGACGTTTTTCACCTTGAAATCGTCGATGTACTGCTCGTCGTTGCAAATTTGCTCGCTTTCAATCTGCGAAGCGGTCTTTTTCTCTCTCGTTTTCTCTTTTTTCGACAATTCGAAAACCTCTTTGCAAAGCATTTCGAGTTGCGCCGTTTGCGCACAATAATAAACATATTAGTATATTTTTTGCGCAAATTCAAGCCTTTTATCTTAATTCTACCTTAATTGTGCCTTATACTTGCACGATTAATTGCAAAAAGTTACAAAATGTATTATAGTTGTTTTTATGAGAAAGAAGAAAGGCATCAAAAGATGCGTCATCGTCATAAACAAGTTGTCCGGCAACGGCAACAGGGCGGACGAACACACTTTGAAAACCGCGCTCGGTGCGGGATACGCCGTAGATTGCTACTACATCGTCGAAAAACAAAAACTCGAAGATTTTTCCGAATACGACAGAATCGTCGTGTGCGGCGGCGACGGCACGCTCAACGGTATCCTCAATTCCAAAATCCGCGACGACGTTGAGATTATTTATATGCCGTACGGCACTCTCAACGAATTCTATAACGGCGGAATCAAAAACAATCATTTCCTCAAAGACATCTGCTTTGCAAACGATTTGTATTTTTCATACGTTATGGCGGCAGGCATTTTCACCCCCATCGGTTACTGCGTAAACGACAAGAAAAAGCGCAAATACAAGGCTCTTGCGTACATCGCGCACGTCGTGAAAGAATACAAAATCCACCGCATAAACGCCAAAATTTCGGCAAGCGACTATAAGGACGAGGGCGAATACTCGCTCATTATGGCAATCGATTCGCCGCGCTGCTTCGGTTTCAGATTCAACCGACTTTTCCAAGCGGACGACGGTATTATGCACCTTTTGACCATAAAAGCACCAAAGACCAACGGCATATTCGGCAAAATCAAAATTTTCTTCCCGTTGTTCAGAGCGTTCTTTATCGGATTCGGCAAGCCGTATCATTCAAAAAATATGGAATTCAGACCTTTCGACGAATTGACGATTTCACTCGATAAGGACGTTGATTTCGATATGGACGGCGAAAAAAAGGTTCTCGGCGGCGACGTAAATCTCGGCATAACCTGTTTTTCAAGGCCTATAACCATTTTGAGCAAATCCGACCTTAAAAATCTTTACGAAGCCAACAACGCACAATGACCGTTTTCTTTAAGAATTGCGCCCGTTACTCGTGCTGTTGACTTGCAGCGCGATTTGGTGTATAATTGGTATAATAACGGTCGAAAGCGATAAAAGATTTTTATTTTGACCACAATCAAAGCGAATGACAAAACAACTTAAACTTCCCAAAAAAAGAGTGCGTGCAAACGAGTTGCAGTTCAAAAAATCAATGGTGGTTTTGGGCTCTTTGGTCGGGAAAAACATCAAAAATCAATATAGACGTTCGGTTCTCGGCATTTTGTGGACGGTTTTGAATCCGCTTCTCAATATGCTCGTTATGTCGTTTGTTTTCAGCAAAATTTTCGGCAGAAATTCAATCAATATGGACTACCCCGTATACGTTCTTTCGGGCAACATCGTCTTTTCCCTTATGCGTTCTGCGACCACTTCTTCTCTTACTTGTATGGTCGGAAACTACGATTTGCTCACGAAAACGAGAATACCGTATGCGGTCTTTCCCATATCCAACGTGCTTTCGTCCACGGTAAATTTTGGATTTTCACTTATCGCGCTCGTCATCGTTATGCTCGTAAGAATGAGCAAAGGCGTTATGTTCCACTGGACGATGATTTTGATAATCTTCGCTTGGTTGCCTGCGATTTTGTTTTTCTCGACAGGTCTATCCTTTGTCCTTTCCGTCGTGTATGTCAGATTCAGAGATATTAAACACCTTTATGGCGTGTTTTTGACATTGTGGATGTACTTGACCCCCGTGTTCTATTCAATCGACGCATTGGAACTCGACAAGAGTTATTTGACGGTTATGAACATCAATCCTATGCTTCACTATCTGCAGAGTTTCAGAGATTTGGTCAACGGCACGATTCCGAGCGGAAAAGAGTTTTTGATTTGCTACGGCGTAGGCCTCGGTTGTTTGGGACTCGGATATTTGATTTTCAGACTATCGAGAAAAAGACTTTTGTTGTACATTTGACGAATATGGAAAAAATAAAAGAGCAACACACCAATCAATCGACTTTGGCAACGCAAGACGCCGAAATGCCGCAAATCAAGCCGGACGCTTTCGAGAATCTCGGCGATTTCGACACGGACACCGACATTTTGCTTGACGTAAGCCACGTCGGAATGAAATTCAAAATTCCGTCCGAGCGCATAGACAATCTCAAAGAGTTTTGCATAAAACTCGTGAAGGGGCAACTTCACTACACGAGTTTCGTTGCGCTCAAAAACGTCACGTTCCAAGTTCGCAGAGGCGAAAGTATAGGTCTTATCGGCAGAAACGGCGCAGGCAAATCCACCCTACTAAAAATCATATCGGGTATAATCGAGCCGACCGCCGGTTACGTAAAAACGAGAGGCAACATCGTTCCCCTCTTAAAACTCGGCGCAGGTTTCGACTATAACGCAACGGGAAAAGAAAACGTGTTCCTCAACGGCGCAATGCTCGGCTTTTCAAGACGCGAGATGAAGAAAAAGTACGACAGTATCGTCGAATTTGCCGAACTCGAAAAGTTTATGAACGTACCCCTCAAAAACTATTCGCAAGGTATGATTTCAAGGCTCGGCTTCGCAATCGCGGTTGACGTAAATCCCGACGTTTTGCTTATCGACGAGATTCTGGCGGTAGGCGACGCTGTTTTCCAAAAGAAATGCGCCGAAAAAATCGACGAATTGAGAAAAAACGGCACAACCTTTATCGTCGTATCGCACAGCACGTCGCAAATCCTCAGACTTTGCCAAAACGCAATCTATCTAAAAGACGGCAACGTCGTCCAATACGGCACGGCAAAGGAAGTCGTCGAGGCCTATCAAAAGGATTGCGCCATCGCAGAGCAAGCGCAAAAGAAACAATAACTAAACGAATAACACAAGCACATCAAAAAAACTGCCCAACGGCAGTTTTTATTTTACGGATTTACGCAGTCTGCTTTTTTACGATTCGGATTTCACTATCGTTTTACGACTTTTCACTATGGGTATTTAATAACACTATAGTGCTCGATAATTTTACACTATAGTATTAATGCCCTATGCGCTTACGTTTATAGTTTTGTCCTGAAATTTGCAAATTTATCGAATTTCTTTTTTCTGTACGCGAGCATAACGCTTCTCGGCGCAATCCGTTCGATAACGGGTTTAACCACATAAAGAACGGACTTTCCGCCGCTTTTTTTTGCGTTTTTCAAACTTTGTTTCAAACTCGCTTTTTTAAGAACGCAAGTTACGGGAAGAAAGCAACCTTTTTGTCCTTCTTTTTCAAGCAAGGTTATAAACGCGCCAGTCAGCCGTTCGGAAACGAACATTCTCTCGTCTTTATTTTTTCTTCTCTTTTCATACTCGAACAAAATCGGAAATATCAACTCGCAATATCTCTTGAACGTATCCTTTTTGAAAACGAACATATTGAAAAAGTACGCTTTATTACCGCAAAAATACTCGTTTTTCGCCGCAGAAAATTCGGGATATTGCTTGTCGATTATATCGTTTATTACGCTCAAATCGTCGCCGTGCGCTTTTTTGAAGTTTTCCTCGACGGATTTTCTGTATGCGGGAACGGGCGCAACGAAATCGCATTTTGAAAAAATCTCGTTCAACTTGTTTTCGTCGAGTTTTATTTCGTCGAAAAATTCGTCGGTGAATTTCGAACGCTCGTTGTAAATTCTCGCATTGCTAGAAAAGGCAAAAAATCTGCGGTAATGCACGAAGCCTATCAAGTCGGTATTTTCAAATTCGTCAAGGCGCTTGTATACACTGTAAACCGCGGTCATTTCGTTGTACACAGCGTTTTTGTCCGCGATGTTGTCGCCTATATCGTCACGCAAAAAACGAGGCGAAAACTCGTCTTTTTTCGCGCCTACGCAAATAGGAACGTAAGGATATTGAAAAATCCTTTCGTCGATTTGCTTGGGGTCGTGACATACGACAAAAATTTTGGCGTTCATTTTGCGTTTACTTCCGTGTAGTATTCGAGCAAGTTTTTAGATTCTTCGACGATGTCGTAACCTGCGGCGGCAACCGCTTTTCTTCCGTCGTACGAAACGTTTTCGTCAAGAACTCGGCTTATCTCGTTCGCCCAGTAATTCGCGCTTAAAATAGGCAGATATTCCACGTGTCCGGTGACGTCGACTTCCTTGGTTATGCAGTCGGAAAGAAGACACGGGATTCCCATTGCCTGCGCCTCTATCGCAACGAGCGGAAGTCCCTCGAATCTTGACGGCAACGCAAACACGTCAAACAGCGCGTAATATTCTTGTACGTTGCGTTTTTCCGTCATAAACAGCACTTTATCTTCTATTTTGAGCGTTTCAACCAGTTTTTTGACGTTTTCAAACTCTGCGCCGCCACCCACGAGCATCAACCTTACGTCGTCTCGCGACTTGCATAAAATGGCAAACGCTTTCACCAAAAACGGAATGTTCTTTTGAAACTCGAATCTTCCGATATGCCCTACGACTTTGCAGTTTTCAAGACCGTAGTGCGCTTTTAATTCCCGTTTTTCTTCGTCGGTAACGTCGAATCTGTCAAGGTCGATGGCGTTGCGCATAAGGTACGCTTTTTTTGCGGCTTTCTTGCCGTAGAGCCAATCTATACTCAGTCTACTGCACCCTGCGAGGTCGGTTGCAAACCACGTCGAGATATGTTTCAAACACGACTTGACAAAGTGTACGAATCCTTCTTCCTTGTTGGTGGTCGAATGGGCATGGCAAATGCGGTGCTTTACGCCCGCCTGTTTTGCGGCAAGCAAACTCACAAAAGACAACGACGTCATATGCGCGTGCACTATGTCGTATCTCTCGCGCCTGAAACTTTTGCGCAAAAACCGCACGCACTTGAAGAACGCAAACACGGACGGAAAATAGAAAACTCTGCCGCCGCGCGCTTTTATTTCCTCGTCGAACGGCGACGGACCGTAGGTGTAGAAATCGAACTGGACTTTGGACGTGTCGATATGCCTAAAATAATTCATAACGCAGTTTATAACGCCGCCCGCTTTAGCGTTGCCTATAACCTGCGCTATTTTGATTTTTTTCCCTTCGGGATCCGCCATTTTGTCCTCTCGATAATCAATCGTCGAGTCCGAGTTTTTTAGACCAGAATTCGAACGACGTGAGATACTTTTGATTTCTCACGAACGATTTTTTTGCTCTATTATATTCGACGAGCATTTTGAATGCTTTTCCCACGAGCATAAATCCCGCCTTTATCACCTTTGAAAACTTTTCTTCGGTGAAGAATCCCGTTTGGGAAAGCGGGTTGTATTGAAGCGTTTTGCGCGACGTGAAGAAATCTCTCGGCGGGCAATCAGTGCTGTCAATGATTCTGACCTCGCGCGATTGCTTCGAACACAAAAATTTCGGAATAAGATAGCCGTTGAGCGTAATCGCCTGCAGAAATTCCGAGCGCGGTTTGCTCTTGTAAATATTCGTTAAGTCGTAGCCCATATCTTCGAGTTCGGCTTTCGTGTATATTTTCGGCATACCCTTTCTCAAATCCGAATTGAGTTTTTCGGCGTCGAGATTTGCAAGATAGTCCGCGCCTTTGAGGAAATCGTCGTAACCTTTGGCGGAATACGGAATCGCAAAATACCGCTGCTGAACGAGTTGAATCCCCACGCAACGCACGATTTTCCAAAAATATTTGAATCCGCTGCGCTTTGTCGTATAACAGTTGCTTATAAGTTCGTTTCGTCTGATATAGTATTCGAGCGAAGCGTTGTACTTTGCCTCGAAAGGCGAATGGTAAACTCCGACGCCGTTTAAGAACGTCCAGTCAAGTTCCTTGCAACGCACGCCGTATTCCACGTCGTCGTTTTTTATGAAAAGCGGCAACGGCAAACCGTGTCTGTCTATCACGCCGATAGGCATACAGCAGTACCACCACGCACAATAGTCGGGACGTTCGGGCTTGTCGAAAAGCAAGTTTTCCTTTTCGGACAAATCTAAATCGCTGTAGAAACCGCAAAGTCTGTCGCCGTTCCAGCGTCCGCCGAGTTCGTAAAGAATCTCTTGTTTGTCCTCGCGAAGCATACCGCCGCCGATAGCAACGTTTTCGGACGTTGCGTATTCCAAAAAGCGCAAAGTACGCGCAACGATTTCGGGATTGAAAGAAATGTCGTCGTCCATAAGCAGAAAATGCGTATGCACGCCGGCATTGTGCGCCTCTATCATTCCTCTCGTAAAACCGCCGCTTCCGCCGAGATTTTTGTTTGGAACGAGCACGGCGTCAGCCACGTCTTCGCGCGAAAGAGTCTGTCCGTTGTCGATGACGTAAACCGTTACGTTTTCGTCGTTGCGCTTTGCAAATTCACATAACGCCTTGACGTTGCTTTTGACGTAAGATTCTCTTTTGAAAGTGCAAATCACGACGGCAAGATTCGCTCGTCTTTGCTTTTCTTGCTCTGTCGCGTAGCCGCCGCCGAACACAGTCGCCGTATCCGAAAGCGCAACTATTCTGCACCACACGAAACAACCGTCGTCAAACGAAAACGGCACTTCAATCGTGCGTTTTTCGACGTTTAAGTCCTCTTTTTGACAAACGAGCGTATCGATTACGCCGTTTTCGCCGCGTTTTGACGAATACACCTCGACCCTCACCGCGCCTTCGACTTCAGCGAACGCAATCGCCTTTTCAATCAAAGTCTTTTGCCTGAAAACCGCTTCGGAAAAACTATTGAAGTACGTGTCGAAACCGACGCTGCCGCCTTTTTGCAACGTCACTTTATCTTCACCCGCGGTCGCCTTTTCAAGCCGCGTATTAAGTTTTCCCTCGCCGACAATCCAGCGCGATAAAGTTATCATTGTTCAATTCGTCAAAACCTTAAGAAATCCAGTGCCAATTAACATTTATCTCGTTGATACAAAAGAAGGGACATGTGTATCAAAAGATATTTGATCCGTAACACACTGCTTGTTTAAATCATAGATAACAAAGTTCAGTCCTCTTCTATTGAGTGAATACTCAACGCCATTAATTCGAATTGATGATTTGTTTCCTGCATGCAATGGAGCAGATACCGACTCTATATTCAATCCATTTGAATAAAGAGATACATCTACAGATTGTTCATAGACACATTTTTCATCAGCGACGAGCCCCTTATATATAATTGCAGAGTATCCGCACCAATGCTTGCCTTGTAAATTGGTATTAATCCCTAGTGATTTGAGTTTTTCTGCCAAAGTGGCACTCAATGGTATTCCTGGCGTATCTTTTGAAGAAATTGATATTACGAGGTTATGTTTTTCCGCATTTAGTTTATCGATATACTTGTAGATATCGGTTTCAAAAGCATAATCAACATGTAGTATCTTCCTAAGCATATTAATTTGCGATGTCAGTTCAAGATTCTTTTGCATAATTATGTCATAATCATCATAGGCTGTTTTGTTGGATTTTAATATAGCCTCTTTCAGCCATGATAAACACCGACATTTCTCTTTTAATAAGATGTCATTGGCTCGAGAAAAATCAATAGGCTCAAACAAAATAGGATTTTTTATCACATCATCAAAACTTTCAACAATCCTATTCTCCAATCCTACCATCTTCAATAAAGAATAAAATCTGGTCGCCCCTCTCGCTTTATTCGCAATACAAATAAAGTTCTTATTATATATGAGAGCAAAACAAATTCCGTGAAATGAATCAGCGATAAAATAATCACAGTTTTTTATATAATTAAGTCTATCCTCACTACGAAGCACTTCAAACCTAACAGACACATTGTTCTGTTTAAAAGCTTTAAGTTGCGGATTATCGAAATATTCTGAGAAAATATAATAAGGCTGGTTACATTTCTCTTTTGCAAAGTTTAATATATTTATTTTTTCTGGTGTAGGATCTAAAAGATATGCGCATATATATTTCCCCTCCTGATGTATTGATGATTTTGCTGCAAAATCATCAAAATGTGACACATCACACAAAAATACAGGGTCTAAAACATGTGTGGCAGACACCCCAAAATTTTCTTTAAAAAGTTTAATTCCACTCTCTTCTCTGGTTGAAAACGAATTAAATCTCTGCATATAATATGCCATTTCACTTGTTTCAGCTTTTGTCCCTTCCATAAAATCAAATCCGTATGACGCGGCATAAGCTATCTTGTTTTTAGTATTATCAACCCAATCCAATGTCGATATCTTGCCCATTTTTTTCCACAATGAATTTCTAAACAAAACATCCGAGCCGACAACGAAATTGTCACACAGTGTGTTCAGTGCTCTCATTGAATCTTTTGTTTTATATCTAATCGAGCAATTGGGGAATGGATTGCTTACATAAAGCTGATTTAATAAAATACTATTCGCAACCTCCGGAGCATCAAGTGGTCTCTCTATCATAAGAGTTGAATACCCCAAATCCTCAAGGACATTGAAAAGTGCGAATTGTGTTAACCCTCCGCCAAAATTTATTGCTAAATAATTACAAACGAGACCTATGTCGTATCTCCCACTTTTTATATAACTCACACTTTCCAAAAAACTGTGATGGTTAAGCAGTGTAAAAAACCTATCTTTTTGTTTACTATGCGAAAAGACTGCATTATTTAATCTATTAGGCAGATTTTCATTGAAAGGATACTCTTTTATAATGCCTTTGCCCTCAAGTAGAGCGAACAACTTTTCTCCTTTATGTGAATTACAAAGGACTATCGATGTTCCAAATTTATCTTGTTGCGTACTATCTACTTTGTCTATTCCCCAAAAATCGCCTATTGTCAAATCACCAATTCTAGGCAATTCAGAAAACTTACAATTTTCACAAGAATCACGCAAATCTATGTTCTCTAAAAACGCCGTTACATATGGATCTCCTTCTGCGCGCGACTTATTGTAAACAGAACCATCGTCAAACTCAATCCACATGCGTTCGCAAGACCAACCAAACTCCTTATTCCTGAAGATAATATTTTTTATGCTTTTACCATTAGCAATATCTTTCAAATACAAATCAAATAATTTTTGTGATGGCACACCATGACAAACGATATCTATTGTAAACAAGTTCTTGTAATCTTTATTAAGAGCATTCTTCAGCCCTGCAACTTGACAGGGAGTGCCACAAAACAGTACCGTTTTATTTGCTTTTAATAGTTGTTCTATCTCTTTGTAAATCGCACCTATGTTGCTTTGGACATATTTTGAAAGATAGAGCTTGCGCAAGCTCTCCTTATCACTAACTAAAATATGTTTTAGATGAAAATCTTCATCAAAGGCCGCGCCACACACATATCCGCCATTCTCAATTATCTGATTAGCAAGGATCGGGAAAACACCACCAGACGAACATTTCATTCTTATGTCTTCACAGGCTCTAAATGCATACATTTTTTTAGGCTTTATATTGTTTTTCTTCAAATTATTAACAATGCAAATCTTTTCACATCTACCGCAATTAATACATTTTGATTCATCTATATGCGGATACAAAAAAGTATTATGCCCTTCAATCATTGCTATTGCGTCTACGGGACAGGTGTTACAGCATGCGGCGCAACCCGTACATTTCTTTATAAATTCATTTTTGATTATTGTTTTCATTTTTATCCATCACAAATATCTTTTATTAGAATTCCCTTTCATTGTTGTGCTAATATTGCATTTTATATGGAATCCTTTTGCAAAGTTCTAACTTAAAACATTAACCCTTGCTGATATCATTCGAAGTTAGCTCTAATTGTTTATTCCAATTTTCATATGTCGGCAACTCTTTCCAGTTTGTTAAGAAATCGTTATATGCCCAATCGAAATTTTTCTTTATATTCCTTTTAGTTTTTTCATATAACCGTAGCATCTTCATCGCTTTGCTAAAATCACGTTTGAGAATAAAACCTTTTTTAGTTTGTACTTCATATCTTACAAGATATTTCTTTCCAAAAGTTTGTTCATAGGAACCACCCCACATTCCAAGCACTGCATAGCCTTTAGATGGAAGTAACAATCCATTGATAGTGTATTTTGCAAATTTTCTTTTAAGCTTTGACCAATTAGGATTAAATGAAATATCATGATAATATTGCTCCTCTGTAACCTTTATCGGCAACTGATCAATATTGATCATCTTATATCCTTTGGATAAAATGCTCTTATGGTATTCTGCTATATTTATAGACTCTAACTTCTTAACGCCACCTAAATAGTCGTTAATTGCATTACAAAAATGTTCTATTTCCAGATATTTGTAATTGCAAATATAATGTTTAACATAGTTCGATAAAAATGAAAGAATGCGTTCTTTTGTTATTGCTTGATTATGAACAGAAGCTGAAATGAGATAATTCCTAACAGTGTAATACTCATTTTGTGCAGAATACTTGGACTCAAAAGACTCATGCCAAACATTTATGCCATTGAGCAGTATAAGATTTTTTAAATTCCTAATACTATATTCAATATCATCACTTTTAATGAAAAACGGCATAGATAAGTTATCATATGCAATGGTTGTCATTGGTATTGCGCAGAACCACCATGCCTGATAATTTGCTATGGTGAAGTTTTCATTCTCCAATATGTTTAATATACTCTCCATATCTCGGTTGCTATTAAACGTCTCAACAAAGCTTTCGCACCTATCGCCATGCCAAAATTCTCCACTTGCGTGTTGAATGTTTTGTTTATCCATTTTAAACATTGCGCCACCTATAAACGTATCTCTGTATTCAGGTTTAATTAGACTTAGAAGTTTATAAGTTCGCAAAAGTGATGTGGTATCAAACTTTACATCGTCATCCATCATTATTAGATTAGTAATCTTGTCTTTTGATATTTCGTTATATTTCAAAGCTTCAATCATGCATCTTGTAAAACCACCCGAACCACCAGTGTTCTTATTCTGTGATAGATGAATATGTTCATTCCCAAAATCTTCCAATGTCCCTGCATTATCAGAGATAAACACCTCTAATTTATTGAACAGTTCAGATTGTGCATTATTAATGATATCATCTAACATGTTTGCAACATTACGTTTCACATAAGATTCGCGTTTAAATGTGCATATTCCAATACCGAGTTTAACTTTAGAAATATCTTTATCTTCAATATCACTGCAGTATGCAGCATCATATAATATGCTATCTGCTTCCAAACACTCTATTGAAAATGACAAGCACCCAAAAGGATTGTCTGTTACATATTCGTATTTAAACATCTTCTTAACATCACTCTCTGCTATATGTGTTCTAATTATTTTATAATTAATAACGCCACCATCAGAAAGATACATATGGACTAAATTGATTTTAAATTTCCCTTTTAGATTGATGCACAGATAAAGATTATTGACAACCGTATATGTGTACCACTTTAGCAAAGAAAAGGAATTAAAATACGTATCGAAAGCAACTCTTTGATCTTTAACAAACTTTTTTTCGATATCATTAGTAATAGGCTTTGTTGGAAAACCTATTTGTCTGAAATACATGCCTGTTCGTTCACAAATATCCTTTTTAGGAAAAACAACATTTTGCACAGTAATAAGACTCATATATGCACTCCATTATTTAGTTTTTCGTTATTTACTATGTCCAAAGCCGAGCGAATGACTTTGTCCATATCGTAGTATTTGTATTGTCCGAGTCTGCCGCCGAAAATCACGTCGGGGCGCTCGGTTGCGAGTTGCTTGTACCGCGCATAAAGCGAGGTGTTTTCCTCGTCGTTGACGGGATAGTAAGGTTCCATACCCTCTTGCCATTCGGTCGGATACTCGTAACTTATCACGGTTTTTTGCCCTGTGCCGAACTCGAAATGCTTGTGCTCGATAATGCGCGTATACGGCGTTTCTCTGTCCGTATAATTCATAACCGCAACGCCTTGATAGTTTGGCGTGTCGAGGATTTTCGTATCGAAACGCACCGTGCGATATTTGAGTTTGCCGAATCTGAATCCGAAAAACTCGTCTATCATACCTGTGTACACCGTCTTGTTTGCAACGTTCGGATTATCCTTTATAAAGTCGAAATAATCCGTGTTTGTCATCACGTCCGCGCCGTCGAGCAACTTCTCGATTATGGGCGTATATCCGCCGATAGGTATGCCCTGATAGCGGTCGTTGAAATAGTTGTTGTCAAAGGTGAATCTGCACGGCAAACGCTTTATTATAAACGCGGGCAAGTCTTTGCAATCTCTGCCCCATTGCTTTTCGGTGTAGCCTTTGACGAGTTTGGTATATACGTCCGTGCCTACGAGTTTCAAAGCCTGTTCTTCGAGGTTTTTAGGCTCGTCTATGCCGAGATTAGCCACTTGTTCGGCGATTTTGGCACGCGCTTCGTCTGGTGTGACAACGCCCCACAACTTGCTAAACGTGTTCATATTAAACGGCAAATCGTACAATTCGCCTTTGTAGTTTGCAATCGGCGAGTTTATATAGTTGTTGAACTCGGCAAATTCGTTGACGAAATCCCACACTTCCTTGTCGGACGTATGAAAAATGTGCGCTCCGTAGCGATGCACGTTTATGCCCTCGACGTTTTCGGTGTAGACATTGCCGCCGATGTGGTCGCGTTTTTCAAGCACGAGAACGCTTTTGCCCTTTTTCAAAGCAAAATACGTAAACACTGCGCCGAACAGTCCGCTTCCCACTACGAGATAATCGTATTTTTTCATTCTTCCTCCGTATCTTCAAATAATCAAACAGTATTATATTGCACATAACGTATATAATTATTTGATTATCTTTATTTTATATTAACATATACAATATTTAATATCAAGCAACATTTTATTAGCCAGCCCGATGCGGTTATTCCGCATTGTTACTATCCGTTTGTTCCGTATCGCTTTGCATTTTCGCCTTCTTTTTGCGCACCGCAAAGACGGTGACGGTCACGATGATTGCAACTGCCGCGACAAGTCCGATAATCAAGAACGACAAATCGAGCGGACGCAATACCGCAGACTTGACGTTGGCGGTGAATTTGTATTGAAAATCCACCATAGCGTTGTCGCCGTAGCGAGCGGTGATATAATACGTTCCCGCCTTCTTTGGTGTGAAGTCGAGCACTTCGCCCGAAGCGACGTATTCGCCGTTGACGTACCATTTGGTTTCGACGTCGGGATTGAGATACTTCACGCCCGTAAGTGCGAAACGAGTGGTTTCTCTCGTATAAATGGTTGCCGACGAAGGTGCTTCCGACACGTCTTTTTGCGCACTATCCGCAAGCGTAACTCTGACTTCGCCGACGTAATAAATGCCGTATTCTATGTGGATTTGAACGCTTTGCGTTGCCGAATATCCGGGGATTTTTGCCTTTACGATAAAATCGCCGCCCCTTGTGGGGGTATACTTCACGCTCGTGCCTTTGCCTATGGACACGGCTTCGGAAACGGGCGTATCGTCGTCTGCGGACGCGATTTGTTGCACTGTCCATTCGAGAGCGTTTTCGACGTCAGGATCTACCTTGCCCACGGGATTGATTTGCGCGTAGAACGTAAGTTCGTAGGCATTGTCCGCGCGCATATACACCATACCCGCATAATCGCCTTCGCCGACCTTACCGTCGTGCTTAATCTCTATGGACTTCGGTTGTTCGTAGCCTATTTTCACGCCGTCCAAATCGGTTGTAACGATAGCGTTCAAATCGAGAACTTTGTATTCAACGTCGTTCTTTTTGAGCGTTTTGGTCATAATCGCTTCGACGAGTTTTGCGAGCGTAACGGAATCGACGTTTCTGCCCTCGATTTCACATCTGAGTTTCAAAAGGGCCGCCGCAAAACTTACGAACGAAGCAGACATACTCGTGCCTTGTTCCGTGCCATACACCGACTTCGAGGATTGATAGCCTTTCGAGGTATAAATATCGAAGCCCGGGGCACAGAGCGTATAGGTCGAGCCGAAGTTGGACCCGGAATACAATTCGCTCTTATACTGATTCATTGCCGACAATACGCCGGGATATGCCGCGGGATAGAACAAATCCGAAGCGTTCTGATCGGATGTTTTATTGTTGCCTGCCGCCGCCGAAACGACTGCGTTGCGACGAACCTTTTCAACCGCAACCTCGAAAGCGTTTGCTTCGTCTTGCGTGAGTTGCTTGCTCTTTATGAGGCTTTCTATGTCGCCGCCGGTCAATCCGAGCGACATATTTACGACGTCCGCTTTTGCGTTGTCCACCGCCCAGTCGAGCGCGCGGGAAAGACTTGCGAGTTTGAAAGTGCTGTCTCCCGTCGTATTGGTCGTGTTAGTCGTGTTTGCTTTTATCGGATAAATCTTTATGCAGTTTTCAAGTCCGAACTCTCTTATGAGCATAGCGATATTGCCAGCGACCGCGCTTCCGTGTTTGGACGAAGCATCGCTTATGTCAACGTTTCCGTTCTCGTCCGCACCCTTATAAGAGTTGTAGCCGAGAATTTCGCCCTTCTCGTTCTTTGCAAGCACGCTTACGCCGTTTTCGTCATCGGCAAAAAGTTCGTGCTTTGCGTCGATACCCGTGTCGATAACCGCTATGACGATAGGGCTCGAAACCTTGCTCAAATTCCAAGTTTTCACGACTTCCTTTGCCGATTCGACGTCGAGATAATCTTTGCCGTAATACCAAAATTCGCTCGAATCCTTACCGCCCCATTTTAGAGCCTCTGCGGTTTGTGAAGGTGCAAAAACGGCGAAAACGCTCGTCAAAACAAGCGCTGCGAGCAACAAGGTTATTATCGTTTTCTTGCAAGAGAGTCCTTTCATACGTTCGTGTTTTTATGTCTTCAAATCCGCAAATTATTGTGCGTTTTTGAGAAGTTGCAAGGAATAGTTCAAACGGCGCAAAGTTTCGTCTTTTTTGAGAACCATAGCCATTTCGATTGCACCGCCGGGGGTTACGGGTGCGCCCGTAAGCGCAACGCGCATACAGAACATAACCTGTCCGCCCTTCATACCCGCTTGCTCTGCGCAAGTTTTGATTTGTTCCTTGATTGCGTCCGCATTCCAGTCCTCAAAATCTTTGAGTGCGTCGATTGCCACTTCAACCGCTTTGATGGCAACTTCCTTTGTGACTTTCATCTTTTGATGTTCGTACATAGCGAGGTCGTAGTCGCCGAACTCGTTGAGGAATGCGAGTTTTTCGGGAATTTCGCTCAAAATATCCACTCTGGTTTGCATAAGCGAAGCGAGTTCTTTTACGTCGTAATCTTTGCCCTCGATTGCTTTTTCAATCCACGGCGTAGCGGCTTTTTCAAAATCCTCTGCGCTCATCGCTTTGAGGTACTCGCCGTTGAGCCAACGCATTTTCGCTTCGTCGAAGATGGAACTGCTGTGCGAAATGCCGTCCACGTCGAACGCTTCTATCATTTCGTCCATCGTCATTTTTTCTCTGTTGTCTTTCGGACACCAACCCAAAAGCGCGATGTAGTTGACGACCGCTTCGGGCAAATATCCCTTTGCGATGAAGTCCTCGAAGTTTGCGTCGCCGAAACGCTTCGAGAGTTTTCTCGTGGCGTCTTTCATAATGGGCGGCAAGTGCATATATTTTGGTCTTTCCCAACCGAACGCGTCGTAAATGAGGTTGTATTTCGGCGTAGAACTGAGATATTCCGTGCCTCTTATGACGTGGGTTATGCCCATAAGGTGGTCGTCAACGACGTTTGCGAAGTTGTAGGTGGGAAGACCGTCGCTTTTGAGAAGAACGCCGTCCTCGATGTCCGCGCTGTCAACGCTGATTTCGCCGAAAACCATATCCGTGTAACTTGACACTACGCCTTCGGGAACTTTTTGACGGATAACGTACGGCTCGCCTGCGGCAAGACGTCTTTGCACTTCTTCCTTTGAAAGATTGCGGCAATGCTTGTCGTAGGTGTGAACGCCGTTTGCGTCCTTGAGGCTTTCGAGTCTTTCCTTGTCGCAGAAGCAATAGTACGCGCCGCCGAGTTCGACGAGTTTTTCTGCGTATTGCTTGTAAAGTCCCATCCTTTCCGTTTGGATATACGGACCGTAGCCACCGTCTTTGTCCGGACCTTCGTCGTAGGTTATGCCTGCGGTTGCGAGGGTGCGATACACCATTTCCACCGCACCTTCGACCTTGCGTTCTTGGTCGGTATCCTCGATACGAAGAATAAATTTTCCGCCGTTTTTACGTGCGAAAAGGAATGCGTACAAGCCCGTGCGCAAGTTGCCGATGTGCATAAATCCCGTCGGTGACGGGGCGAATCGTGTTCTGACTGTTTCAGACATAGTTGTATATACCTTCTTTTATTACTTTTTGTAGGTTTTGAATTTGCTTAAATTCGTTGTGTTCTTCAAACGAATAGTATTGGCTGCCGCCGAAAATGATGTGGTCTTGAAGGTTTACGCCGATGTTTGCGAGCGTCAAATACAGTTCCTTCGTCATAGCGCGATCCGCGTCGGACGGATTTGTATTTCCGCTCGGATGATTATGCGCCAAAAGCAAATTGCTTGCGCCGCAACTCAATGCAAAATCGACGATTTTTCTTACGCTGAAAAACACGGCGCTGCCGCTTCCCTGTTCTATAATTTCACATTTGATAAGTCTGCTGTGTGCGTCGAGGGCGGCTACGCAAACGTGTTCCTGATTCAAGCCGAAAAGTTGACCGCACAAGAAATTGCGAGCCTTGCCTCTGCCCGACAAGTCCTCGCGAACGAGGTCGCTGTTGACGTCGTTGACGTAAAGTTTCATAATCTCGGGCAGTTTGGACAAAAACAACGCGGCGTTGTCCGTCATTCCGCTGACGGATTTCAAATCGCGCTCGCTTGCGTTCAATACGCCCGCAAACGAAGAATATTTGTCGATAAGTGCGTGCGCAATCTCGTTGGTGTCCTTCCTCGGAACGAACGGGAAAAGCAAATATTCCAAAACTTCGTGTTGCTGAAAAGACGGCAAGCCGCCTTTGCGTATTTTGTCACGCACTCTTTCTCTATGTCCGTCGTGTACGTTTTTCATAATTACAATTCCGGATACGCCTTGAAAACGCTTTCGTCGAGTTTGACGAGTCTGACAAGCACGGTGAGCGCTTCTTCCTCGTCCTTGAATCCGTACGTTTTGCCTATCACTTTCCACGCGCCGTATGCGTGCAAGAAGTCGTACCAAAAATAGCACTCGTCTTGCAATTGGAAGATTTCGAGAGAATTGAACGTTTCGTACTTGCTCCACTTCCTCAGCACCTCTATGAGCGACATAACCTCTTGATTGTCGTCATAGCGTGCGTGGATAAATTGAAGCATATACTTTTTCACTTCTTTTGAAAAGGTCATAACGCCTTGTTTGGCGTTTTCTATATCCTTCAAAATGAGCGCGATTTCCTCGTCGTCGCTATGCTTTTTGAGGATTTTTTGACATGGAAAAGCAAATGCGTTTGTCATAATGTCTTATTATAGACGATAAAACTACATAAATCAAGGTTTTTTCGCGCAAGCGCGCTTATACGCGCGTAAAATCCGCGCGCGAAGCGGTAAAATCCAACTTTACACCGTTCGTAGTTTAAGGAAAGTCAAGCGTTTGGTACAAGCCGTATGCTCATAAGGAAAAAGCCCTCTCAGCCTTTACCTTATGCGATAAAACAAATCTGCGCTGTTTTATACCGTAGTGAATAGGCAAACTCACCGCTCAATCAACGCCGTACGCGTAACGAGCAATCGCGTTGCAAAGCACGGCTGCTATTGCAACCTGATATTCGGTTTTTTGAAGATTTACTTCGTCGGCGTAATTGCTCAAAAATCCACATTCCACGATTGCGGACGGATACGGACTACATTCCAAAAGATATTTTCGAGCGCAAAGCGCGCTGTATTCTCTGCCGCCCTCTTTGGCGTTTATCTCTTTGTTGAGAGCGTTTTGCAACGCGGTTGCCAACTCTTTGCCGCTTTCGCTCTGCTTTGAATAGAACACTTGTGCGCCCCGCCTCGACGGCAACGAATAGAAATTCATATGTATGCTCACGACAAGACGCGGTTTGACGTCGTTCACGATTTGTCCGCGCCTGTACATATCCGCGCGCTTTCTGTTGTCCGTCACTCCCTCGAACGTATGCATAACGTCGTTTTTGCGAGTGTATACGACGTTGAATCCGCAAGCGTTGAGCATTTGACCGAGATAATTTGCAATGATTAGATTCAAGGTTTTTTCTTCAACGCCCGAATTTTTGCCCTTTACGCCGCCGTCCGCGCCGCCGTGTCCCGCATCAACGACAACGGTTAAAGTTTTCTGTTTTTCGCCCCTTATCGCACGCACCGCAAACGGCGCGCCGAGGCAATAAACGATAAGCAATGCGGCAATACCGCATATCGTGAAGATTTTTTCTATTACGTTGTTTCGACAAAATCCGACTCGCATATAGTTACAAAAGAAATCATATTCATACAAGCATAAAAATACCACCTTTTCCACAAAGTTATCCACATTTTGCCCCGAAATTGTGGACAACTCGGTGGATAACCCCTATTTTTCTCATACAAAACGTATTTTTCGGAGAATAGAAATTTTTGTCAAGAAAAGCGGTGTTCTAACCGCAAATTCGACTTTTTGCGACAATTTTTACATATTCTATTGCTCTCTTTTTCACGGCGTTCGAGCATAAAAATCACGGTTTTGGCATACCGTCAAAAGAGGTGAAAACTATGATGGAACTGTCTTCTCTTTTATTCAAACCGATTATCGAGCGCGAGAATTCAAAAGTCGTTGGGCGCATAAAAAATGCATATTTTTCGCAAGGTTGCAACTGTATCGCATATTTTGTAATTTCGTCTTGCAAAAACGACTGCGACGTACTGTTGCCAATCGACGATGTTTTGTGCTTTTGCGACGCTATTATAATTCAAAACGACGCAAACTTAAGATGTGTAAGCGACGTTGACTTCACCGCGTTTTCAAGCGGCGTTATCGGTATGGACGTATACACGCAATGCGGTATTCTAAAAGGCGAAATCACAAAAGTGGACTTCGCAAAAAGCGGAAAAGTGTCCAAACTCTACACCGAAACCGAGCAATTTTCACCGCAAAGCGTGGCGTGCATAGGCGACGTTATTTTGCTTAAAGCCGCAAAACAAAGCAAAGCGAAAAAGCAAACGATACCCCGCCCCGAAAACGAAACGACGGTGTTTGCCTTAAAAACCGATTCACCGCAAAAAGAACCTATTAGAATCCACGAAAATAAAAATACAAAAGCCGAAACCGTAGTTGCGATACCTACCCGAGACACGTCGAACGCAGACGAAGCGCAGACAAAAACAGAAGCGCAATTCACGCCCGTTCAAGTGACCAACGCTCCTATGGCAAAGAGACCTACGGACGATTCGCCGCTGTTTTCGAGCAACGCGCTCAAACTTTTGGACGCACCCGAAATCGACGACGATTCGCACACGCCCGCAAGAATAATATCCGATTATACGTTCTTGCTCGGCAGAGTGCTTTCGGGCGATTTGACGTCTTACATAGGCGCGACCATTGCCAAAGCAGGCACGATTATCGACGATTCTCTCGTCGAAAAATCCCGTCTTTGCGGCAAACTCGTAGACTTGGTGCTTTTGGCGAAAAGCGTATAACTCAATAAAATAAAACTTCCCCTTCCTCACGTGTTTGGACTTCGGCGTTTG
>DKCG01000010.1:0-5378 GCA_002449145.1 Christensenella sp. UBA6880 | reverse complement strand
CGTAGCAATCGCTAGTTCGTTACAAGCAACGAACAGCAGACGGGCTGTTGGCAATACAAATCGGCTGAAAGCCGTGCCACTGCGCTTTGTGCGCCAGCAACGCACCCAAACGGCGCAGTCGCTTGTACTAATCGTCAAGCTCGGCGTTCGCTTTCTCGCCGCCTTGCGGCTCGCGTTCCGTCTACGAATTGACACATTCCGTTTATAAGTACACTTTGAATAATTATCAGTCAAAAGTCCGCTCTACAAGTTCGCGAACGGCGGTTCTCATTACATCTTTTAACAACAAAATAGAAACCGCGATATTGAGATGAAGAACGCGAAAGGCACGACTTGAATCAAAACCCAGTGTACATAGACGTACACGGTTTTGAGGCAAGTCGTGCCTGACAAAGTTATTCGCTCAATAGCGCGGTTGAAATATTTAGTTCAACTGAGGGCCGGCGGGCACAAGCGCCTTTCCGTGCTCATTCCCCTCATACTTCGCAAAGTTCTTTATGAAGCGGCTTGCAAGATCTTCCGCTTTCTTGTTCCACTCGTTGACGTCGGCGTAAGTGTCGCGAGGATCGAGAATCTCGGTTGCAACGCCGTTGAGAGAGGTCGGGACTTCAAAGTTGAAGTACGGAATGGTCTTGGTGGGTGCTTTTTCGATGTCGCCGCTCAAGATCGCATCGATTATGCCACGCGTATCTTTGATGGAAATACGTTTGCCCGTGCCGTTCCAACCGGTGTTGACGAGGTACGCTTTAGAACCGTTCTTTTTCATCTTTTTGACAAGTTCCTCGGCATACTTGGTGGGATGCAATTCAAGGAAGGCTTGACCGAAGCAAGCAGAGAAAGTGGGCGTAGGCTCGGTGATACCGCGTTCGGTACCTGCAAGTTTTGCGGTGAATCCCGAAAGGAAGTAGTATTGCGTTTGTTCGGGCGTAAGGATTGATACGGGCGGCAACACGCCGAATGCGTCTGCAGACAAGAAGATGACGTTCTTTGCGGCAGGTGCTGCGGAAACGGGGCGCACGATGTTCTTGATGTGATATATAGGATAAGACACACGAGTGTTTTCGGTTACGCTCTTATCTGCAAAATCGATTTTGCCGTTTTTGTCCAAAGTGACGTTTTCAAGCAATGCGTTGCGTTTTATTGCGTTGTAGATGTCGGGTTCGGAATCCTTGTCGAGGTTGATGACCTTTGCATAGCAACCGCCCTCGAAGTTGAACACGCCGTTGTCGTCCCAGCCGTGCTCGTCGTCGCCGATGAGAAGGCGTTTGGGGTCGGTGGAAAGAGTGGTTTTGCCCGTGCCGGAAAGGCCGAAGAAGATTGCGGTGTTTTTGCCTTCCATATCGGTGTTTGCCGAGCAGTGCATAGACGCAATGCCTTTGAGGGGCAAATAGTAGTTCATCATAGAGAACATACCCTTCTTCATTTCACCGCCGTACCAAGTGTTGATGATGACTTGCTCGCGGCTGGTGATGTTGAATACGATTGCGGTTTCGGAATTGAGACCGAGTTCCTTGTAGTTTTCGACTTTCGCTTTGGAAGCGTTGTAAACGACGAAGTCGGGCTCGAAGTTTTCGAGTTCTTCTTCGGTCGGTCTGATGAACATATTTTTGACAAAATGCGCTTGCCAAGCAACCTCGACGATGAAACGGATTGCCATACGCGTATCTTTGTTTGCGCCGCAGAATGCGTCTACGACAAACAATCTCTTGTTTGAAAGTTCCTTGACGGCGATGTCTTTGACGGCTTTCCACGCTTCTTGCGATGCGGGGTGATTGTCGTTCTTATACTCGTCGGAAGTCCACCAAACGGTGTCTTTGGAATTGTCGTCAACAACGATGAATTTGTCTTTGGGCGAGCGACCCGTGTAAACGCCGGTCATAACGTTGACTGCGCCGAGTTCGCTGACTTGTCCTTTTTCGTAGCCTGTGAGAGAGGGATTCGTTTCCTCTGCAAAAAGCATCTCGTAGGACGGATTGTAGACCACTTCGGTAGTGCCGGTGATACCGTACTTTGTCAAGTCGATGTTTTTCATAACATACCTCTTTTATTAATAAAAATTTTCGTTCCGATTGCGGAACATATTTTTGTATTATGCGGGCGAAAAGGCAATATAGCCCATTCACCCCTATTATCATTATACATCAATTTTCCCCAAAAAAAAGTAAAATTTTATCAATATATCAAATTAATTTGTTTTTAATAAAAAAATTTTTGCTAGTTAACCGAAATTGGTTGACATTAATCAGAATATGTCCTATAGTGTGATTAACCTGATTTGGTTAATTAGACGATCGGGAAACGGAGGTTATAATAATGGTATCGGAGATCGGAATGTACTTAAGGCGTATAAGACTAGAGAATGGCGAAATTTTAAAAACCATGGCAGAAAAACTTAATGTGACATCTGCATTTTTATCGGCTGTTGAAAATGGCAAGAAAAAAGCCCCTATGAGCTGGGAACAAAGAATCAGCGACTTGTATAACCTCTCGGATGATGAAAAAAACAATTTGGCAATAGCACTTGCAAAATCTAGTGACGTAGTAGAAATCGACATTAAAGATGCACCATCATTAAATAGAGATACAGCAATTTGCTTTGCAAGGCAGTTTGCTTCATTGGATGAAGAGACTACTAAAATAATATTCAATATACTAAACAAAAAGGAGAATTAACGTGGCAAATTATTCGGTAGAACCTAAATCAAGAGCCGAATTGCGTTCTATAGCGCAAGGTTTTAGAGCTTTTTTGAAACTGGAAAACACTATATATTTTCCTATCGAAAAAGTGCTTGAGACTATGCCGATCATCTTTCCTAATTTCAACTGGGAAATAGTTGACAATAGCGCTATGCCACCGCAGAATCATGCCGACACAAATATAAACAGCCAAACTATTACAATAAAACAAGACGTATACGACCGCGCGTGCGCCGGAGCTGGTCGGGACAGAATGACAATAGCTCACGAAATTGGACATTATTTGCTTTTATGTGTTTATGGCTTCAAATTGCATCATACCATTAAAAGCAATGCACACGCCATGTATACAGATCCCGAATGGCAAGCTAAATGTTTTGCTGGCGAGTTGTTAATTCCTGCGGAGCTTGTTGACAACCTTTCAATTACAGAAATTGCAACTCAATGCGGGGTGTCCATTGATGCGGCAAGATATCAATACAATGTACTACACAAAGGAGGTGATTAATTAAGTATGTACAGATCAAAAAAAAAGAAATGCATTAGCCGATCTGCTTTTGCAAATCTTTCAATGCATTTCCTTCGAATATTGCTATTCATCTTTGGTAAATATAGTATAGCCTTAATCGAAGGAAAAATCAACTAGTATGACAAAAATAATAAAAAGACACGTCATACCATGAAGTCGAATAAGGAGATACTTATGAAAAGTATTTTAATGAGAAACAATCCTCTTTTTACAAGAAGCCAATATGCGCTTTGCGGGCAACTTGAAATCCCCCTTGTAAAAAAACAAAGTATTGATGTATCAAATATCGAGCTAATTTCTTGTGCAGATACAAAAAGTAATGACACAGAAATCAACAAAAGAAAAGGCGTTCATTTCTTTGTCGATGACTATAGATTCAACAGAATATATGATAATCCTCAAAGAACACTAAATCGTTACTCTCAATATTCTTTTTTGCTTACCCCAGACTATTCCTTATATGCTGATATGCCATTATGGAAACAAATTGCAAATGTGGCAAAGAATAGATGGTGCGGCGCATTTTGGCAAGATAAAGGATTAACCGTAATTCCCACTATAAGTTGGGGCTTGTCAAACAGCTTTAGTTTTTGTTTTGATGGCGTCGAAAAAGGTTCTATTGTGGCAGTAAGTACTCTCGGATGTTTAAAAAGAAAATCCGCTTTCCTTTCCGGCTATAACGAAATGCTAAAACGAATATCCCCTACCGCGGTTATTTGTTTTGGAAAGGCTTTTGAAGAAATGGAAAAGGACACCATCGTTATAAACTATCTTGAATGCCGTAAAGGAGGAAAATAATATGGGCGGACGCGGCACATATGCGCTTGGGAAAAACGTTGCGCAATCATACAAAACAATTGATACAATATGCGGCGTAAAAGTACTGGAAGGAATTGGCGATACAAAAGGCCTTCCTGTTGAATCGCATACAAGCAATGCATACATTCAATTACACGCAGACGGCAAATTCAAGATGTATAGAGAGTATGATGCAGATCATTATCTAATCAAAGAAATTGCATATCATCCTGAACCCAAATTAGCCGGCAATCATTTGCCTATTTTGCATATACATGAATATAATAAAGATGACTTTCATAACAGAGAACCACGATTATTAACCGCAGCTGAATATGAAAAATACAAAAAGTTTTTTAAGGGGTTATGATATGAAAAATTGCAAAACAACAGACTTTATTGAACACACAAAATATGAAGAATGCGCCGTGCAGTACAAAAACATCAAGTATTTCTTTAATGGTATTATATTTGATAAATCATCGGGTAAGTATACCTATAGGATCGATATTTGGGATCAACATAACAACTATGTTAAAACTGTCTACGATCAATCATTCAACACAGAACAAGAATGCATTGACAATGCATTAATTGCCAAAATCTTTGACAAAAAATCTTTTTGGGATGTGGAAAACGAACTAGAATGGATAGAATGGTAACAGTTGCAAATATATTGTAAGATCTATCCGTACTGACAAACCTAATTGACTAATCGTAAATGAGTTGGCAGGCGGATACCTTTAACAAAGTTATTCGCTCAATAGCACATCACTATTATAATGCGCTAAACAGATGAAGAACAAGGAAACACCCTTTTGCGAATCCGCCCAACGTACTAAATCGTACGTGACGGGTGAGCAAAAGGGTGTTGACACAGTTACGCCCCTTTGTTGTGATGCAATATTGAGATGAAGAACGCTTCCGTTGTGGTGCGCCAAATCGATGTATAACAAGAAAGAGGCATCCGAACTGACAACCCTAATTTACTAATCGTAAATGAGTTGGCAGGCGGATGCCTCTGCCGAAGTTAGGCGCGATTTGGCACATCACAACTTGTGGGTGCGTTCCATATGATCATAATGCACCTTCATCTTCTTGTAAAACCAGTAGATGAACTTCATGTCGAGGTTGAACCAGTAGACGGTGAACGTGAGAAGGAAGAATACGAGCAACAATGCGGCGATACTTCCGATGACGATACCTGCGATTGCTCCGCCGCTCAATGCGGATAACGTGGTTGTAATCATTTTTGCCCCCTTATGCTTGTGCCAAGCCTTTTTGTCTTGCGTACTCTGCCGCGCCGAGCGCACCCATAAGTTGCGGATCGACGGGAAGGTCGATAACCTTGATT
>DKCG01000007.1:4859-19520 GCA_002449145.1 Christensenella sp. UBA6880 | reverse complement strand
TTGCGGCTCGTGTTCCGTCTTTGAATGAGCACATTCCGTTAATAAGTAGCCTTCGAACAAGTTTTCGTGTCGGGTGTGGGCAAAGCCCGCCCGCAATTATTAATTATTCATTATTAATTATTAATTTTCTTCTATCTTTTCTTTATATTTTTTTAAGTTGAAAATCATTATATCTATGTTATAATCTATCCATAAATATATTTGAGGTGAAAGATGAGTTTCAATATCTTGCTCGCGGAAGACGACGAGGATATAGTCAAACTGCTTAAACTCTATCTCGAAAACGAAGGCTTCGTTACGTTCCGTGCAAAGGACGGCGTTGACGCGTGCGAGATTTTCGACAAGGAAAAAATCGACCTCGCGCTCGTCGATATTATGATGCCCAGAATGAACGGATACGAATTGACCAAATATATCCGTCAAAAGAGCAATATTCCCATTATCATTCTTTCGGCGGCGCAACTAGACAGCGACAAAATTTTGGGGCTCAATCTCGGCGCGGACGACTATATGGTCAAGCCGTTCAACCCCCTCGAACTTATTGCGCGCATAAACGCGAACTTGCGCCGTTTCTACAAATTCGGCAACGCGCAGGACGAGGACACGGGCAAAATCACCATAGGCGAACTGACCCTCGACACCAACACGCTCACCCTCGAAAAGAGAGGCGTTCCCGTCAACCTCACGGCAACCGAGTATAAGATTTTGCTTATGCTTATGAAGTCGCCGGGTAGGGTGTTCACCAAAATGCAGATATACGAAGAAGTTAACGGCGACTACTACGCAAACGACGACAACACTATGATGGTGCATATCTCCAACATTCGCGACAAAATCGAGGACGACCCGAAAAATCCGCGTTACATAAAGACGTTAAGAGGTCTCGGATATAAGATTGAAAAACAATAAACTGCACGAAAACGAGGATTATGAGTTGCAAAACGGTGCTTTAAGCGTCGATTGTGACGATAATCGCAAAAAAAGCGGGCGCAACAAAAGAATGAAAAACGCGCCGCACATCGACAACGCAAGTTTCCTTGCGTTGCTTATTCGCAGTTTCGTTTCCTTTTCGCTGATTATAATTTTGGGCGTGGTTGCCATATTTATTTTGGTCAACTGGGCGTTTTCGCCAAACGGCATAAACATACGGCAAAAGAATATTTCCGACTATAAATCCTATCTCGAAAACGGCAACTATCAAAAGATTCCGGCAAACAGAATTCTCGGCGACAACGGGTGGCTCGAAGTCGTCACGGCGGACGGAAACACCGTTTATTCAACTCGCACCGAAAGCGGCGTTTACACGCAAGGCGAACTCGATTGCATTGTCCGCTACAACGTCGGCGAAACGAGAGCAGTGCACAATTTCAAACTCGCAACCGATAAATACAACTATCTCGTCACCATAAGTTACAACGACAGCGAGGGCAACCCGCAAGAGCGTTACTATCTTTTGAGCAAGGGCGACGACGGATTGTACAATATCGTTTCGTCGTCCATTTCCACAACCAAAACGAGTTTCACGCAACGTGAGTACGAATACCTCACCTACAACGCCGCACATTCCGAACAAAGGCTGTATCGTCTTTCCTTTAAGGGGGCGGACGGCGTGGATTATTACGCCGTTTTTCTCACCGAAAACGAAAACAACACCGCAGTCGTGTATTTGTTTATCGTGGTTATCGTGCTTTGTATTCTTGCGTTGTTTGCAACTGTTATGGTGTTTTACATACGCTACATCAACAAGCACGTTCAAAAACCGCTTGCGGTGTTGTCTTACGCTATGACGACGTTCCCGTCGAAAGAAAAGCACGAGCATTTGAATTACAAAGGCTCGAAAGAGTTTGAACATCTTTACGACAGTTTCAACGAGATGGTTGACCTTCTCGACGCGAGCGAGCAGCAACGACTTGCGCTCGAAGCGGACAAACAACGTATGCTTGCAGGCTTGTCGCACGACCTTAAAACTCCCGTCACCATAATTCAAGGCTTTACGAAGGCTATAAAAGACGGTTTGGTGAGCGACGAGGACAAGCAAAAGTATTTGCAGATAATCCTTACCAAATCCGACCAAATGGTTGCGCTAATCAATCAGTTTTACGAGTACAACAAACTCGAACACCCCGACTTCGCGCTTGACAAAAAGCCTTGCGACGTTGCGGAACTTGCAAGAAGTTTCCTTGCGGGAATATACGACGAGTTCGAGATACGCGGCTACAACCTCGACGCACAGATTTGTGAAGAACGTCTCGTTTGCGACTTGGACAAAGGGCAGTTCTTGCGCGTGTTCGAGAATATAACGGGCAACTTTTTCAAGTACACGCCGAAGGGTTCGACGTTGCTTTTCAGCGTTCAAAGAGAAGACAACAAGGTGAAAATCGCAATCGCGGACAACGGACTCGGCATAAACGAGGAATCGAAAAAAGACGTGTTCGAGGCGTTCGTGGTGGGCGAAAAATCCCGCAACAATCAAGGCTCTGGTCTCGGACTTGCCGTTTGCAAAAAAATCGTCACTATGCACGGCGGAAATATCGAACTTGCAAAAGAGCCTATAAAGGGTTACAACACCGAGTTCGATATTACGCTCGATTTAAGCGAGGATTCGCAAAAATGATTGCCGCAAAAGTGCCTGCAAAACTCAATCTTTCGCTTGCCGTAACGGGCAAAAGAGGGAATATGCACACCCTCGATATGATTATGTATCCGTATGAAAAATACGCGGATATAGTCGAGTTTTTCCCCGTAGACGGAAAAGTCGGGTTCGACTTGTTCGTAAAGGGCGGTTTCGACGGATTGAACGAGGAAAGATTTTTAGCCTTTGCTCGCGACAAATTCGACGCAATCGCAAAGCGTTTGCAAGTGGGCGGAAAGATTGAAATTTTCAAGGGCGTACCTCTCGGCGCAGGACTCGGCGGCTCGTCGGCGGCGATTGCGGGCGTGTATAAAGCCGCAATCGAATATCTGCGCGAAAAAGGTCAAAATATGCCGTTAGATGTCGAGTTTTTGCTATCTTTGGGCAGTGACGTGCCGTATATGGTTCACGGCGGCGTGTGCCGAGTTTCGGGCGTTGGCGAAGTTATAGAAGAACTGGAAAGCAAAGGCAAAATCGAGGTGTGCGAGATTATTGCAAAGGGCGGAAGCGACAGCGGAAAATGCTATAAACTGCTCGACGAACTGTGCGGCGAAAAATTCGACGTCGCAAACGTTCCGACGACCGTTTTTGAAGCAATCGAAGTTGCGAGAAACGACCTTTTCGAACCTGCCCGAATTCTCAATCCGCAAATAAAAGCCGCTTGCGACGAGTTGAAAGAGAGGGGATTCGACAAAATTTTTATGTCCGGAAGCGGAAGCACCGTTTTTGCAATTTCGGGATTCGTCAAATAAAAATCTTACAAAAGCACGAAACAAAGTTTCGTTTTTAACAATTTTCGCAAAACGAATTTTGCATATTTTGCATTTTTGCAAAAAATTTACATTTTAACTCTTGTATGCGCACGTGTTTTTTGTTACAATAAGCGTAAATAATATTAGAAGTATATCCTTGATTGATAAGGGATTTGCTTTTGGAGAAAGTAATGGCAAAACAAAAAGACAGTTATGCAAGTTATTTGTTCCACGAAGGAACGAATTATCAAGCGCATAAGATGTTCTCGCCCGTTCCGAGTGCGGAAGACGGCGTAGACGGTTGGGATTTCGCCGTATGGGCACCCAACGCCGCATCCGTTTCGGTCGTGGGCGATTTTAACGATTGGGACATAAAAGCAAACCGCATGCAGAAACAAGACGACGGAGTTTGGACGGTTTTCGTCGCGGGCGCGTCGCAATTCCAAGCGTATAAATACGCAATTACTACCGAAAACGGCGATACCGTTTTCAAGTGCGATCCCTACGGATTGCATTTCGAGACCGCGCCGGCAAACGCTTCCAAACTTTACGACATTTCAGGTTACCGTTGGAAAGACAAAAAGTGGATGAGAGAAAGGGAAAACTACAATCCCTACGGCTCGCCCATAAACATCTACGAGATTCATTTCGGCTCGTGGAAAAAGTATGCCGACGGCAACTACATCAATTACAGCGCGATGGCGGATGAACTTATCCCTTATGTCAAAAAGATGGGCTACACGCACATCGAAGTTATGCCTCTCACCGAGTATCCGTACGACGGAAGTTGGGGCTATCAGACGACGGGCATGTTTGCGCCGACTTCTCGCTACGGCACGCCCAAAGACCTTATGGAATTTATCGACCGTTGCCATAGAGCGGGCATAGGAATTATCCTCGACTGGGTGCTTGCGCACTTCCCGCGCGACGAGCAAGGTCTGCGCCTGTTTGACGGCACGCCCCTTTACGAATACGCCGACCCTCGCAAGGGCGAGCATAAAGAGTGGGGTACGATGGTGTACGACTTCGGCAAAAACGAAGTCAAATCTTTCCTCATATCCGCGGCGATGTTCTGGTTCGACGTATACCACATCGACGGAATCCGTTGCGACGCGGTTGCGAGTATGCTCTATCTCGACTACGGCAGAAAGGACGGCGAGTGGGCACCCAACCAATACGGCGGCAATTACAATCTCGAAGCAAAAGACTTCTTAAAGCAAATGAACACCGCAATACTTTCAAAGTATCACGGTGCGCTCACAATAGCAGAGGAAAGCACCGCGTATCCTATGATAACCAAGCCTGCCTACGACGGCGGACTCGGATTCAATTTCAAGTGGAATATGGGCTGGATGAACGACAGTTTGCATTATCTGTCCCTCGACCCGTTTTTCAGAAAAGACAATCACAACAACCTTACTTTCGCAATCACGTACGCATACAGCGAAAATTACATTCTTCCCATTTCTCACGACGAAGTCGTACACGGCAAGCGCAGTATGATAAACAAAGTGCCGGGCGATTACGATCAAAAGTTCGAGGGGCTCAAAGCGTTTTACGGCTTTATGATGGGACACCCCGGCAAGAAACTCAACTTTATGGGCAACGAGTTCGCGCAGTTCATCGAATGGAATTACGCTCAACAACTCGATTGGTTCTTGCTCGATTATCCGCGCCACCGCACCTTCCAGAAGTTTATGAAAGACCTCAACGCTTTCTATCTCGAAAATAAGGCGATGTGGCAACTCGACTGCACCTACGACGGATTCAAGTGGATAGTGGTGGACGACAATTCCCAAAACGTCATATCCTTCATTCGCAAGGCGGCGGACGGCGAGTACGTCATATGCATCGTCAACTTCTCGCCCGTCGAAAGGCTCAAATACGTTATGGGTGTACCCGAGGGCGTGACGTACAGAGCGGATTTGTATTCCGCGCTCAAAAAGTACGGCGGAGAGGAAGAAAGACGCCCCTCGTTCAGAGCGAGCGCAAAACCCTCGCACGGTTATCCGTATTCAATAAAAGTCAATATTCCCAAAAACTCTGTTATGTTTTTGAAGCCGGAATATAAGGAGGAAAAATAAATGAGCAAAATTTCCAAAAAGGAATGTATCGCAATGCTTCTTGCGGGCGGTCAGGGCACAAGACTGGGCGTGCTTACCTCGTCGGTTGCAAAACCCGCAGTGCCGTTCGGCGCAAAGTATCGCATCATCGATTTTCCGCTTTCCAACAGCATCAACAGCGGTATCGATACAATAGGCGTTCTCACGCAGTATCGTCCCTTCGAGTTGCATCAATACATAGGCAACGGTCAGCCGTGGGATTTGGACAGACTCAGCGGCGGTATCTACGTTTTGCCGCCGTATATGGGCGCAAAGTCGGGCGAGTGGTACAAGGGCACGGCGAACGCAATCTATCAAAATATAGATTTTATCGACAATTACAGCCCCGATTACGTCGTGATTCTGAGCGGCGACCACATCTACAAGATGGATTATCACGATATGCTCAAAGAGCATAAACGCAACGGCGCGGACTGCACCATTGCCGTGCGCGACGTACCCATCGAGGAAGCAAGTCGCTTCGGTATCCTCAACCTCAAAAAGAACAGCAAACAAATCGAAGAATTCGAGGAAAAACCGAAGAATCCCAGAAGCACGAAGGCTTCTATGGGCATTTATATCTTCACTTGGGAAAAACTGCGCAAGTACCTCATCGAAGACGAAAACGACAAGAACAGCGAAAACGATTTCGGCAAAAACATCATTCCCAAAATGCTCGCGGACGGACAGAGAATGTACGCCTATCAATTTGACGGCTACTGGAAAGACGTCGGTACGATTTCTTCCTTGTGGGAAGCAAATATGGACGTCCTCAAAGGCGACGAGTTCAATCTCGACGACGACAAGTGGAAAATTTACGCGCGTAACAACGCCGAGCCGCCGCACTACGTTGCGCCGACGGGCAACGTCATAAACTGCCTCGTCAGCGAAGGTACGGTCATCAACGGCACGGTCAAAAACAGCATAGTGTCCAACTCGGTCAAAATCGGCAAAGACGCATACATAGAAGAATCCGTCATTATGCCCGGCGCGGTCATCGAGGACGGCGCGGACGTCAGATATTCGATCGTAGGCTGGAACGCGGTCGTGGGCAAAAACAGTATGGTCGGCGAAACGCTCGAACATTGCAATCCGGGCGAGTGGAAAATCAGCGTAATCGCCCCGAACTACACTCTTGCACCGAACTCGGTCGTCGGCGCAAACGAAATGATAGGTTAAGGAGGGAAGAATATGAAAAACAATACGATGGGCGTTTTGTTCGCGTCCGACCCCGACAGCCATCTTAACGATTTGACAATCCATCGCACCACGGCTTCGTTGCCGTTTGCGGGAAGATACCGTCTTATCGACTTCACGCTGTCCAACCTCGTACACGCAAATATCACCACGATAGGCATCGTCACGCGCAACAACTACAATTCCCTTATGGACCACCTTCGTATGGGTCGCGATTGGGATTTGAACAGAAAAAACAGCGGTCTTACGCTTTTCCCGCCTTTTGCGTTCAACAGCGAGCATAAGGTTTACAAGGGCAAAATCGAAGCGTTGTTCAATCTGCGCGGCTATCTTTTGAACAACAACGAGGAATACGTCGTTATATCCAACACGAATATCGCTTACAATATCGATTTCGACGACATCGAGGCTTTCCACATCGAAAAGGGCGCGGATATAACCGTTCTCACCTACAAAACCGACGATATTACGCCGAGAAAACTCATCATTTCTTCGGACAAGAATCACCGTATCACCGATATGCGCTACGCAGTGGCAAGCGACACGGGCAAGCAACAATGCAACCTCAACGTCTACTTCATCAAGAAGGACTTGCTCATATCCCTCGTCGACAACGCATACGCGCACGGCTGCTACGACTTCGAAAAGGACATTCTTCAAGAAAACCTTTCCGAACTCTACATTATGAACTACGAGGTCAAGGAATACGTCGCAGTCATCGACCGTATCCCGACCTATTTCAAACGCAGTATGGACTTGCTCAAACCCGAAGTGAGAGAAGCCTTGTTCTACAAACATTCCACCATTCTCACCAAGGTCAAGGACAGCGTTCCCGCAAGATATAAAGGCGGTGCAAACGTCAAAAATTCAATCATCGCCGACGGTTGCGTCATCGACGGTACGGTCGAAAATTCCATTCTTTTCCGTTCCGTCAAGGTTGGAAAAGGCGCAGTCATTCGCAATTCCATCATTATGGAAGACACCATCATTATGGAAAACGCCTCTCTCAATTACACCATCACCGACAAGGACGTTATCATTCAGCCGGGACGTGTGTTGAGCGGGTATGAGACCTACCCAATGGTAGTGGTCAAGGGCAAGGTGATTTAAGCGCGCTATTTGGCGTGATACGGCGTCAGCGCACCTCGCTCGTCAATTCACGTACGGTTTAGTACGTTAGGATTGCCGCTTAAGGAACGCTTCCTTGTCTGACGCTCAAATATCGCGCTTAAATATAAAGGATAAACATTATTAAAAAGCGCGCTTAAATAACGAATACTCGTTCAAGGCGTACTTATAAACGAAATGTGTCAATTCGCAGACGGAACGCGAGCCGCAACGGCGGCGAGCCATTGCTCAAACGGCGTTGCGGCAATGTCAATCGCCCACGTCGTCATTCAGAGCGTAGCGTGGGAATCCCCTAAACAGAAACGAAAACTTTTGGGGCGATTGTCAAAAACCGCACTTGTTCTCGCAATCACTAACCGCGCAGAGAATTTGTGCTATCAGTACAAACACGGATAAAACCTCACGCCGCAATTTCGCCAAATTATCTGCTTGGTGCAACGCACTTCGTGCGCAAGCGGAAAATTTGAACGGCGGTTGGGCGCGACGCGTTAAACAACACATTCGGTGAATGTGTTGTAGCCAAAGCGAACGAGGCGGATTGCCTCGCAAACGCCGAAGTCCAAACACGTGAGGAAGGGGGAAACTTTAATTCAAAGTTTATCTCAAACTCTAATATAAAAAGAGGCATATTTATGAAAATTCTATTTGTTGCATCAGAAGCAATGCCGTTCGTCAGGTCGGGCGGCTTGGGCGACGTAGCCGGTGCTCTTCCGAAGGCTCTGAATGAACTCGGACACGATTGCAGAGTTATCATTCCTTTTTACAAAGAGGAAATAAACGAAACATATCGCGATTCGTTCAGGTTTGTCGCTTCGACTTTCGTCGATTTGAGTTGGCGTCGTCAGTATTGCGGCGTTTTCGAAGCCGTTTACGACGGTGTAACGTATTACTTTGTGGATAACGAGTATTATTTTAAACGCAAAGGTCTTTACGGTCATTTCGATGACGGCGAACGTTTTGCATTCTT
Source organism: Christensenella sp. UBA6880 (assembly GCA_002449145.1). Lineage (GTDB taxonomy): Bacteria > Bacillota > Clostridia > Christensenellales > CAG-917 > CAG-475. The sequence continues at coordinate 10,742 of DKCG01000007.1, read as the reverse complement.
CTCAAAAGCCGTTCTCGAAGCGTTGCCTCTCATCGACTTTTATCCCGACGTGTTGCACGCAAACGACTGGCACACTGCGCTTACACCCGTATTCCTTGACGTGTTCTATCGCGCAAGCGAGGAATATCAACACATAAAGACGGTGTTCACCATTCACAACATCGAGTTTCAAGGCAAGTACGGCGACAGCCTCATAGGCGACATTCTCGGCTTGCCGGACTGGGCGCGTCCTCTCGTTATGAACGGCGATTGCGTAAACTATATGAAGGGCGGCATCGAAGCGTCCAATGCGGTCACCACCGTAAGCGAAACATATGCGCAAGAGATACTCGATCCGTTCTACTCCTACGGACTCGAAGGCATTCTTTCAAGCCGCAGATACAAACTTCACGGCGTTGTCAACGGCATAGATCAGGTGCTTTACGATCCCAAAACCGACAATAAACTTTTTGAAAATTACTCTGTCAAAAACTATGCGACCAAAAAGGCGGAAAACAAGAAGTCACTTTGCGAAATGATAAACTTGCCGTTTGACGAAAATCGTCCGCTTATTGCTATGATAACAAGACTTACCTCACAAAAAGGACTTGATCTCGTGGGTGCGGTTATCGACGATATTATGCGTGCTGACGTTCAGGTCGTAATACTCGGTACCGGCGACTGGAAATATGAGAGCATGATAAAATCCGCACAGGAACGTCACCCAAACAAATTCAGAGCCATTCTCGCGTTTTCTAGCGATCTTGCAAGCAAAATTTACGGTGCGAGCGATATGTTCCTTATGCCGTCCAAATTCGAGCCGTGCGGACTTTCGCAACTCATTGCCATGCGATACGGTTCCGTACCCATCGTTCGCGAAACGGGCGGTCTAAAAGACACCGTGCCCGCGTACAATCCCGAAACGGGAGAGGGAAAAGGCTTCACGTTCAAGACCTATAACGCATACGATATGCTCGATGCGGTTTGGCGCACATATGCAACCTACAACGACAAGGACAACTGGAACAAAATCGTCAAAAACGATATGAAATCGAATTTCAGTTGGGAAGTAAGCGCAAAAAAATACATTGACATCTATCAGAGTCTGTAAAGACTTGCTTTGCGGCAACGCCGCAAGATATAAAAACAAAAAATAATTATCTTTCGTCCGGGGGAAAGCGGAAGGAAGGAAAGGATATGAAATTCAACATTACGCAAAAGGAAATCGAAAATCACATTTCCGGCGTGCTAACGAGTTATTTCGGCGTAAAACCCGAAGATGCAAGCAAAGCGCAAATCTATCGCGCAACTTGTATGGTCATTCGCGATTTGCTCACAAGCGAACGCGTAAACTTCAAAAAGAAATGTCGTGCGCAGAACGCAAAACAAGTCTACTATATGTCGATGGAATTTTTGCTCGGCAGATCTCTTCGCAACCATCTTTTTAATATGGGTATCATTGACGAAGCAACCAAAGCGGTTGAAAGTTTCGGCGTAAAGATGGACGAAATCTACGCTTTCGAGCCCGACGCGGGTCTCGGAAACGGCGGCCTGGGCAGACTTGCGGCGGCATATATGGATTCGCTCACCTCTTGCGATTATGCCGCAAACGGATTCTGCATTCTTTACGACTACGGCATTTTCAAACAAGTCATTGTTGACGGTTGGCAACTCGAACAGCCCGACGATTGGCTCAAAATGGGCGACGTTTGGCTCAATCCGCGTCCCGAAGAAACCTATCAGGTCAAGTTCGGCGGCGTAGTCGAACAAAACTGGCAAGACGGCAAACTCTCCGTAACTCAAAGAGATTGCACCGTTGTCAACGCAGTGCCTTACGATATGAACGTATCGGGCTACGACACGAGTGCGGTCAACCGTTTGAGACTTTGGAAATCGCAAGCACCGCAAGACTTCGACATGGATATGTTCAGCAAGGGCGAATATATCAAGGCGAGTGCGGCAAAGGCTATGGCAGAGTCCATCAACAAAGTGCTTTATCCCGCAGACGACCACATCGAAGGCAAATCCTTGCGCCTTAAACAACAATACTTCTTCGTTTCGGCATCCATTCAATCCATTTTGCGCCGTCACTTGAAGTTCAATCCAAGCCTCGACAACCTCGCAGACCGAGTGGCAATACACATCAACGACACGCACCCCACGCTTTGCATACCCGAACTTATGCGTCTTCTTCTCGACGAATACGGCTACGGATGGGATCAGGCTTGGGACATCACAACGCACGTCATTTCCTACACCAACCACACCGTTATGGCGGAAGCACTCGAAAAGTGGCCGCAAAGCCTTTTCCAAAGTCTGCTTCCTCGTATCTACCAAATCGTGCAGGAAATCAATCAACGCTTCTGCGGCGAGTTGTGGGCGTACTATCCCAACAACTGGGATGTGGTCAACCGCAACGCGATTCTCGCAAACGGTCAAGTCAAAATGGCAAATCTCTGCCTTGCGACTTCGCACACGATAAACGGCGTCAGCGCGTTGCATAGCGATATTCTCAAAAACGACGTTTTCGCGGATTATTACCGTATGCACCCCGAAAAATTCACCAACGTCACCAACGGTATTACGCACAGACGTTGGGTCGCGCAAGCAAATCCGCGCCTTGCGAGTTTGCTCAACGATCTTATCGGCGACGGTTGGCTCAAAGACGCAGACAAATTGCAAGACTTGCAAAAATATATGGGCGACAGACATGTGCTCGACCGCCTTGCCGACATCAAACTTCAAAACAAGCAAGACCTTGCAAAATATATTCTCGAACACAACGGCGTAGAAGTCGATCCGAGCAGCATATTCGACGTACAAGTCAAGAGATTGCACGAGTACAAACGTCAACTTCTCAACGCGCTCAATATTCTCGACCTCTATTTGCAAATCAAAGAGAATCCGAACATCGACATTCATCCGCGCACGTTCATTTTCGGCGCGAAAGCGGCAAGCGCGTACTATATGGCGAAGCAAATCATTCGCTTCATATGTGCGCTCGGCGATCTCGTCAACAACGATCCCGACGTCAAGGGCAGACTAAAAGTCGTGTTCCTTGAAAACTACCGCGTATCTCTCGCCGAAATCATTATGCCGGCGGCGGAAGTCAGCGAGCAAATCTCTCTTGCGGGCAAAGAGGCGAGCGGCACGGGCAATATGAAGTTTATGATAAACGGCGCGCTTACGATCGGTACGCTCGACGGCGCAAACGTCGAAATCCATTCCGAAGTCGGCGACGGCAACATCTTCCTTTTCGGTATGCTCGCAAACGAAGTCGAGGATTTGTGGCGCAGAGGTTACAATCCCTCGCACTATTATCAAACCAATCCGCGTATCAAACGCCTCATCGATATGCTTCGTCAAGGCGTCAACAACATATCCTTCGGCGAAATCGCGGACTCGCTCACGACGGGTCGCGGCGGACAACCCGACAGTTATATGGTTCTTGCGGACTTCGACAGTTACTCGGCGGCGCAACGTCGTGTAAACGACACTTATCTCGACAAAGAAACGTGGAATCGTATGTCGCTCGTCAACATCGCAAAAGCGGGATTCTTTGCGGCAGACAGAGCCGTTGAGGAATACGCAACTCGCATTTGGAACTTGCAAAAAGTCCGTCATTGAGCGATTAATTTCGTCAGCAACGCCCGAACGTCAACTCATTTACACATAGTAAATTAGGGTTGCCGTTCGAACGTCGCTTCCTTATTATTCATCTCATTGACGCACTTTTTGAAAATAAAAGCAAATCACACAACGCGCACTTGCAAAAGCAAAAACGGGCGTATCCGATTTTGACGAACGTGCGCGCCGTGCGCAATAATTAGTTTCGGGGTGCGGGGTAAAAACCCGCCCTCAATTATTAATTATTAATTATCGATTAACCGTATGTACAATCCTTTGCTTCACAAAAAGCCGTACGGGGCAAGCGTTATGAATCAAGAAACGCGCATAACTTTCCCTGTTGACAACTCGCTTGGCATAAAGCGAGTTTTTGTCGTATTGCGCCAAGTTTTCGGCGAGGGCGGCGAAGTCGCGGGCGAGTCCTTGCGCTACGAATTGCCGCTGTCGCACAGTGAAAACGGACAAGACGTTTTCGTCGGTTCTTTCGCGCTTTCGGCGTGGGGCATATGGCAGTATCGCTTCGAGGGCGAGTTTGCAAACGGCGATTTGGCGTTCTTCGGCAGAGGACTCGACGGAACGGCGATTCGCGGCGACTGGTTGCCCGAATGGCAGTTAACCGTAACGAAACGCGACTATAAAACGCCGAATTGGGCAAAACGAGGCGTAACTTATCAGATATTTGCCGACAGATTTTGTAAGGCCGGGGACAAGCCGTTCACAAAAAGAGGCAGATTGCACGCCGATTGGTACGAACGCCCCGACATCGCGGAAGACGGCAGAGATTACCGCGCGGACGACTTTTTCGGCGGCAATATCGAGGGCATAATCTCGAAACTCGATTATCTTCAATCGCTCGGCGTAAGTCTGATTTATCTTTCGCCCGTGTTCGAGTCTTGCTCGAATCATCGCTACGATACGGGGGATTATCTGAAAATCGACCCGCTGCTCGGCACGGAAGAAGAATTTGGAAACCTCGTAAAAAAAGCCGACGAAAAAGGCATAAAAATTATGCTTGACGGCGTGTTTAACCACACGGGTTCGGATAGCAAGTATTTCAATAAAGAGGGAACATACCCCGATTTGGGCGCATACCAAAGCAAGCAATCGCCGTACTTCGACTGGTACTATTTCACAAAGTATCCCGACGAATACGCGTGTTGGTGGGGTAGCACCGTCGTTCCGACCGTCAACAAGAGCGCGCAAGGATTTTGCGATTTGGTTTTGGGCGAAAACGGCGTTATCGACAAGTGGTCGAAAGCAGGCGTAAAAGGCTGGCGACTCGACGTAGTGGACGAATTGCCTATTGATTTTACCAACAAACTTTGCTCGCGTATCAAAAGCGAAGGCGAGGATATGCTCGTCGTCGGCGAGGTTTGGGAAGACGCTTCGATAAAGATTGCGTACAGCGAATGGCGACCCTATTTTATGGGCGAGCAACTCGATTCCGTTATGAATTATCCGTTCAAGGAAGCGATTTTGGCGTACGCGCTCACGGGCGACAAAAACGCATTTATATCCGACGTCACGACAATATTAGAGCATTACCCCAAACAATCTCTCGACGTTCTTATGAACCTTGTGGACAGCCACGACACCGCTCGCGCGATAACCGTTCTTTCCGGTGTAAAACCGCCGTATTCAAAGAAGGACAGAGCGGACTTTGCGCTCTCTTTCGAGCAGTACGACCTTGCAAAACGCAGACTTAAACTCGCAAGCGCATTGCAGTATACCTTGCCGGGCGTTCCGTGCGTATTCTACGGCGACGAGGTCGGCAAACAAGGTTACGAAGACCCGCTCAATCGCGGCACGTATCCGTGGGGCAGAGAGGATACCGATTTGCTTGCGCATTATCGAAAACTCGGCGAATTGCGCCACACTTTCGCACCGTATTTGCAAGGCGAAACGCATTTCGTACCCGACCCCGACAAACTCGTTTTCGAGCGTGTTTGCATGGGCGGCGTATTGCGAGTCGAATCGCTAGGTTTGTGGCTTTCGATAAGCGTAAACGGAAAATCACAACTTGAAATTAATAATGAATAATTAATAATTAATAATTGCGGGTGGGGTTTCGCCCCACACCCGAAACGGGCACTTATTCAAAGCGTTCTTATACACGGTATTTGCTCATTCGCAGACGGAATTGGAATCGCAAGGCGATGACCGTAGCGAGCGTCGAGCTTGACGATAAGTACAAGTGAGCGGGCGAGTGTGGATTTTTTCGCCCGTGAACGAGTGATATAACAAGAGGACGATACTTTTCTATGCGAGCACCGAGTG
>DKCG01000007.1:0-4757 GCA_002449145.1 Christensenella sp. UBA6880 | reverse complement strand
CGTGAGGAAGGGGGAAGTTTCAATTAAGAGTATACGCCGCTACACTTTTGTAGAGGAAGAATTACCCCCGTGAGGATGGGAAAAAAGTTTTATAAAATTTTGAAAGATTGAGATTAAAAAAGCGATATATAAAAAGAAAGCACGCAAATGCGTGCTTTCTGTAAGCATATCGCTTTTTTAATCGGCGTCAAGCGCATCCAATCTGATTTGTTTCTTTTCCTCTTTGGTGAGTTTTCTGCCTTTGGTGAGTTGTTTGCTGTCGCCGTGTTTGACAAAGAGCATCAACACGATTGCAATGACGATGCAAGTCGCACTGTAAAGGAACAGGTATTTGTTTCCGCCTGCGTCCATAATCGCGCCGCCGATTGCGGGGGTGATTGCTTGCGCGGACATTGTCGCAACGTAGTAGTAACCGGTGTATTGGCCGACCGTTTCCGCCGTCGAAAGTTCGGTGACCATCGGGAACGTGTTGACGTTTGCAATGATGAGCCCGAAGCCTGCGATGAGGTAGAACAGAGCAAATAACACTGCGGGGATAGCCGCAACGTCGTTGGGTGTAACGGCGAAGCAGATAAGAACGAATGAAACGACTGCGAGAGCGAAGCCGATCATAATGGATTTTCTTCTGCCGATTTTTGCTGCCATATATCCGACGGGGATAAATGCGATTGCGCTTATGCCCATCGAAACGCCCGATATAATGGACGCAACGCCTGCTGAAAGGTTGAGTGCTTTCGTCGTATAAATGGAAAGGTTGGAAGAAACAGCGTTGTAGCCCATAAACCACATAAATATCGAGGCGAGAATGAGCGCAAACGATTTGAGTCTGCCTTTTTCGAGGTCGTTTTTCGAGCCCCACCATTCTTTGGGGGATTGATGTTTTTTCTTTGTGTTTTCGACAACTTGTTTTGCAAAATCGAGAGTTTCGGGTGCGACTTCCTCTTTGGTCGTGCCGTTGACGATTTCTTGCGCCGCGCCGTCGGGCTTGCTGTCGAGATTGTACTCTGCGTCGCCTTCGGAAATGAGTTCTTCGGCAAATTTTTCCGCTTCGGGATTTTCGCCTTCCGCAAAGTCGTCGATTTCGTATTCTTTGCAGATTTCTTGGCATTTTGCAACCATCTTACGCTCGTTGACGAGGGCAAGGAATCCTGCCAGAAGCAAGAGCATGCCCGCCGCAACCGAACCGAAGATAATGACGTAGTTTTCAAGGCGTTGACCGAACAGAACCACAGTGTAGATCAAGAACGCTATTGCGCCGCCGATACCGCCGCAAAGGTTGATGATTGCGTTTGCTTGCGAGCGCAAGGGCTTTGGCGTGACGTCGGGCATAAGTGCGACTGCGGGGGAACGGAAGGTTGCCATTGCGATAAGCACCAAAAGAAGAATGACCATATATACGACAAGACTCTTGATACCTGAACCGTCCTCGGCTTTTGTGCATTTTTCGTGAACTTCGTTGCTTATGTAGTTGTTCATACCTGCCGCAACGTATTTTTTGTAAGCGGCGTTAGTGTCAACGAGGTCCTGATACGTTTTGCCTTCGACGGGCGAGGCGGCAGACAAATCTTCGACGACGTTGCCGTCATAGTAGTACGTCGTTGCGCCGAGCATATTGAGGACGGCTTTTTTGGACGTCATTTTGCCGTAGTAGCGCAAAGACACGAAGTCATCTCTCGTGACATTATTGTTGCCCAGGTAGGTGAGGTCGCAATAGTTTGCGCTGCCTTCCTTGCCTGCGACCGCGTTGTCGTACCATTCTTCGAGAAGCGGTTGCATAAACGTGTCGCTGTCAAGTTGCGCTTCGATTTGAGTGGTGAGTTCTTCCGCTTTTGCCTGTTGTTTGAGGGTGGCAACGGGAACGAACACCATAAGCACTACCGCGCAAACCGTACCGATGACGATAAACGGCGTACGGCGACCCCACTTTTTGACGAGTTTGCCGTGAGCGTTGTCGCTGAGTTTGCCGAAAAGCGGCAACATAAAGAGAGACAAGAGGTTGTCAAGCCCCATAACAAGTCCGCGCGCCCAACTCGGCAAGCCGTATGCGTGTTCCAAAAGAAGAGGAACGACAAAGTCGTATGCCGTCCAGAACAGCATAATGATTGCAAACGCAAAGCCGACCTTGAAGGTCTGCGGATAGTCGAGTTTGAGAGGCGGTCTGCCTTTCTCGTCGAGCACTGGTGCGGGTTTTTCCTTTTTACTCATAACAATCTCCTACAACAGAATATCCATAAATAGTGCATACGCATGCGCACGATATAATATAGATATATACATTATAGTGTAAGAATGTCGAATTGTAAATACTCAATACAATGCAATTGTGTAAAATTTTTGTAAAAGGTGCGGTTGTTTTTAAGGATTTACAAACGTATCAATCCGTAGCAAAGCATTCCGATGGCGGCAGATATGACGATAATGAGAATGGGTTGCAGAGTTTTGCCTTTGATTTTTACAAACGATATGCCGAATAGAAATACGAAAAGGCAAGTGCCAATCAAGTCGAATTGTACGGCGTCGTGAGAGAGTACGCTCGATATTCCAAACAGCGTTGACAGCACAAACCCCACGAACACGGCGACGAGCAATCCCGTCACCGTCGAGCGAACGTATGCGAAAACGCTTTGCACGGCAGGCTTCTTTATGAGACTTGAAAACGCCATAGCGACGAGCGTTATTATGATAAGCGAGGGAAGCACCACGCCGAAAGTCGCGCAAATCGCGCCGAGTATGCTTTCGCCGACGCCTGCCGATTGCAAGACCGATACGCCCGTATACGTTGCGATATTCACCGCAAACGGCCCCGGCGTGCTTTCGGAAATCGCGATAAAGGATTGTACTTCTTCAATCGTCAGCCAGCCTTTTTCAACGACTTCCTGACTTATCATAGGAATCATCGCTTGTCCGCCGCCTATCGTGAAAAGTCCTATTTTGAAAAACGTCCAAAAGAGTTGAAGATATATCATTTTTTATCCCCCTCTTTGACGTTATTCGCGGCGGCCCGATTTTCAGAAATTTGCGCTATATTCTCGCAATCGACGGTTTTGTATGCGGAATCGAGATGGTAAACGTCGGTTTCGCGCACGTATTCGTCTTTTTCGAGAGTGCGCCCCACGCGTTCGTTATAGTACTCGGGCGTGCCTACCGAGTGCAGAATTTTTTTGTCGTACACGCTCTTTATCGCCATTGCCACACACGCTATAACTATGGTGGAAAGTATGATGTATATCACTCGAACGTTTGTCAAAAGCACGAGCAGAAACGACGCGAGCATAAGCAAGTATGACAGCACGTTCTTTTTAACGTCTTTGAAAAAAGTGAACACCGCTTTTGCAATCAGCACCAAAACGCCCACGCGTATGCTCTTGAAAAAGTAGCCCGCCCATACGTTGTCTTTTACGAGTTCGATGACGTAACTTAGCGCGATTATGACGACGAGCGATGGGATAACCACGCCCAACGTCGCAACGATTCCGCCGAGAACGCCGCACTTTTTCACGCCTATGTAGGTTGCCGTGTTTATGGCGATAGGCCCCGGCGTACTTTCCGCAATGGCAAACACGTCGGCAAGTTCGTCGTGGGTTATCCACCCTTGCTTTTTGACGACTTCGGCTTCTATGAGAGACAGCATCGCATATCCGCCCCCAAACGAAAACAAGCCTATTTTGAAAAATATGCCGAACAGTTTTAATAAGGATAACAGATATTGTTTCTTGCTTTGCTTTTCCATAGTTTTGACAAAAAAAGTATATCACTCGCACTCGTCGTTGTAAAGTGCGCTCAAACCATTTGCCAAACCGCAAACTCGTGCTAAAATATAAATATGATACTTTGCGGATACGAAAAATTTTCAATGGTCGATTTCGACGGCAAAATCGCTTGCACCGTGTTTACGGGCGGGTGCAATTTCCGCTGTCCGTTCTGCCACAACGCGCCGCTTGTCATCGGCAACCTCAAATCGCAGCAAATCGACGAAAGCGAGGTTTTCGATTATCTTCAAAAGCGCAAAGGACTCGTGGATGCCGTATGCGTGACGGGCGGCGAACCTACGCTTCAACCCGACCTCTGCGATTTTTTGGCAAAGGTGAGAAGTATGGGTTACGCAACCAAACTCGACACCAACGGACTTCGCCCCGACGTGCTCAAAGCCGTGCTCGACGACAAACTCGTCGATTACGTCGCAATGGACGTAAAAAACAGTCCCGAAAAATATGCGCACACCGTCGGCGTTCAGAACGTCGATATGGGCAAAATTCTCACCAGTATTCAACTTCTCAAAGACAGCGGCATCGATTTCGAGTTCCGTACGACTTTGATAAAAGAGTTCCACACCGCCGACGACGTTCAAAAAATCGCCTATCTCGTGTCGGGTGCGCCCCGTTATTTTATGCAAAAATACAACGACAACGACGGTTGCATCGCGCACGGTTACACCCCCGTACCCAAAGCCGATGCGGAAAGTTACAAAGAGTATTTTGCGGGGAAGGTTGGCTCTGTATCCCTTCGCGGCTACAAATAAAACTGCGCTATTTGGCGAATAACTGTGTCAAAACCATTTTGCTCACCCGTCACGTACGATTTAGTACGTTGGGCGGATTTGCAAAAGGGCTTTTCCTTGTTCTTCATCCAAATATCGCAGTTTTACGTTTAATAATTTGTTTCGTTCTTCATCTCAATATTGCGGTTGAGAGTAATGTGTTAAGCATCGATTTTATGCAGTTTTACACTAAACTTGTTCGCAGACGGAACACGAGCCG
>DKCG01000038.1 GCA_002449145.1 Christensenella sp. UBA6880 | reverse complement strand
CTTGCGTGCGACATAGTCGCACGGCGCATTTATGCGCAACTCGGACTCCGTCCGACTGACCACAAACAAAGAGAGACGCAAGCGCGTAGTATTTGCGGAAATCGTGCGCAGTGGACATAGCAAACAAAAAAACACACGGTGTCTGTGGATTTCACAGGTGCGATAGCACATTTTGTTTGCGTAGACGCTACGCTTTGGTGAGTACACTCACCTCGCTTCGCTATTACGCTCGTTTCACTCGCTACAAGTCTCACGAAACGACTGAATTTTTTGCGAAAATTATCAAAAACGCCCGAATCGGCGTTTTAATGTTGAAAAAATTGTGCATTATCGTTGAATTTTGGTTGTCGATATGATATAGGTAAAATGTATATTTAGCATGAATGGGGTGATTTGCTATGAAAGTTTTTAACGACAATACTTCCCTTCCTAAATACTTAAAGAACCATTCGAGAGTGATGGAACTCGTGCTGATTGCGTTTTGGTGCGTGATTTTTCCGATGATTTCGGCGGTTTGCTGCACACTCGGCGGACAACGCCCGATATTCAAATCGCTCTCGTACGTCGCGTACAGAGAGGACCATATGCCAATCATTCTCTTTTACGGTTTTCTGTTCCTCGCGGGCTTTATTCTCGCAATGAAAATGTGCCTCGACGCAGGTCAATACTCGAAGCAATTGCGTATTCTGTTTTTGGGATTGAGTTTCATAAGCGCGGCGATTCTCACGGCGGGTATCAGCGTACCATGGCTCGAAGTCGAGGGCGAACTTGCCGAAAAATACGACCGCTTGCGCCAAATTCACAACACGGTCGCTATGGTGGGATTCATAATGTTTTTCGTCACGGAAACGTTGTTTTTCCTCACAACGCTGTACAGAAACCCCAAACAAGGTATGATTTCGGTGGGTATGCTCGCGTACGTCCTCATATCGTCGCTGTTTATGATAAAGGACGCCAACCTCAAAGGCATTATCGAACGCCCCTACCCCGTGTCGTCCATTGCGCAAATACACGTCTTTTGCTCGCTTGGATTTACGCTGACGATTCAGTACTTCCTTATGCGCCTTATGCCAAACAACCGCATAGCCGTAAGCGAAACCGCCTAACATGCAAATATAGAAAAAAATTACACGCCGAACGAGTTGCTTTGCGACTCGTTTTTTATATAGCAAATCAGAATTCAGCCTGCTTGGGACATCGGTTAAAAGTGATTGCTCGTTGACATATCCTACAAATGTGTTACAATTATATTGATATTTTTTTACGAATTATCGGCAATCGAAGACGGAAGGAGAAAATTATGGACGTAACAAAATATTTCGACCCTAAAAAAGTGGACGAAGATATGAACACTATGAACTCGTTTGGGATTCGCCTCACGGGTACGGACGCGCAAAACGAGTTTTGCGAATGGATTAAGGCGCAAATCGCGGATATGGGGCTAAAAACCGTAGTCACCCCTTACACCTTCAAACGCTGGGAAGCAACGAATTGCTCGCTCGTGGTTGACGGAAAACCCGTTCACGTTTCATCGCCCTTCCCCTACAGCGGTCTTACGAGTGAAAAAGGCGTGAGCGGCAAACTCGTGGTCGTCGGAAATCACCCGCTCGGATTCCAAAGAGCAAGAGGCAAAATCGCCGTCTGCCGCATCAAAAATCTCTCGAAAATCAGCAGTAAAATCGCGTTCGACAAACGCAAATCCTTGCCGAGCGACCTCGAAATAGAAAAGAGTTACAGAGGCCCCGTAAGCACGTCTTTCGTCAAAACCCTGCTCACGTTCTGGGCGGCGCAACTTTCGGGTATGAAAGGTATGATTTGCATTTGGGAAGATATGTCCGACCAAATGGTCGAAGGGCAAGTGCTCAACTTCATTCTTCACTACCTCAAAGTTCCTATGGTGTGGGTCAACCAAACGGACGGAAAAGCCGTTCTCGAAGCCGCAAAAGCCAAAAAAAGCGCGACGCTCACCCTCGAAGGCACGCTCGAAAACGCAAAAACTCAATCCTTCTACACCGTTATCAAAGGCAAAAAGGAAACCGACGAAGCAATTATTATCAACACGCACACCGACGGTTGCAATTTCTGCGAGGAAAACGGCGCAATCGGTCTTTTGCGTATGATGGAATACTTCACAAAGCACCCCACCGACAGGAATCTCGTTTTCGCATTCGTCACGGGACACTTCCGTTTGCCGTCCTTCCGCACGGGTACGGACCAAGCGACTTCAAAATTCCTTGCCGACAACAAGCAAGTTTGGAAAGGCAAAAAAGGCGGCTTGAAAGCGGTTGCGGGCTGCTCGGTCGAACATCTCGGTTGCACCGAATGGAAAGATGTTGACGGCGTGTATACGCAAACGAATCCCGTTGACGTGGAAATCGTGTACACAGGCAACAAAACCGTTGACGACATCTACTACGAGGCGATAAAAGAGCGCGACGTCGTGCGCACGATGACCCTTCGCGGTCACAATATGCTTCACTTCGGCGAGGGTCAACCCCTTTTCAACAAGCATATTCCCGAAATAGCACTCGTCACCGCACCCGACTATCTCTGCTCGATTGCGGACAATCACCATATGGATAAATACAATTCCGACCTCGCTTGCGAGCAAATCTGCACGTTTATTCGTTGCGTGGAACTTCTCGACAAAAAGAGCGCAAAGGAACTCGGCAAAGCGCAAGGCTATTCGATTGGATTAGGCAAACTAAAATAAAATCGTCGCTAATGCAATGACAACACGCAGAATCTGCGTGTTGTCAAGAGCATTGCTTGATTTTATTTTCTCTACCGCGCAGAGAATTTGCGCTATCAATTCAAACACGGATAAAAACTCAAACCGCAGTTTCGCCAAATTATCTGCTTGGTGACGTGCCTAACGGCACGTTTTTTTATTATATGGAATATTCAAATCTTCCGCAACTGCACACACAGTGTGCAATTTCACTTGCGCAAATCGCAAATTCTGCGTGTTGTCAAGAGCATTGCTTGGTGACGTGCCTGACGGCACGTTTTTTTAATTAATAATTAATAATGAATAATTAATAATTGCGGAAAAAAATCGCTTTCGAATATTCCGCAACCCAAACGAAGTTTGGATATCATCGTGCAAAATTGCGCGATATCAACACGAAGTGATATCATCGCCGCAGGCGATATCATTGTTATACCGCAACTGCACACAGAGTGTGCAATATCACTTTTGGCGCAAGCCAAAAATATCACTGTCGCAAGACAATATCACTGTGTCGAAGACACAATATCACTGCACAAAGTGCAATTCATCTGCAAAGACTAATTCTTTTCCATATATCTTCTTTGACGTTCCAGTTTATAAAACTGGTTGTGCTTGGGCGAAATGAGTCCCAACGAGTCGCGGTCGAGTTGGAAAACCATTGGATTGTTGTAGTCTTTCACGATGTACTTGCTCTTGTCGTCGGTGAGCAAGAAATTGTAGAGTTCGAGCATATATCCGATGCACTTGTCAAGGCTGAATTTTTGCGCAAACTCGGTGTACTTCGGTTTCATATCGTCGTGCGCTTTCTTGTTTGAAATCCAAAAGTCGAGCATTGCCGCAAGCGAGAGATAACTGCCCTTTCTGAACGTGGATTGCGGCGTGAGCGCAAACTGTTTGGTCGCACACATTCTCGCATTGGAAATCACGGGAACGGTGCCGCACGCAATGGCTTCGAGGCAGGATATGGACTCGGTTTCGACGTCGCTCGCCTGCACGAAAAGATAGGACGCGTTGAGCAAGTTGACAAGTTCGGGTTGCGAGAGGAACACTATGCGCAAATCGACGTGCAAATCTTTGGCAAGTTGCTCGTATTCTTCCTGTTTCGGTCCTTTGCCGGCGAGGAAAAGCGTGATTCTATTGCGGTATTTGCTCTTTGCAATCGCTTTTATGATGATGTCTTGCCTCTTTTCTTCTGTGAGTCTGCCAACGCTCGTGACGATGATTCTATCCTCGCAACCTTCGGGGATTTTCACGTCCTCGATAGGCTTGAACGCAGGGTCGTAGCCGTTGGATATGACATGCAAATTCTGATTGTACAAATGCCCCATAAGCGTCGAGGCTATGCACCGTGACGGACAATGTATGTTGTTTATCCATTCGGGTTTGTAGTGGTAGACTTTGAGAAGTTCGTACATTGCGCCCGTCGCCCCGGGAACGTACTTCATCTTGGCGTTGAAAGTGATGTTTTCCGCCGAAACGTGATAGCAACCGAGCACGGGTATACCCATATCGTGCGCTATGCGCGCGCAATGCGTGCCGAGCGCGAACGGCATATAAATATGCACCAAATCCACGTCTTTGAGCGCCTCTCTTATCCTTGCGTCGTTTGGCGAAGCGAGCCAAGCGTGTTGCTGTTCGATAACCTTTTGATATATCGGCACTTGCTGTATCGGGAACGTGACGAACTCTACGCCCTGCATAGTTTCGGTATTTTGCCCTGCGTTGTCGCACAAAACCTTGACTTCGACGCCTCTTTCCACAAGATTTTCCACGAGATGCCTCGCCGACATCGACGTGCCGTTGCCCTTGTCGTGAAATATGTCTATAACTATTGCGACTTTCATTTTATCCTCTCTTTGCAATTTATCTTTTCGTTTTAAGGCATATTATTTAAAAAAACTTGACTTGCGCCCCATATGTGTATTATAACACAAATAAGAAAAAACACAAGAAATTTTTGTGACATCTTCGTCAACACTCTTTTCCACAAACATACTTACTCGCTATGTTTCGGATTGAGTTGCTTGTTTTGCCACAAAATATAAACGGCATCGACTATGGAACAGAAAAAAACAGATAGACGTATCGCAAAAACCAAAAAAGCAATCTACCGCGCCTTTGCCGAACTGCTCTCGCAAAAGAATATCAACGACATCACCATCAAAGATATTGCCGACAAAGCCGACATCAACCGCAAAACGTTTTACAACTACTACGGCGGCATCTACGACCTCACCGACGAAATCGAGAACAAAATCATCGAAAGTTTCGAGCAGGTCGTGCGCGAACACAACGTAAACGAGTTGCTTCACAACCCCTATCAGATGTTTGCGGAACTCACGAGAATCATCAACAGCGACCTCGATTTTTATCAACATCTTATATCAATCGAAAGCAACTCTAACCTGGTGTCCAAACTGTTCAAAACCCTCAAAGCGCGAGTCAAAGAAGTCATCTCGCAATACACCGTCCTCGACGAATCCACCCTCGACATCGTGCTTGACTACGTTGTATCGGGTATGTTCACCGTGTTTCAGCACTGGTTCAACTCGTCAAGAGAGCGTTCAATCGACGATTTGGCAAAAATGGTCGCCACCCTCTCGTTCAACGGCATAAACGGAATCCTCAAAGACTTCGAGGACAAAACCGAGTGAAACCGCCGCCGCTTTCAGAAACGGCAAAGTGATTTTTTGTGAAAGATGTTTCCGCAAACGGTTGACTTTTCTTTTGGATAACAATATAATAACTATGCTTAAAGAAAAGCCCTATCGAATGTAGCATTAGCCCAGCTGGATAGAGCGTCTGGCTACGGACCAGAAGGTCAGGGGTTCGAATCCCTTATGCTACGCCAACAAAACCCAACTCAAACGAGTTGGGCTTTTGTTTTCTACGCATAAGGGATTCAAACGTGCGTCATTGCGCACCGCAACTACGTTGCGCCCTGCCCTACGGTCAGGCTGCACGCGATTGACCTTTCGGTAACAATCGCTGTTGAGCGAATCCCTATGCCACGCCAAATAAAGCGCAAGTCTAACGAGATGTTTTTTGTTTTTTCGCATAAGGGATTAAAACGGGCGCCGTTGCATAGATTATCTTTTGGCTCGAACCAAAGACCCGAAAAGGTATTGATTTTATTTTTTAATTGTTCATAAAAATGCAGAGGACGCACAAAAAGCCGTAGACGTTGAATAGAAACGTCGGCAGAAATTCAAGGGCGATTTTCACCTCTTTCGTGAGAAATCGGATAAAGAGCGCATAGGACGTTGCAAGCACTATCGTCATCGATATGAATGCGACGAGCAAATTTTTCAGCGTGAAAAACGAGAACACGAACAGCACGCAAAATATCCCCAAAACGAAAAAATAAAGCATCGACGGGAAAATATGCTTGTACTCGACAAGCCTCGATATTGCAAGCACCGACGACAAATAACTCACGCATACGAACACGCTGAACCACACGTTTGGCAACACAAACGCGGGTTTATCGAGCGCAATCCACCACTTTAAGTCGATGTTGAAGCAGAGCGAGCATAACCCCGACACCACAAGCGCAAGCAGCAATCCCGCAACTATTCCTATCATTCGCTTTAATTGATCCACACAAAAATATATTTATCTCAAATCCGTTCAATGCCTTTGTAACACAAATTTCAAAGGTTGCGTAAGGTAATGTAGGAGCAATCCGAATATAGAAGGAGGTACATAAAATGAACGGATTCTTTACAAACGGTGCAAACGGATGCGGCTGCAATTGTTGCGACATTATTTTGCTCTTGATGCTCTTCAACAACTGCGGTTGCGGCGGCACGATGGGCGGATGCAATTCTTGCGACATTGTGTGGCTGATTCTCATCCTTTCCTGCATTTGCGGTGGCGGCACGGGCGGCTGCGGTTGCTGCAAATAACAAGCGTCGCGCGGGCATAACATGAGCGTGAATTGCCCGAAGTTACGTTTTTGTATCTACGTCGCAAACGCGTCATCTCAAACGAGGTGGCGCGTTTGATTTGCGCCGCTTTCAGATTTACAGACACGTTCCGCTTTTAACTCGCTTCCGTTTCGGTTGTCCGCTTCCCTTTCGGGCAAACGATTCGTTACGCTTTCCGTTTCTAATTGAATTTACACTTTGGAAGTACCTTCCGCTTTTCAATCCGCTTTCCGTTTGCACCGTTTGTAAATATATCCTAATTTATGTTATATAACGATTATCTTTGACTTTTTTGCGCCGTTATTTTATTATTTATACACAATATTTATCGGCTCATCATCCGGATGAGTGCGAAAGGAGATAACTTTATGGCACAACTGACTATGGACAAACTCGTTGCCCTCGCAAAAAACCGCGGATTCGTCTATCCCGGAAGCGAAATCTACGGCGGTCTTTCCAACTCTTGGGACTACGGCCCTCTCGGCGTTCAACTCAAAAACAACATCAAGCAGGCTTGGTGGAAGAAATTCGTGGTTGAAAATCCCTACAACGTCGGACTTGACAGCGCAATCATTATGAACCCGACAACGTGGCAAGCAAGCGGTCATATCGGCGGTTTTTCCGACCCCTTGATGGACTGCAAATCTTGCAAATCTCGTCACCGCGCAGACGACCTCATCGAGGAATACAACCAAAAGCACGGCATCGAAGAAAATATTTCGGGTTGGACAAACGAGCAGATGGAACAATATATCATCGAACATAAAATCCCCTGCCCCGTTTGCGGAAACAGCAACTTCACTGGCGTCAGAAAATTCAACCTTATGTTCAAAACCTTCATCGGCGTTACCGAAGATTCCACGTCAACCGTATATCTTCGCCCCGAAACCGCGCAAGGCATTTTTGTAAACTTCAAAAACGTGCAACGCACCACCCGCAAGAAAATCCCGTTTGGAATCGGTCAAATCGGCAAGAGTTTCCGCAACGAAATCACGCCCGGCAACTTCATCTTCCGTATCCGCGAATTCGAGCAAATGGAACTTGAATTTTTCTGCAAACCCGGAACGGACCTCGAATGGTTCAACTACTGGAAGAATTTTTGCCATCAATGGTTGCTCGACCTCGGTATGAAGGACGAAAACCTCAAACTTCGCGACCACGAGAAAGAGGAACTCTGCTTCTATTCCAAAGCGACGACCGACTTCGAATACAAATTCCCGTTCGGTTGGGGCGAACTCTGGGGCGTTGCAGACCGCACCGACTACGACCTCAATCAGCATATGAAAACGTCTGGCAAGGATTTGAGTTATATCGACCCCGTAACCAACGAAAAATACGTTCCTTACGTCGTCGAGCCGTCCCTCGGCGCAGACCGCGTGTTCCTCGCATTTCTCTGCGACGCATACGACGAAGAACAAGTCGGCGAAAACGATACGAGAGTCGTGCTTCACTTGCACCACGCGCTCGCACCCGTCAAAGTTGCCGTCCTTCCCTTGCAAAAACAACTCAACGAGAAAGCGGAAGAACTCTATATCGAACTTTCCAAAAACTTCGCCTGCGACTTCGACACGTCCGCTTCGATCGGCAAGAGATACCGCCGTCAAGACGAAATCGGCACGCCCTACTGCGTCACCGTTGACTTCGACACTCTCGAAGACGGTTGCGTAACCGTGCGCGAACGCGACACTATGGCACAAGTCCGCTTGCCCATCGACAGCCTCGTCGACTACTTCACCGAGCAGTTCAAGTATTAATCAATCAATATATCACTCTAATATTTTTTTGTGTATTCAAAACCGAACGTTTTAAGCGTTCGGTTTTATTGCGTATTTATTAAATTATTTAATTATAGTGTGATTAAAGTTCAAAAGCTCTAATTGCTCACTGTTATCAAAACAATTATGTTAAAAATTAAACTCTTACAATATCTCTGACATTATAATTTGGATATTTTGCCATAAACCTTTGCAATGCTATTGCTTCGCTTTTTGCATGCACAAAAGTTGTTCCATGATCGTGCACAACTTTCCACATTACCGCATCACCTTCATAACTCGAAAAACCATCCATTTTATTTCCTCCTATAAATATTTTTTAAAATAATATTTAATTTTGATTTTCTAATTAATTGTTTTGCTAATTATCTTACGTTATTCCTCTATCTCGATACCCAATTCAACCATTTTTGAGATGATTTTGTCTGCTGAAGATTGATTTGTATTATCAACCGCAACAGAGTTCACATCGCCAGTAAACAATTTCGTATCATACAACCACTTATCGCTCGCTTTAATCTTATCGGCTTCAAATAAATCTGCAACAATTGCAAGCGGTATACCATATAACGAATGATTAATATTTTGCAAGTATGTCAAAAACTGATTTGATCTTCCGTCAACATTCATCATTCTTTTAAAGCTAACAATTGCATTATGATTCATAGAATTGAAATCTACTCCTTTCGTAAATCTTTTAGAATACTCGGCAAGATAATATGACAACTTTTCAAAATCGAAGTACATCCCCCTGTTTTCTCAAGTTTTTTATATTCTTTATTGATTTTAGATAATCTCTAAAAAATATAATTTCCGCATCTTTTGCAGCATAATTAAAAAATGTGATTGTGCCGGATGCGCCTGTAAACCACTTTTCACTTTTTGTAAAAGGCCACATAGTTTGTTCCCTCCTGTTTTTTGATAATTTAATTATAATAGAATTATAGTTCTATGTCAACATAAAATAGAAAGATAGTTCTAAAATTCTATTATGGTGTTTGGTGAACGTTTGCAACAATTAATGAAAGAAACTAAAACAACACAGGTCGTATTGGCAAGAGCAATCGGCTATACTCAACGTGCTGTTTCAAAATGGATTAATAATCAAGCAGAACCCACGGCAAGCGCAATTTATAAATGCGCAAAATTCTTCGATGTTTCCAGTGATTATTTAATTGGTTTATCAGATATTTAAAGAATAAACTTTTGTATTTTAATGTGAAACGCCACCGATTCGGTGGCGTTTCTGCTTTTATCGAACACATTAAAAATCGACGTTTTTACGATTATTTCTTTTTCAAGAACGAGAACAAACCTTTCTTTTCGTAAGGTTTTATGTCCACTTCACCGACGTTGTAGCCGTCTTTTTGAATTGCGTTTTTGATGACGTCGACGTCTACGTTATCATCGCAAATTACGACTGTTTTGCCCTCGACGTGCGACGACGTAACCTTTTTGACGTTTGCCGCTTTACGCACCGCGTCGTTGACGTGACTTTCGCACATACCGCATTGCATTCCTTCAACTTTGAGTGTAATTTCTTTCATACCAACCCCCGTAAATGAGATTTTGATTTCACCAAAAGTATAGCACCGAATAGCGAATTGTCAAGAAAATATGAATGATAATTCATATTGAATATAATATTTTTATTAATAAAAACAATTAAAAAAAGCTTCCCCCTTCCTCACGTGTT
>DKCG01000003.1 GCA_002449145.1 Christensenella sp. UBA6880 | reverse complement strand
AGCATTTTTACTTTGCGCGCGATGCGGACATAGAAAACAATAACACGGAAGTGTAGTGCGAATGCACGACTGCGTAAGCAGTATTGTTTTGCGTAGACGCTTCGTTTTTGCAAATTTATTTGCTTCACTTCGCTATTAAACGAGTCCACTCAATCCAACCAAAGCACTCTGCACGAGTGCTTTTATTTTACTTTCGTGTCCTCGGACGGCGAAGCCGTCCGCGCCTATGGCGCACGAACCACCTTTCGGTGCTGACCGCAAGCAAAGCAAAGAAAAGCGCATAGCATTTTTACTTTGCGCGCGATGCGGACATAGAAAATTTTCTCCGTTAAAATAATCAAATTCCGACATTTTAATTCTACTCCACGATTTTGTGCGGTAGAGCGGGGAAATACTACACGGGCAGTTTTGTTGTGTATTGCACGGGCGGAACAATCGAGAAAAGCAACGCTTAATACTTTGAGCAAAACACGTGGTTAGAATGGTTGTTTTGTGGCAAAAAATGACAAGCGGGAAAAGGCGACGCATTGCGTCGCCGTTTTCCTTTTGTTGGGAAAGAGAGGGAAGTTTCTTTTATGCTCAAATTGGGCACAAAGAAAATAGGCAAATTAATTTTTGTCCGTTTTGCTACGGAAGAATCGGAATCTTCCGCTTGTCATTCCGAGCGTAAGCGTGGGAATCAAGGCGAAGCCGCATTTCGCTACGCTGGATTGCCACGTCGCAACTTCGTTGCTTCTCGCAATGACAAATGGAAAATTGACTTCAAATTTTCCGCTTGTGTGCGTAGTATTGTGCCGTTGGCACAATACTACGCACATTCCAAAAGCAACTTGTCTGCGACGAGGGCGATAAATTCGCCGTTGGTCGGCTTTTCGTTGGGGGCGTAAATCTTTATGCCGAACACGTTGTTGATATTCTCGATTTTGCCTCTGTTCCAAGCAACCTCGATTGCGTGGCGTATGGCGCGTTCCACTTTCGACGCGGACGTCTGATACCTTGCGGCGATGCCGGGGTAGAGTTGTTTTGTGATAGAGTTGATGATTTCGGGCGTTTCGATGGTCATTTTGATGGCTTCGCGCAAGAATTGATAGCCTTTTATATGCGCGGGGATACCCACCGAGATAAAGAGGTTTGCGATTCTCTCGTCCAGAGTTTTGTTTTTGCGCACGTTGACTTGCGTGTGGGGTGCGGGGCGAGGCGTTGAAAAGTCGTTTATGACTTTCAAAAGAGTGTTGTAGTCGAATGGTTTTGCAAGAAAGTAACTCGCACCGTATTGCATTGCTTTTTGCACGAAGCCGTCGCTTGCGAGTTGGGACATCATAATGACGATAGAACTTTTGTTTTCCATCGCATTTAGCACGCCGAAGCCGTCCAATTCGGGCATCACGATGTCAAGAAGCACGAAGTCGGGTTTGTAAAGGTCGATGAGTTTCAAAGCGTCGTTTCCGTTTTGAGCGACGCCCACGACCTCGAATCCGTCTTGCGCATCGATGAAATCGCGCATACCCGTACATAACGCTGCGTTGTCGTCTGCAATTACAATAGTTTTGTTCATAATTTTCCTCCAAATGGCGTAATTTGTTGTGTTAATTTGATTATAAAATTCGTTCGCGAACAAAAAATCGCATTTTTCACGATTTTTTGTCGATGTATATACATATTTGTTTATTAGGATTGTTTATTCCGAATAAATGTTACAATTGCGTTAACAATGCACATTTTACGCGCATTTTGTCGGGTTTTCAACAATTATTTTCACCAATTTTTCTTTGCACCATATATGGCACGAAACAATTTTTCACCCACTACATAAAGTTATATCAAAAAAATTTAGAAAAAAATGAAAATATAGTTTACATAATCACATCTTATCAATATAATATATGAATCAAACCTAACTAAGAGGTTGTTATGGGAAAGTATAAGAAATGTCCGCGCTGTGAACTGAACTGGATTCCCGTCGAGGAAGAACTGTGCGAAGTCTGCAAGGCGGAACTCGGCAAAGCAAGCAAAATCTGTCTTTTGGAAGACGATGACGACATAGAGGAAGAAGAGAGAATCTGCCCCGTTTGCAAAGTCAATTATCTCGAGCCCGGCGAAGATATGTGCGCCGCGTGCAGAGAGGAACAAGCAAATTCGACTCAAAGCAAACTCGACGACGAGGACGACGATTGGCAAGAATTTGTCGAAGAAGACGAGCCTATCACGCCCGACGACGAAAACGAAGTTTCGCTCAACCAACTTCAAGAGGACGAGGAAGAAGAGTTCGAGGATGACGAGGAAGAACAATGCCCCGACGATTTCGACGACGATGACCTTGGCGACATCGACGATTATGCCGATGACGATGAGGACGAAGACGAAGAAGACGACGAGGACGAAGAAGAAGATAAAGACTGAATCCTTCCTTAAAGAAAAAATAAAAAACGCACCGAGAGTGCGTTTTTTTGTTTTAATTAATAATGAATAATGAATAATTAATAATTGTGGGTGGGACACCCACACCCGAAATGGCATTTTCGTTTAGTCGAGTTTTGAAAGTTCGTTTATCAGCGACAAAACCGCAATGCCGTATTTTGGCGGAAGTTTTGCAAGTTCGTTTTTCACGAGTTCGGACACGCTTTCGTTTTTCTCGTTCACACCCAAAAGATAGTCGCAGGACGCGCTCAAAGCAACGCTCATATTTTTCAGCGTTTCAATGGATACGCCGACTTTTCCGCTTTCGACATCGGCAAGAAAACGCGGACTGACATTGATTTTTTCCGCCAGACTTTCTCTCGTCATATTCAACATATTTCTTCTTGCGCGTATTCTTTCGCCGAGAATTATATTCACGTCTTTCATAAACTTTCCTCACGTTTTGCGAGTTGTAAATTGATTATATATGAAGCGGCACATCTCAACAATGATGTGCTACATCTTGACAAATGATGTAATACATCATAAAATAATACTAATATACTTTTAGTATGGGGGCTATGAAGAAAACTATGAGAAAGATTGGTTACATATTTGTCGCACTGCTTACGCTTTTTGTTGCGCTCACGCTCGTCGCTTGCGGCGATACCGAGCAAGAAAAGCCTGCGGCGGTGTCGAAGTACGTTGAGGGTATGAACGATTTCGAGTACTATGCCGACGAAGAAACGGTTATGCTGTTTTGGCCGAAAGACAAGAAGATAAAGAGCGTGACTATTCCTGCTTGCGTGACCGAAATCAACGGCAACGCGTTCGACGGTTGCGTTTTGCTCGAAGAAGTGAAATTTGAAAAGGGCAGTAAACTCAAAAAAGTCAACACCTTTGGTTTCAAAAACTGCGCCGCGTTAAAGAGCGTATCTTTCCCGACCTCGCTCGAAGCGTTGGGCGACAAGGTGTTTTACGGTTGCTCGTCGCTTGAAAAAGTCGAGTATGATGGCAACAAAATAACGACTTGCGGCACGTCGCTTTTTGAAAAGTGCTCGAGTTTGAAAAGCGTCGTCGTGCCCGCGGGTATGACGAACGTCGGCGAAAAAGAGTTTGCCGATTGCGTATCTCTTGAAAGCGTCGAGTTTTGCAACGGCGTTGCCACGATTGCAAACAATGCTTTTTACGGCAAAAAACTCGTCGGCGAAATGACTTTTCCGAGCAGTATAAAGAAAATAGGCGACAGAGCGTTTTACGGCAACGAGTTCAGTGCGATAAATATTACGCGCAACGTGGAATCGATAGGCAAAGAAGCGTTTTCCAGCGGTGAAAACGCAAATCTCAAATCGTTGACCTTGCCGTACGTCGGACAAACGATAAACGGCGGAAAACTCGCAGACGTGTTTTCGCAAAACGGATTATCTACGCTTGAAAGCCTTACGATTTCGGGCGGAACGCTCGGCGACAATTCGCTCAAAGGTTTTTCGGGTTTGACGCTCGAAGTGAGTGACGACGTAAATATCAAAGCGGGCGCGCTTGACAACACCGAGTGGTACAAAAATCAAAAAGACGGCGTCGTGTACGTCGGCAATATCGTGTACGGCTACAAAGGCGAAATGTCGCAACCCACGTCAATCGTCATAAAAGAGGGCGCAACGAAAATAATCGACGGCGCATTCGGTATTCAAGAAAACGCCGTTTCGTTCGAGATTTCTTCAACAGTGAAGGAAATCGGCAAAAAGGTGTTGACTGCGCCGTATTTGCTAAGAATAAAAGTGTCCGCCGACAATAAAAACTACGCTTCCGACGGTAACTGTCTGCTTAAAAAAGACGAAAACGGCAATAAAGGAAATACCGTGATTATGGGCTGTCGCGGAAGTGAAATTCCTTCGTACGTCACGGTTATAGGCGAATATGCGTTTGAATTAATGTCCGTTGACGCATTAAAGATTCCCAAATACATACAAAAAATCGAAACTTGCGCGTTCATAGGGGCGGTGTTTTCGGAAAATATCGTCTTTGAAAGCGGAAGTCAGTTGCAAGCGATAGGCGATTACGCTTTCTGCACGTACGCATATTATATGGAAAACGTCGTGCTTGATTTGAGTGCGCTCAACAATTTGAAAAGTATAGGCGAATATGCGTTTGATTTGGGGGATCATAGTATAGGCTGTCTTAATAACGGCATAACGAGCGTGATTCTTCCCAAAAATCTGACGTCGATAGGAAAATACGCATTCGGCCCGAATCTTACGTCCATTCAAGTTTCGGCAGACAACAAAACGTTCTCGGTTGCGGATAATTGCCTTGTCAAAGATTCGACGGTGGTGTTGGGCACGAGCAACAGCGTTATCCCGACAAAAGTCAACGGCAAAAAAATCACGACGATAGGCGACTATGCGTTTGCATACAAGACCGTTTCAAATTTGGTTATTCCCGACGGAATCGAAACCATCGGCAACGGCGCGTTTGAAAAGTGCCAAGGCATAACGACGTTGAATCTTCCAAAAAGCGTAAAAAATATCGGCGCGAATGCGTTTTCGGGCACAGATATTGCGCGCGTGACCGTTCCGACAACGGTTGTATCAATAGGCGAAAAAGCATTTTCAGAATTGAAAAATCTCGAAAACGTCGAGTTTGAGATAGAATCGGACAACGGCGGATACGGTTTGCAATCGATTGCGCAAAACGCATTCGAGGGAAGTTCCTCGCCCAAAACCCTCACCGCGCCTATGGGCATTCTTTCCAAAATCAAGGATTGTTTCTCGTTCGTCGAAACGATAAACGTTATAGGCAACGACGATATTCCCGCGCAAGCGTTTTCGGGTTGGATTCCGCAAAGGGCGAGAGCGATAAATATCGGTGAGGGCGTGCGAAAAATCGGCGATATGGCGTTTGCCGATTGTGAAATAACGAGTTTCGTTTTGCCTGCTTCCGTAACCGAAATCGGCGTCGGTATCTTGACGTATTGTCCGATTGAAAGCCTTTCCGTCGCAAGCGGAAACGCGAGATATTATGCGAAAAACAACTATATTATCGACTCTTATTCGCACTCTATCGTCCTTGCGTGCAAAAACAGCGGCGAGATTCCCACGACGTTCAAGTATGTTACGGTCGATAACAAAAACGTCAAAGAATACGACGTAACGTCGATTGCAAACGGCGCGTTCAAAGGCGTTGAACTCGACAAAATAACAATAATAATTCCGGGCAATATAAAGAGTATAGACGATTATGCGTTCGAGCAATGTTCGCTCTTTGCGGTCTATATTTTGTCGGGCGTTGAAAGCATAGGCAGAAGCGCGTTCGAGGGCGCAAAAAATCTTGCGTTTGTGTCTGTCGCCGACAGTGTGAAGTCTATCGGGTATGTGGCGTTCCGTGGCACTGTGTTTTACACGAAAAAACAAGCGACGGAAAAGGGCATATCCTATATAGGTAAAGTCGCGTATGCGTATCACGGCGACAAAAACAGCGTCACCGAACTCGAAATTGCGGACGGCACGGTCGGCATTGCCGAACACGCATTCGAGAGAATGAGCAATCTCAAAAAGATAACCCTTCCGTCCTCTCTCAAACATATCGACAAAGAAGCGTTTGTAGGTTGCAAGAATCTGACGAATCTGTATTTCAACGGCACGGACGATAGTTGGAAAGCGGTGACGAAAGTCAAAAACTGGGATTTGAACTTGCCCACGCACAAAACTTGGACGTTGTGCCGTTGCGAAGAAAAATCGCACGACCACGACGGTGACGGTATCGTGAAAAAGCCCGACGAGGCGGCGGACGTATGCAAAAACTACAAGTTGTTCGGCGCAGAAGTTTGCGACGAATGCTTCGACAAAGAAGTCGATAAAATAATTAATAATTAATAATTAATAATGAATAATGAATAATGAATAATTGAGGGCGGGACACCCGCACCCGAAAAAGAAACAAGTATAAAAACTGCGCCAAATAGATGCATAATGCGAAAGAGGCATCCGAACGGCAACCCTAATTTACTGACGTAAATGAGTTGTCGGGCGGATGCCTCTGACAAAATTAGGCGCTATTTGGCGCAGTTTTTAATAAGCACGGGCGTAATAAATGACTTTGCTCGCAGGCTTTCCGCAGACGGGGCATACGTCGCCGACGGGCGTTTGGTCAAACGGCATACAACGCGACGTCGCCGCAAATTGTTCTTTTATCTTGTCTTCACAGCAACGGTCGCCGCACCACATAGTCTTGACGAAATTGTGATTGTCAAGAGCCTCTTTCATCTCGTCGAGAGAGTGGCAAGTGACGATGTGCGAGTGCAAAAATTCGTGCGATTGCTTGAACATATTTTGTTGAATATCGTCCAAAAGCGCGGGAATTTCGGCCGTAAGACTGTCGATTTTGAGCGCGAACTTTTCGTGAGTATCGCGGCGCGCAATCATAACTTGACCGTTTTCGATGTCGCGAGGACCGATTTCGAGACGTACGGGCACGCCTTTCATTTCCCATTCGTTGAACTTCCAGCCCGGGGATTGCTCTCTGTCGTCGAGCATAACCCTCACGCCGACACTGCGAAGTGCGGAAGCGACTTCTTGCGCTTTTTCGTTGACGCCTTCCTTGTGCGCCGCAACGGGAACGACAACCACTTGATAGGGTGCGACTCTCGGCGGAAGTTTCAAGCCGCGTTGGTCGCCGTGCGCCATAATGAGCGCGCCGATAAGACGAGTGGATACGCCCCAACTGGTTTGGTACGGATTTTTGAGTTGACCGTCTTTGTCGAGATACTTGATTTCAAAAGCGGACGAGAAGTTTTGTCCGAGATAGTGGGAAGTGCCCGATTGCAACGCTTTGCCGTCGAGCATCATTGCTTCCATAGTGTAGGTGTCAACCGCGCCCGCAAATTTCTCTTTTTCGGATTTTTGACCGACGAGAACGTCGATTGCAAGCACGTTTTGCATAAATTCACGGTACACTTCGAGCATTTTGAGGGTTTCCTCTCTCGCTTCTTCTTCGGTTTGGTGAAGGGTGTGACCTTCTTGCCAGAGGAATTCGCTCGTGCGAAGGAAGGGACGAGTGGTCTTTTCCCAACGCACGACGTTTGCCCATTGGTTTATGAGTACGGGCAAATCGCGGTAACTCTTGACCCACTTTGCATACATAGAGCAGATGATGGTTTCGGATGTCGGGCGCACGACGAGGGGCTCTTCGAGCGGCGTGTTGCCGATGTGTGTGACAAGCGCGACTTCGGGCGCGAATCCTTCAACGTGGTCCGCCTCTTTCACGAGATAACTGTACGGGATAAACATCGGGAAGTACGCATTTTTGTGTCCCGTTGCCTTGAATCTCGCATTGAGTTCCTCTTGGATATGTTCCCAAATCTCGTAGCCGTAAGGGCGAATGACCATAGTACCTTTGACGGGGCCGTAGTCGACGAGTTCGGTTTTAAGCACAACGTCGGTGTACCATTGAGGGAAATTCACGTTCATATCCGTGATTTCTTTTACGAATTGATCCTTTTCTTTTGCCATAGTCTGCCTCTATCCGTATAAGGATAATTATATATAATAATATACTGTATCGATATTATATACTCTAAAATCCGCCTTGTAAAACGAAAACATTGAAAAACAATCAAAAGGCTTCGATAAATAAGAATTTTCCAACGTTTACGCAACCTTAATTTTTGTCCGAGCACGCGTTTGACGATTGCCATTTTTCGACTTCTTTTATATAATGGCAGTATGGCAAAGAAATCTTCAAAATCCACGAAATCCAAAAAGCAAACTTCGTCGCCCGTCGAAAAGGCGGCTAAAAAGGCGTACAAGGCAAATCCGAAAGCGTTTGTAATTTCAATAGTTGCAATCGTGCTTGTGATAGCAATCGCAACGGCGGTTGTGTATTTTGCGTTCCCCGACACTTGGGATCAAATCGTTTCGATGATTGTCAAAGACAATCAACATTCGGGACTTGCTCGCGGCGACGGCGAATTGCTCGTGCATATGCTCGACGTCGGACAAGGCGATTGCATATATATTCAGTTGCCCGACGGCAAAGATATGGTTATAGACTGCGCAAACTACAACGACGACAAAGAGTACGAGGAAAAGACTTTCGACTATCTCGACGCCAACATAACTGACGATACGGTCGAGTATCTTATGCTCACGCACTGCGACAGCGACCACGTTTATTTTATGGACGAACTTTTGGAACGCTACCAAGTCGAAAAGTTGTTTATGCCCAACGTACTTGCCGCACCGGGCACAGACTCAAAGAACAAAAAAGAGTTGCAAGACCAAATCGACGCACTCGACACGAGCAGATTCACCGACAAAGACACAATCGGCACGATAACTTATGCGGAATTTTTCATCGCCGCGCTCACCGAGCCTAATTGCGAAATCGTGCTTAACGTTGACCCCGACGTAAACACGAACAGCATAATCATTGAAGAAACGACGTACAGATTGGTGTTTTATTGCCCCACGCAAGAGTATTACGACGACTCGAACCTTAATAGTGCCGAACGTAAAAACGCCATATCGCCCATCGGAATTTTGGAATACAACGGCAGACGTATTATGCTCACGGGCGACAGCAACGAACTCAACGAGCCGCTTGTCGTCGAACGCACGGGCAAAATAGATTGCGACGTTTTGAAAGTGGGACATCACGGCAGTGCGACTTCGACGCTCAATCCGTTTTTGGACGCGTATACGTTTGAGTATGCGATAATCAGTTGCAACACTTACGGCAACAAATTCAATCATCCTCGTCAATCCACGCTCGACCGTCTGAAAGCGCACGACATAGCGGTTTATCGCACGGACAAAAACGGCAACATAGTGGTGTCTGTCGATAAGGACGGCAACATAAAAATAACCACTCAAAAAGAGTGGAACAAAGACGAAAACTACAAGGGCTATTCGACGGGCTCGGACGATTAAACAGAAAAAGGCACGCAATGCATTGCGAGCCTTTTTTGTTTTTGAATTAATAATTAATAATTAATAATTAATAATTAATAATTGAGGAAGGCGAAGCCTTAATCCGAAACACTCATTCGAAGCGTACTTATAAACGGGATGTGTCTTTTCGAAGACGAGATGAAACCGCCGTCCGCGAACTTGCAGAGCGGACTTATATCGCTCACTTGTTCGAAGCGTTCTTATACAACTACTCTGTCCATTCGCAGACGGAACACGAGCCGCAAGGCGGCGAGCCATTGCTCAAACTACGTTGCGGCGATGGCAATCGTCCACATTGTCATTCAGAGCGAAGCGTGGGAATCCCCTAAATAGAAACGTAAATATTTGGGGCGATTGCCAAAAACCGCACTTGTTTTCGCAATCACTAACCGCACAATCCCTCTTTGCTCTCAAAATAGGACGGACAAAAACTCAAACCACAATTCCGCGCGAGTGCTTGCTTGATGAAGCGCACTTTGTGCGCAAGCGGATAAATATGAACGGCGGTATGGGCGCGACGCGTTAAACAACACATCCAGTGAATGTGTTGTAGCCAAAGCGAACGAGGCGGATTGCCTTGCAAACGCCGAAGTCCAAACACGTGAGGAAGGGGGAAGCTTTAATTATTTTTATTGATTTGATAGCGCAAATTTTCTGCGCGGTAGAGGACTAAAAGTTTATGCAGATAAAAGAAAAGACACGCATTTGCGTGTCTTTTTGTAAACTTGCATAAACTTTTAGTCCGCTTTGTAGGGAAGCAATGCCATAACTCTTGCTCTCTTGATTGCAACAGCAAGCGTTCTTTGATGTTTTGCGCAAACACCGCTCATACGACGGGGAAGGATTTTGCCTTTCTCGGTGATGAAACGACGAAGTTTCGCAACGTCCTTGTAGTCGATGTCGTCAACGTGATCTACGCAGAATGTGCAAACTTTCTTTTTGGGCACTCTCTTGGGTGCGCGGGGTGCTTTAACTTCTTCTGCCATTTTCAATACTCCTTAAATTAGAATGGAAGGTCTTCGTCGATGGGTTTGAGATCGTCGAAATCGACGTCGTCAGAACCGTTTTCGTCACTTCTGGTGGAAAGGAATTGCACCTCGTCCGCCGCGATTTCGGTGACGTAACGACGAGAACCGTCTTGCGTGTCATAACTTCTCGTTTGGATGCTGCCGCTGATAGCCGCCTTGCTGCCTTTTTTGAGGTAGCGAGCGCAGTTGTCCGCTTGCGCTCTCCAAACTACGACGGGGAGAAAATCGGTTTCTCTCTTGCCGTCTTTTGAGTAGGAACGAGACACAGCAAGTGTAAATCTGCAAAATTTGATGCCGCTGTTTGTGGATGCGAGTTCCGGATCCTTTGTCAAATTGCCGATCAAAAATACCTTGTTCATTATATTTCTCCTTGTCGATTACTTCTTGATGATCATTTGTCTTACGACGTTTTCGTCGTTACGCATAAATCTGTCAAGTTCTGATTGAGCATCTTTGGTGCAGGTGACGTTCATAAGAACGTAGAAACCTTCGGTTTGCTTGTTGATTTCGTAAGCAAACTTTCTCATGCCCCATTTGTCCAAACCGTCAACGGTGCCGCCGAGAGAAGCAACCAAGTTTTCAAATTTTTCGACAACTTGATTTTTCTTATCGTCGTCCACGTCGCCGCGAATGATGTAGAGAACCTCGTACTTATCCATAATTCGATACCTCCTTTTGGTCTTGTGTCCCTTTCGGGAAAGGAAAACGCATCATTTAGATGCTCAATAATAATATATTAATAAAAAATATTTGTCAAATAGATTGATTATTTTGGTAATTAATAATTGCGGACGGGCTTTGCCCACACCGAAACGAAAACTTATTAGAAGCGTACTTATACACGGTATATGCTAATTCGCAGACGGGATAAAAACCGCCGTCCGCGAACTTGTAGAGCGGACTCTTGACGAGTGCTTATTCAAAGCCTACTTATAAACGGTATGTGTTTATTCAAAGACGTAACACGAGCCGCAAGGCGGCGAGCCTATGAGCGCCGAACTTGACGGACAGTACAAGTGAACGGGCGAGTGTGGATTTTTTTCGCCCGTGAACGAGTGGCATAATGAGAGGACGACACTTTTCTATGTGAGTGCCGACTTCCCCTCTTGCGAACGATGTGCGGTTTTGTAGAGAATTGGCGTTAGTTTGAGCAATAGGGGAAAGCCCGAAGGGAAGGGGTGAAATGTGATTTAAGTTACACGCCGTTCACACTTGTAGAGGAAGAACATACCCCGTGAGGAAGGGGGAAGTTATATTTTTTAGAGTTTAATTCTCGACACTTTTTATCGAAGTAAAATCGGCTTTTTCAAATTAAGAAAATCTTTATGTTTCGTTTAGTTCATTTTTAATCGACAATCGTATTATATTATCGCAATCGAGAATTGCACCATATTTTGAAAAAACAAATCAAGGAGATATATTATGAAAAAAACATTAGTATCTGTTTTGGCACTCGTACTTGTTGTTTCTCTTTCTCTTGTCGCTTTCGTAGCGTGCAATGACAAAGACGACAACAAGGGCGCAAAAGTTTCCAACACGGAAGTTCTCGGCACGACGGTAGCGGTGTTGGCTTCCAACGCGGCAAGCGGCGCGTCTTGCGCGGCAGAAGATGACGCGGACGTCAACTTCAACGCGGGCGTAAACATTTCGGTCGGCGAAGACAACCAACTCACACTCGGCTCTGAAGTCGTTGCTACGGGCATCGCAAAAACTCTCAAACCTATGATTCAAACGATGGTTGACAGAGTGGACGACGTTCTCGGCGAAAACGGCGTAAAGGTTGAAAAAGTCAATTCCGACGACGCAGAATACACCGAAAAGTACTCAATCACCATCACTTACGTTGACGAAGAAAGCGGCGAAGAATCCACTCGTTCTCTCGCACTCTACGTCAAACTTTCCGAAGGTGCCGAAATCGAAGGCAAAACCAACTACACCTTTGACGCAAAAGTTATGTGGGTAGGCGCAGACGGCGACGAAGTCGAAGTTGCGGCATTCAAAGGCGAAGCAAACTTTGACAACGCAAAAGACGCAATGATCTTCACGCTCGGCGCACAAGCAGGCGATGAAGAAAACGTCGGCGCATTTGCAAACATCAAAGCATACGCAACCGCACAAGGCACCGTTAAAATCGAAATGGGCGCAGGCGCGGGCGTAAGTGAAACCGTAGGCGCAAACGCGGCACTTTCCGTTGAAATCGGCAAACTCGCAGACGGCAAATACGGCGCAATCGTAACAGCACAAGGCGACGCAAGCGTCAACAACGCACCCGTTGTCGGCAACGTCGGCGTAAACTTCGTTGCAACCGTTAATGTTTATGCAAACAGCCAAGAGAACGCAGGTGAATTTGCACTCAGCGGCAACGTCGAAGCAACCGTAACCGCAATGAACGTAACCTACAAGGGAACGGCAGACCTCACCGGCAAAGCAGTCTATGACGCAGACAAAGACGAAGCGGTCGTAGGACTCAACGGCGTGATCAACTTCACAAAGGTTGAAGAAGAAAAATAATTCGGCAAGCAAAACTTGTCAAAAAGAAGTCGCGACGAACGCCGCGACTTCTTTTTTTGTTCTTTTGCCTATTGAAAAGCGCGACGAAACAAGTTATAATTTTTTCACGAGATTGCGGCAACCATAATCCGCAAAACGAACACTTATCTTAACGGCGCAATATGTACAAAAAGAATCGCAAAAACTTCATCGATCTGTGCGGACAATGGACGCTTCTCGACCCCGTATCTTGCAAAGAATATCCCGCAAACGTGCCGGGTTGCAATTATTCAGATTTGCAAAACGCGGGCGTTATACCCGACCCGTTCGTCGCTCTCAACGAGAAGCAAACCGAGTGGGTGTCAAAGCAAGACTGGGTGTACGAAAAGACGTTCGACCTCACGAGAGAGGACTTGTTTGCGGACAGAATCTTTTTGAATTTCGAAAAGATAGACACGCTTTGCGACGTAACGCTCAACGGCGAGAAAATCGCAAGCGTATCGAATTGCCATATCCCGTATTCGTTTGAAGTCAAAAGGTTTTCGAAAGAGGGTGAAAACAAACTTTCGCTCTATTTTCACTCGCCCGTAAATGCGGTTATACAAAAGCAAAAACGCATAAAATGCCCCGTCAACAACAACGGACTTACAGGCATAGCGCACCTAAGGAAGCCGCAATGCCATTTCGGTTGGGACTGGGGACCCGTCATTCCCGTGAGCGGAATAGAGGGCGACGTCAAACTCGTGTTTTCAAACAAGGGCAGAATTTTGCAAACGAGAGTTAAGCAAACGTTTGAGGACGGCGGCGTAAGATTGCGTGCGGAAATCCAAAACGAAATTTATGGCGACGATACGCTCGAACTCTATGTCAAACTCGTTTGTCCGAGCGGCGAAACGTACGAATCTGCGGCGATTGCAAAGGATAAAAACGTCGTCGAATTTTTCATAGAAAAGCCGCTTCTTTGGTATGCCAACGGAATGACGAATTGTCACGAACAACCGCTTTATACAATCGAAAAGACACTTTTAAGTGACGATTGTGTTCTTTCGTCCTCGAAAAAGCAAATAGGACTTCGCACGATTACGCTTGACAGAAGCCGCGATAAATACGGCTCGAATTTTTGTTTTTACGTCAACGGCAAGAGAGTTTTCGCAAAGGGCGCAAACTGGATTCCGACGGACAGTTACCCCGCGAGAACGACGGAAAAAGACATAGAAGAATACGTCAAAATCGCAAGAGATTCGGGCTTCAATATGTTAAGAGTTTGGGGCGGCGGCGGATACGAATCCGAGTATTTTTACGACCTTTGCGACCGCTACGGCATACTCGTTTGGCAAGACTTTGCGTTTGCTTGTCAGGCGTATCCGTTCTTTGACGACGAGTTTTTGCAAAACGTAAAAGAGGAAGTGAAGTACGTCGCAAATCGTCTTGCCGACAGAGCGTGTCTTGCGCTTTGGTGCGGCAACAACGAGATAGAAGCAATGACGGCGGGTTGGGCGTTACGGCGCAAATTCGTCAAGTGGACAAAGACTTTTTTCTACGATATATTGCCTGTCGAACTCAAAAAATACGACGATGTAACGCCGTATATCGAGGGCTCGCCCGTAGGCACGAAATTCTTGAAAAACGTTGGCTCGGACAACGTCGGCGACGTTCATCTTTGGGCAGTGTGGCACGGTTTTCAACCGCTTGCATATTACAAAACTCGCAATCCGCGATTCTGTTCGGAATTCGGTTTCGAGTCTATGCCCGATTTGAAAACGATTGCAAAATTCGCAAGCGAAGCCGACTTCGATTTGTCGAGCGAGGTGTTTTCCTCGCACCAAAAGTGCAGGGGCGGCAACGAAAAAATGAAGTTCTATATTGCCGAAAGATACAGGCTTCCCAAGCGTTTTGAGGATTACGTCTATCTTTCGCAATTATGTCAATCGTTGTGCGTGGGCGAGGCGACGGAACACTGGCGCGCAACCGAGCGTTGCAACGGTTCGCTATACTGGCAATTCAACGATTGTTGGCCGACTTGCTCGTGGTCGGGACTCGATTATTACAAGAATTACAAAGCCGTTCAGTACGAAGCAAAGAAATTTTTTGCGCCGTTTTCGCTCGCAATCGAAAAGGAAAAGAACGACGTAAAAGCGGTGGTTTTCAACGATAATATTGCCATGCAAAAAGGCGTTTTGGACGTGAAAGTCGAAACTTTCGACGGCAAGGAATTGTTTTCCGAGCAGATTCCCGTCGAAGTCGAGGGGTGCTCGACGTGCGTCGCAAAACAGTACGACGTGCGCAAATTCGGCGGCAAAAAAGCGTTGAAAAACGCGGTTTTCGTTGCGACTTTAACGTGCGAGAATCCGCAAAACGTTGCTGAATGTCAGCCCGAAACCATACGCAAAACGATGCTTTTCGGCAAGGAAAAGAATTTGAAATTGCCGAAGGCAAACGTAACCGTTGACGTACATAGAGAGGGGAACAAGGCGATATACACGATAAAAAGCGACGTTTTCGTGCGCAAATTCGCATTGTTCACGAAGCAAAATTCGCCTCTTTCGGACAACTATTTCGACGTGTTGCCGAACGAAACCGTGCGCATATCCCAAACTATGGACGAAGGGTGTGCGCTCGAGGTTTTGAAAAACGATTTCGAGTTCAAACACGTTGCGGCGATAGCGCCGAAGTCGAGCAAATTTGCCGATTCGTTTTTCAGATTCAAAACTTTGCTTTCGACTTGGAATTTGCTAAATTACGTATGGTATAAATTCTTTATGTAAATTTCAAAAAGGTGCAAATCAGTCTTTGCCCAAAAGTTTGCGGATTTTTTTCTTTGCGGAATAAATGGTGTTGTCCACTTTTTTGCGTTCGAGTCCCAACTCTTTGGCGATTTCGGCGTAACTCATACACTCGAGGTGCAGTTTCAAAACGTCGAGTTCGGTGGGGGTGAGCAAGGACGAAATAGCGTCGAAAAGCAACGCCGACGTTTCGTTTTCTATAAATATGCTTTCGGGGTTTGCCTCTTGCAATTCGTTTCTCAATTCGCCGGAATCGAGGGCGACTTCGACGTTTGCCGATTCGGATTTTCTGAGGGCGTCCACGATTGCGTTTCGTATGCAATGCGAGGCGTAGGTTTTGAAACTCGCCTTGCCGTTTTCGTCGTATGTGTGTATTGCTCGTATGAGCGCAAGCATGCCGTAACTCGACAAATCGTCAACGTCGTACGCGCCCGCAACGCCGAACGAGCGGGCAATGGATTTTGCAAGATTGAGGTATGCCAAAGCGACGGAATTTTCCGCTTCCAAATCGCCTTGTTGCGCATTTTTTATGAGTTGCAGTTCTTGCTCTTTATCCATTTTTCAAATTAGTTTGTTTATGGTTTTTTGTTTTTAGAGTGTAGGTTGTGGATTTGTGATTGTGTTTTTAAGATGTTTAGTGTCTTTGTCTAACTGCTTCGTATAAGACAATACCTGCCGCCACAGACGCGTTGAGCGAATTGACTTTTCCGTATTGCGGAATGGTGAGCGTATCGTCGCAAAGTTCCTTGGTGAGGCGGTGAATACCCTCGCCCTCGCTGCCTATCACAAGCGCGATATTTCCCGTCAAATTTGCGTCTTTGGGGGCTTTACCGTCAAAATCCGTCGCATAAACCCATACGTTCTGCTCTTTGAGCCATCTTATCGCGTCGTTTACGTTGGTGACTTTTGCAATGAGCATATGCTCGGTTGCGCCGCAAGCGACCTTGACCACGGTGTCGTTTACGCTCACGCTTCTGTGCTTTGGAATCACGATTCCGTGCGCGCCGAAACATTCCGCGCTTCTGATGATTGCGCCGAGATTGTGGGGGTCGGTTATGCCGTCGAGTATGACCAAAAGAAGGTCCTCGCCCTTGTCTTTTGCAAGGTTCAAGATGTCCTCGACATCGCAGTAGGAAAAGTCGGTTACCGCCGCGACTATGCCTTGGTGGTTGCCGCCGTTTGCGAGTTTGTCGAGCATATTTTTGTCAACGTAACTCACGACCGTACGCGCCTCTTTCGCAAGTTTGAGAACGCGCGAAAGCATAGGGTCGAATTCGCCCTTTTGCACGTAAATTTTGTCTACCGTTTTGCCTGCGATATAGGCTTCTCTGACGGGATTTCGTCCGTAAATGTACATATCTTTATCCTGCTTTTATTCCTTAATATTATCCTCGAAACACGCGCTCAAAAACTCGTTGAGGCGTTGGGTGTTGCCGATTAGGTACAAGTAGCCGAGCACCGCCTCGAATCCGCTTGCGCGCCTATACTCGCTCATTTCGGCGTGCTTTGCGCTCGTCTGAACTTTGCAATTTCTCGCTCTGCGGAAAATATCCTGCTCGTCCTCGTCAAAGAGCGGGAGCAGTTTTTCGGCTTCTGCGGCTTGCGATACCGCTTTTACTACTTTTATGACCTCGTGATGAAGCGCGCCGGTCTTTTGGTTAGAGCCGATTGTCACTCTCGTGCGAGTGTAAAGGGACTGTACGGCGTCGCCGACGAATGCCAGAGCCATGGGGTGAAGCGCAAGCGCTTCCTGTTTGGATATGGGTGTGTTGAGCGAAAAAATCGAGTTGTCTGCCATAAAAGGAATTGTAGCACAATATTTTGCAAATCGCAACGCCAAACGCGGCGATATTGACAATAAGGAATATAGAGAATAAAATATAACTATAAAACTGCCTATGCGCGCGGCGCGCCGAGGATTTGCGCAAACGAATCTTCAAAAGGCAAATTCGAGGACTTATGAACAAAAAGTTATTGAAAGTCACGCT
This sequence comes from Christensenella sp. UBA6880, assembly GCA_002449145.1. Taxonomy (GTDB): domain Bacteria; phylum Bacillota; class Clostridia; order Christensenellales; family CAG-917; genus CAG-475. The sequence goes on along the minus strand of DKCG01000003.1, from coordinate 2,343 downwards.
ATTGACGCTCGTTGCGATATTGCTTTCGACAAGTTTGGTTGCTTGCGGACTTTTCAATTCGCAAAAAGAGATAAAAACCGCCGACGTGGTTGCGGTGAGCGGTCTTGAAAAGGGACAAACCGAGGGTGAGTATATCGTATATCTCGGCGATACTATGCGGCTTGGCGTTGACTGGCACAACAAGCGCGTATCTTCTGCGGACGTCGAGTGGCACGAGAGGGTGAACGGCAAAGACTCGATTGTCAATGGCACGGACGGCAAGACGTATTCTCGCAGTTTTTCAAAGTCTGATTTGGACAAAAAATTCGAGTATTACGTCGTTGTCAATCAGTCGGTCGAGTCGGCAAAAATCACGGTTACGGTGAAATACACCCTTAAAAATCCGACTATAGGCGCAAATCTTCCCGTGACGGACGGCGTGATTCAACAAAATCTTATCGACGGCGCGCAAAACGTGTCGATAACGGCGAGTTGGAACGCAGATTTAATACCCGACGACAAAACCATATCGGTTGCTTGGTACGTTGACGGCGCAAAGCAAGCCGAATCGAGCGCGACGTTCACGTTCGACGTGTCGGACGTAACGGACGAGCGCGAAATTAAGATTAAAGTCGTTTTGTCGGACGGCGAGCAGTCGTCGAGTGCGGAAATTACGCTTGCGTTCGTCAAGAAATTCGCGCCGGTAGAGGAATTGAAAATAAACGCCGATTCCACGCTTTTGAAAGTCGGACAAGACACTTATTATTACAAAGCGACCGCCGACGAAAACAAAGTTAAGTCTTTTTCGACTTCGCTTCTGCCGTGGAACGCAAACGTAAACGCGGCTTGCGAGTGGACTTTGGCAAACTCGTCGGGTACGAGCATAGTTGAAAAGAGCAAACGCAGCGCGGATATATCCCTCTCGTACGGCAAAAACGTGATTAAAGCGACTATGCAAAACGTCGAAAGCAGACAAATCATCGTCTACGCGCTCGACTACGAGTACGACGATTTGCCCAAAGACGTAAAGGACAATATCGAAAACTCGTTCTTCTGGCTCGGCAACTACTACGATAGTTACATCTCCGCGCAAGCGGACCTCAACGCGTTTATGGGCTACGTCATATCCTTGCACCAAAAGGAAAAGGCGTACACGGTTTATATCGAAAAGAACGACTGGTGCAACCTCGACAAGTTTGCCGAAAAGTGTTCGACGGCTATTAACGAGGGCGGCGACGAGTCCGGCAAATTCCGCTATCAAGTGGACGTAAGAGGCTCGATAGGCTCGGTGACGTTCACAGACGAAACCGTGTTCGGTATTCCGCAAGGCGCATACGAGCCGAAAGAGAACAGCGAGCAGATTGTGGGATATTTGAGATATTCCGAGCAATCCGCGACACGAACCAAACTGCCCATAGACGAGAAAACCGAAAGCGTGAAAGTGTCAAATTCAAACGAACTCTATCGCGCCGTATCTTGCGGGCAAAAGCCGATTTTTGCGGACGATAAGAGCGGAATCGCACTCAAAAAACTTTACGACGAAGCACGCGACGTTCTCACGACGTACGTTTCCGACGATATGTCCGACTATGAAAAAGTCGCCGTCATTTACGACTGGATAGTAAACGTCGTGGACTACGACTACGCCGTTGCAGACCCGGAAGTCACCGATACGAGCAAGTATAATGCATTCTATCTCGAAGGCGTGTTCAACGACCATCGCGCCGTTTGCGACGGCAAATCCAAAGCGTTCGCTCTGCTTTGCGGAATGGAAGGCATAAAAGCCGTGCGCATAGTGGGTTATGCAAACAAGAACCTCAAAGACCTTGATCTTTCATCGGAAAAGGTATTGGCAAGCATCGGACACGCCTGGAACAAGGTGCTTATCGACGCCAACGATGACGGCGTGAAGGAATGGTACGTCGTCGATACGACTTGGGGTGACGTTGCGGTTAAAAACGAGGGCGCAAGCGGCGGCATATACGAATATCTCAACTACGCCTACTTCCTCAAAACCGACGAGGATATAAAGGATACGCATATCGCAAAAACCTACAATCCGATTGCAAACACCGATGTAAACGTCTACAAAAAGACGGTGATAAAGGTAGGAATCGTGAGTTTCGATTTGTACGTTGAGTCCGTTGCGGAACTCAATGCGATTGTCGCATACAGCAAGGCAAACGGCGGAATACCCTTGTCCGTCTACGTCGTATCGGGCGTCAAGGGTGTCGGCTACAGCATAGTACCCGTTGACGACAATCAGGTTATTATATTTGCAAGTACGTAAAGCAGCGTTGTAAAATGCCTCAAAAACGTATAAAAACCGCCTCGATTGAGGCGTTTTTTTGTATTACAAAACCA
>DKCG01000002.1:64833-78882 GCA_002449145.1 Christensenella sp. UBA6880 | reverse complement strand
ACTCAAAAACAACCTTGCAAATGCGTGAACGCTTATTTTTTTTCATATATCCGCCGCTATCGGTATGCAAGCATCCCGCTATTGTCGGATATATGAAAAAACAACCTTACGGTTGGTTGCAAGGTTGTTTTTTCGTTGGTGCCGGCGGTCGGACTCGAACCGACACGGATGATTAGTCCACAGGATTTTGAGTCCAGCGCGTCTGCCAGTTTCACCACGCCGGCGCAAGATTGAATATATCATAAATCAATCGTTCTTGCAACTGATTTTTATTATTTTGTACGCCGTATGCTCTTTTATTTTTTATTTTCACGTCAAAATTCGCTCTGCAATTAAAATTTCAAAAAATGACACTTGTTTATTATTTGCTTTGGTTGTATAATATTTCTATTCTCATTTGCGAGGTACTCTATGAAAAACCAAAACGGATACGTTGACAGTTTTGTAAAACTCATTCAATGCCCCACCGTCACAAATAGCGGTCACGAATACTTCGAGGCTTTCCACAAGGTTCTCGACGAGGAATTTCCCAACGTCAAACAAACTTGCGAGAAAATAGAAGTGGGCGGCGACGTGCTTCTTTACAAGTGGCGCGGCAAATCTTCCGCTCGTCCGCTCGTGCTTATGGCGCACCAAGACGTCGTGCCCGCAGTCGGCGGCGACTGGAAATATCCCCCGTTCAGCGCAACCGTCGTTGACGGCAAAGTGTACGGCAGAGGCGCAATGGACTGCAAAAACACGCTCTTTTCCACCATTCAAGCCGTTGACGAACTCATCGAGCAAGGCTTCGTTCCCGAACAGGACGTGTATTTGAGTTACAGCGACAACGAAGAAACGTCGGGGCCCGGTGCTTCTATGGCGCGCGACTGGTTCAAATCTAATGGCATAACCCCCTTCCTCGTAGTTGACGAAGGCGGCGCAATCATCAAAAAGGCTTTCAGCCTTATGAAAAAAGACGTTGCGGCGGTCGGTATTTTGGAAAAAGGCTACGCCGACGTAAAGTTTATCGCGCACGGCAAAGGCGGACACAGTTCGCAACCGCCGAAGCAGACCCCCATTGCAAGACTTGCGGCGTTTATAAACTACTGCGAGCACCACACCGTTTTCAAACCCAAGATGTCCAAAGCGGCAAAAGCGATGATTTACGGACTCGGCGACGCGCTTGCGTTCCCTCTCAAAGGATTCTGCAAGACGATAGGTCTTACAGGCTGGTGGGTGTCAAAACTCGCGCCGAAACTCAATGCGGCATACGGCAACTCGATGTTTGCAACCACTATGGTGTTTACGATGTCGAGCGGCGCGTCCGCACCGAACGTGATTCCTCAAGACGCGTGGGTTGTGGCAAACTTGCGCTTTGCGCCCACCGACAAGAGCGAAGATTGCTTCAACAAACTGCGCAAACTCGCAAAGAAATACGACCTCGAAGTGGAAGTTTTACAATCTCGCGAAGCGTCGCCGATGATCGATGTCAACGGCGAAGGCTATCAGATGTACAAAAAAGCACTCAACGAAGTGTACCCCGACGTGGCAGTCGTGCCCTATCTTATGTTTGGCGGAACGGATTGCAGAGTGCTTCAACAGATTTCAACCAACGCGATACGTTGCACGCCTTGCGCCCTCTCGTTCGACCAACTCGGCGGTATGCACGCCTCGAACGAAAACGTGGATATAAAATCCCTCGAAGAATGCGTCGGCTTCTTCAAGAAGTTTATTCAAGAGTACAAATAATAACTAAAAGTTATGACAAAGCACCTTGCACGCAAGGTGCTTTTGTGTTGTTTTTTTATAATGTGAAAAATGAGTATTAATTTGATATGTAAGGGATAAATGGATAATGTTAAATGGGTAGATTAAACGCAATCCACAGAGATGAATGGCAAGAGTTAGAACGTGTCTAAAACGCAAGTGATTGACACTTTCAAACAGATGAATAACAAGGAAAACCCCTTTTGCGAATCGCCTAACGTACATAATCGTACGTGACGATGAGCAAAAGGGGTTTGACAAAGTTAGTCGCTGTTTGAATGCGTCAATCCACCCATTCAAATTCAAGGTCGCCGATTACAACTATATCCCCCTCTTTCATACCCTTCTTTTTCAGTTCGGCTATTACGCCGCGGTCCTTGAGTACCTTTTGGAAAAACGCAAAGGAATCGGGTGAAGAAATGGTGACGTTTTGAACGAGAAAATCGACGAGTCCGCCGTCGACGAAGAACGAACCGTCGGGAAGGCGGGATACGGTGAATTTTTGATCGGCTTTGGGTTCGAGTTCAAAGGTTTCGTCACGCTGAATACGTTGAGGTGGCGGAAGTTGTTCGACTTGCTGTTTCATTGCGGAAAGAAGTTCGTCGAGCCCTTCGTGCGTGACGGAAGATACGACAAAAACCTTTTTACCGATTGCTTTTTCAAATTTTTCGATTTCCGAGCGGTCGGTGAGCAAATCCGCTTTGCCTGCGACGACGAGTTGCGGAATGGAAGCGAGTTTTTCGCTGTAAGTTGCAAGTTCGGCGTTGATTTTGTTGTAATCGTCGATGGGGTCTCTGCCCTCGCTGCCGCTGATGTCCACGATATGCACGATGAGGCGCACTCTTTCGATGTGGCGAAGGAAATAGTGTCCGAGCCCCGCGCCCTCGCTTGCGCCCTCGATAAGACCGGGAATATCCGCTATAACAAAACTGCTGTCCTGCATCTGCACTACGCCGAGATTCGGGCTGATTGTGGTAAAGTGATAGTTTGCGATTTTGGGTTTCGCGCTCGTAAGCACGGACAAGAGCGTAGATTTGCCGACGTTCGGGAAGCCAACGAGACCTACGTCCGCAATGGTTTTGAGTTCGAGCGTAACCTGATGTTCTTCTGTGGTTTCGCCGAGTTGCGAGAAAGACGGCGCTTGACGTCTTGCGTGCGCAAAACGGTTGTTGCCCTTGCCGCCTCTGCCGCCTTTGAGCGCAACGAAAGTTTCGCCGTCGTCAAAGAGGTCTGCGATGACCTTTCCGCTTTCCGTGTCGCGAATCACTGTGCCGACGGGCACTTTTATGACGAGATTGGGCGCGGATTTGCCGGTGCAATTCTTCGCCTCGCCGTCGCCGCCGTTCTGCGCGCGATAAAACTTCTGAAATTTAAAATCTATGAGCGTGTTTATCTCTTTGTCCGCGACAAACACCACGTCGCCGCCATTGCCGCCGTCGCCGCCGTCCGGTCCGCCGTTGGGAACGAACTTTTCACGGTGGAAGGACACTTTTCCGTTGCCGCCGTTGCCTGCTTTTATAAAAATTTTCGCATAGTCGAGAAACATATTGACCTCTTTTTTTCTTTTATTGTGGAAAAATCAACGCTTCGATTTTTGTTATTTCGTTGTTTTTCGGTTGTTCGATTTTAGTTTTTGAAGGATTCGAGTATTGCTTTTGCACTGCGCTTGCCCGTGCCCATTGCGAGAATTACGGTTGCCGCGCCCGTCATAGCGTCGCCGCCGACGTACAAGCGAGGAATATTGGTAAGTCCGTTTTCGTCCGCAACTATAGTGCCTTTCTTCGTCGTTTCCAAAGACGGGAAACTGCGTTTGATTATGGGATTCGGACTCGTCCCGAGCGCGACTATAACTTCGTCGCATTCAACGACAAATTCGCTTCCCTCGATGGGTACGGGACTTCTTCTGCCGCTTGCGTCGGGTTCGCCGAGTTGCATTTTCACACACTTAATCGCGCATACGTTGCCTTGCTCGTCGCCGAGTATCTCGACGGGATTAGACAAAAGCATAAACTCTACGCCTTCTTCTTCGGCGTGGTTTATTTCTTCCTTTCGTGCAGGCATTTCCTCTCTGCCTCTGCGGTAGACGAGTTTGACGTTTGCGCCCATACGCAACGCCGTTCGCGCACTGTCCATAGCGACGTTGCCCGCGCCGACCACGACCACGTTTTTGCCGTGCTTTATCGGCGTTATCGAGCCTTGTTTGTAGGCTTTCATAAGGTTTATTCTGGTCAGATACTCGTTTGCGGAATACACGCCGTTGAGGTTTTCGCCCTTGACTTTCAAGAGCATAGGCACGCCTGCGCCCGAACCGATAAAAACCGCGTCGTATTCAAACAGCAATTCGTCTATGAACACGGTTTTGCCGACGACGACGTTTTTTTCGATTTTCACGCCGAGCGAGCAAACCTTTTCAATTTCCTCTTTAACGAGCGATTTGGGAAGTCGAAATTCGGGAATACCGTACACGAGTACGCCGCCCGCTTCGTGCAAAGCCTCGAATATCGTGACGTCTACGCCTGCGCGAGCAAGGTCTGCCGCACACGAGAGCGAGGACGGGCCCGAACCCACGATTGCCACGCGTTTGCCGATTTTTTCGGCTACCGTATGCTCGGCAAATCCGCTTTTTGCGGCGTAATCGGCGACGTATCTTTCGAGATTGCCTATTGCCACGCTTCCGCCGAGTTTGTCCTTGCGTACGCAATGCTTTTCGCACTGATTCTCTTGTGGACAGACTCTGCCGCAGATTGCGGGAAGATTGTTGTCTTGCTTTATCGTGCGATACGCCTCTTCCATATCGCCTTTTTTGACGTGCGCGATGAAGTCGGGTATGCGAACGCCTACGGGGCAACCGCTCATACACGGCGCGTTTTTGCAATTAAGACATCTTTGCGCCTCGTCTAAGGCAAGTTGCGCGGTATATCCGAGCGCAACCTCGTCGAAATTGTGCTTTCTTTCCTCTGCGGATTGAGTCGGCATACGGTGTCTTGCTTCAATCATACCCCACCTCTCAAATTGCAGTAATGGGCTTTTTCTTCTTCGCGATACATTTTGCTTCTTGCAATAGCCTCGTCGAAGTCAACGAGATGCCCGTCGAATTCGGGGCCGTCTATGCACGCGTACTTGGTTTCGCCGCCCACGGTGAGCCTGCAACAAGCGCACATACCCGTGCCGTCAACCATCATAGAGTTCATACTCACGATTGCGGCAATATCGAGGGATTTTGCGAGATTGCAAACCGCTTTCATCATAGGAAGCGGACCGACCGCGAATACGCAATCGTATTTCTTTCCGCCCTCTACGAGGGATTTGAGCATATCGGTGACGAATCCCTTTACGCCGCTCGAACCGTCGTCTGTGACCAAATACAAGTCTTTTGAATTTGCCTTAAACTCGTCGACGTACATAAGCAAATCTTTGTTGCGCGCGCCGAGTACAACGTCCGCCGCTTTGCCGCTGAAAAAGAGTTGCTTCGCTTGCGGATAAATAACGGCAGAGCCTATGCCACCGCCTATAAGACAGATATTCTCATACGCCGACAAATCGGTTGGGTTGCCCAAAGGTCCTACGAAATCGCAAAGGCAATCGCCCTCGTTCATCATAGCGAGTTTTGCCGTCGTGTAGCCGACTTCTTGCACCATAATCGAAACCCTGCCGTCCTCGCGCGAATAGTCGCATACGGTGAACGGAACGCGCTCGCCGTCCTCGTCGGTGCGCAAAATTATAAACTGCCCCGCAAGACAGTGTTTTGCAACGAGCGGCGCGTAAACGACGTATTCGTTTACGTTGGGCGCAAGTCGTTTTTTTGAAACAATCTCGTATTTTTTCATATCGCTTTTATTTGCTCGCCTTTTGCGTCGGTATGCCCGACGTAAGTTTTTGATAGTACTCGCAGTAACCTCTCACGAGGCATTTGTCACATTCGGGACGTTGAGAGTGACAAGTGTATCTGCCGTGAAATATCAAAAGATGATGAAGGTGCGACCAAAGATTCTCGTCGAAAGCGGACATAAGTTGCGCTTCGGCCTGCTCGGGCGTTTTTGCGTGGACGAGTCCTATGCGGTTTGCCACCCTGAAAACGTGCGTGTCCACCGCTATGGCGTTTTCGCCGTAGGCGACCGCCGCAACGACGTTTGCCGTCTTTCGTCCCACGCCTTTAAGTTTCATCAACTCGTCGCGCGTCGTCGGCATACCACCCATATCGAGAATACTTTGACTGAGGCTCTTTATCGCCTTTGCCTTATTATGGTAAAATCCGCAAGAAAATATATATTTTTCGAGTTCGCATATGTCCATATCCGCAAATTCTTGCGGCGTAGAGGCGACCTTAAAAAGTTCGCTCGTGACCTGATTTACGCGCTTGTCCGTGCATTGAGCGGACAGCACCACCGCAACGAGCAACTCGAAAGGCGAATCGAAATTCAATTCGCAATCGGCGTCGTAGTGCATTTGGTCGAGCAAGTCGTATATTTTCTTGTTATCTTCCGTCATATTAACGATTATCGCACAAACGAGGGCATTTTGCAAGGGTTTGCGCGGGTGCGAAATACAGTTTTGCAATAATAGAAGTTTAAGTTCGGAAACATTTGCTTGAAAACAGTTGTTCGTTGACAAGAAAACAGTTTTTCGATACACCGACAAAAGGTTTATCGTTTTCTTCTTCGATACGCTCAAAAGAGTCACCATATACGTCCGAAATAAGTATTCCAATATGCCCGAAAGCGCATATGCGCAATCGGGCATTTCAGAGCGGTTTACACTTCAAAGTCTTATCGCGCTGCCGTTCGTGCCGAAATAATAAAAGCCTATGGCGGACGAGTATCTGCCTCGTTGAAGTACGATTTTTGCTTGCTGCATATCCTTTGCAAACAACTTCACCGACAATCCGCACCCCACTTTTGCAGACGAGGGAGTGTTGATAAGTTTGCAGGATATGGCGTACGACGACAAATCCTCATAAAACCGCACGGCTTCGGCGCGCGAGCGGAACGCTACGAAAAATTCTCTCATAATCCCCTCCGAAAATATATGTAACCGCTCTCGATTTTAATATATTGTGCGAACACATTTTTCGTGCAAATTCGCATAAATTGCATAGATAAGGACAAAAAATGATATATCTCGACAACGCCGCAACTTCAAGATTCAAGCCAAAATGCGCCCTCGACGCATTGCTTTTCGACGTATCGCACTCGGCAAACAGCGGCAGAGGCAGTCACGACGAAGCGGTTGACAAAAGCATACGCATACAAAAATGTCGGGATTATCTGCTTTCTATGCTCGGCGCGAGCGAGGAATATTCCCTTGTATTCACGAAAAACTGCACGGAAGCAATCAATCTTGCAATTTTCGGACTGATAAACGGCGGTGAAAAGGTGGTTACGAGCACAAACGAGCATAATTCGGTTCTGCGCCCGCTTTACAATCTAAAAAGCGAGGGCAAAATCTCGCTCGACGTGGTAAAAGCGGACGGAAGCGGTCATATACGGCTCGAAGACGTGGAAAAATGCGCAAAATACGCCGATATTATGGTTCTCGGCGGCGCGTGCAACGTTACGGGCGCGGTTTGCAATATCGACGAAATAGCGAATATCTGCAAGAAAAATAACGTCAAATTGATTGTTGACGGCGCGCAAAGCGTGCCTTTAATTCCCTTAAACCCCGGAAACGGCGGGATAAGTATGCTCGCTTGCCCCGGTCATAAAGGACTGCACGGCATACAAGGTACGGGATTTTTAGTTGTCAAAAACGATATAAACCTAAAACCGCTTTTATACGGCGGCACGGGTACGTTTTCAAACGACGTTATTCCCAAAGTCGCAAAGCCCGAATCTTTCGAGGCCGGCACTCAGTTTTCGGGCGGCATATGCGCGCTACATCAAGGCGCGAAATGGACTTTCGACAACCTTGCAAAAATCAAAAAACATATCGATAGAATCGCGAAAAACGTTATATATTCGCTCGAACACGTCGGCGCGACCGTCTACACCCGCGACGCCGTAACTGGCGTCGTGTCTTTCAATCTCAAAAATGCGGACAGCGGCTACGTTGCTGACAAACTCAACGAAGCGGGAATATGCGTAAGAGGCGGATTGCATTGCGCGCCCCTCGTTCATCTCAATATGGGAACGGCCAATCAAGGCGCGGTGCGTGCAAGCGTGGGTTGCGACACGCAAGAGAGCGAAATAGCCTACTTTCTTTCTTGCGTAGAGCGCATTTTCAAAGACGTCACAAAGTAAATATTTTCGTTCCGCTTACGTCAATTGAAGCGTTTAGAATCGCTGTTTTTGCTTGAAACGGCGTGATTTTGCTGTACTTTTGGCAAAGCAGACAGCACGCGCCCGCAACGTACGGCGCGGCAACCGAAGTTCCGCTCATACTCGAATATGCGCCGCCCGCCTGTATGCCCTTTATGTTCGTACCCTTTGCGTATACGTCGGGGCGTTTGATTCCCTTATATTTGCCTCTTGAGGAAAAACTTGCGATAGCGTTGTTTTCGTCAACTGCGCCGACTGCTATGATTTCGTTGCTTATCGCAGGCGATTTCAAAGAGTTTTCGCCGCTGTTTCCTGCCGCCGCAACCACGATAAGACCGCTTCTTGCAAGCATTTCCGCGCCGATTTTCAGCGGGTCGGCGTAATCGAGAGGCTCTGCGCCGAAACTCATACACACCACTCTTACGCCGTATTGTCTGAAATTGTCGAAAAGCCACTGCATACCGTCGAGGATTTTGAACGTACCGCTCTCGCCTTTCTTTTCTATCACCTTGACGGACAGCACGTTTGCCATAGGCGCAACCCCTCGTATGCCTTTTGCCGACAGAGTTCCGTTGCCCACGGCAACGCCCGCAACGAAAGTGCCGTGTCCGTTGTCGTCGTAGGGATATTTTTCGTCATTTATGAAATCCACCGAACCTATAATTCTGTTTTTAGGCACGGACAAATCGAGGTGCGGCGATACGCCCGTATCCATAACGCAAAGCGTAATGCCCTTGCCGTTCAACCCCTCGTCAAAAGTCGGAATCGGATAAAACGTGCGGTTAGATAGCCTAAAACTCGATTCGACCGCGTTGTATCTTCTCGAAATCTCGGCTTGCGATTCTTCTTGCCGCTCGTCGCCGCCCGAAAACTCGTCCGAAAGTGTGAACGCTTTGCTTTGGGCGCAAACGTATTCCACCTCGTTCATTCTTTCGAGTTTTATTGCGTCGTCGAGTCCGCATTTTATGCCTATCGAGCGGATAAACGGATAACACGCCGCAACCTCGAAGTTTCTTTCGAGCAAGCCGAGTTGCAACGGATTGCGAACTCTGACGAGTGCGTCAACCTTGCCGCTGTCCTTCGACAGTGTTTTTACCAGTCCGTCGTTCGTCTTTTTCGAGGATTTGAGTTGCTCGATGATTCGCGCGTCGATTTTGTCCATACCGCCTCAACCTTTGAGCATATCGATTATGCTTCGCATACGCTGTCTTTGCATTTCGCCGAGCATAGGATACGCGGTGTTGTATAGGTTTTCGAGCGCGCTTTGGTCGAAACTGCCCTGCTCTTTCATACGCCTTGCTACGTCGAGAAGTTGCGCGGTGAGTTCTTCCTCGCTCTTTTGCGCGTACGAGGCGAATTTCTGCTCGAAAGATTCGCTATTACACTGCTCGCCGTTGCGGTTCTGAGTACCGTTTTGCGCGCCGTTTCCGACGCCGTTTTGCGTTTGACCGTTTCGCGCGTTCATACCGTTGAAGTCGTAAAAATTCATAAATTCCTCCGCACATTCAATATATGTGCGCATAAAATGGTTGTGACAGGTGAACTATGAATTTGGATATGAACGCAATGTCTATGCTTATGCAAATGCTGTCGCAAAAAAACGACGGACAAAAAGCGCAATGCGAGCCGCCAAACGCGCAAAACGCGCGCCCTCTCGCCCGCGACGATAATCGTATCGAAAAACCTGCGTTCGCGCTTCAAAACGGCATAGGCGAGCAAATTCGGCTGGATTTTTCGCCGCCCGAAGGAAATCGCGACGTCAAAAACGATTTTCTGAAAAGTCTTGCGGGGCAAAATCCTATGCTTTCGCTACTTTGCAATATGCAAAACGGAAAAGCGGACGTTGCGAGTATGCTTCCCCTCGTTATGTCGCTTATGCAAAAGCCGAAAACGAGCGAGCAGCCCAAAACCGACGAAAAATCAAACGAAAAAGCCGACGGCAAATGCGAATCGAACGGAAAGAAAGCCGAGCAACAGAACGTAAGAATGAGTCAAAACGGCAATTCAAACGACAACAATACGAACAATAATCAAAACTCGGAAAAAGAAAAAACGCAACGAGATCCGTTTTATCCCGTTGCGTTTGCAGGTTACGAAGTAATATCTTCGCTTTACGCGCTTATCAAAGCGTCACGGCGTCCTTGTAGATAGGATATTCGTCGCAAAGAGCGATTGCACGCGCCTTTACCGACTCAATCGCGCTCTCGCCGCCCTCGACGACGTCCGCAATCATATCGGCGATTTTTATCATATCGGCTTCTTTCATACCTCTGGTGGTGACTGCCGGCGTACCCACTCTTATGCCGCTCGTAAGCGACGGCGGAAGCGGTTCGTTGGGCACTGAATTTTTGTTGACGGTGATATGCGCCGTATCGAGCCACGTTTCGAGTTGCTTGCCGTTTACGCCGCTACCGACGAGATTTACGAGCATCATATGATTGTCCGTGCCGCCACTGACAAGGCGCAGCCCTCTTTTTATAAGTCTGTCCGCCATAGCCTTTGCGTTTTTGAGGATTTGTTCCTGATAAGTCTTAAATTCGGGCGAAAGAGCCTCTTTGAAAGCGACTGCTTTTGCGGCGATTATGTGCATAAGCGGGCCGCCTTGACTGCCGGGGAAAACCGCTTTGTTTATCTTTTTTGCGATTTCCTCGTCGTCGCAAAGGATAAGGCCGCCTCTGGGTCCTCTCAACGTCTTGTGCGTGGTTGACGTGATGACGTGAGCGTAACCGACGGGGCTCGGGTGCAATCCGACCGCAACCATACCCGCAACGTGCGCGATGTCCGCCATAAGATACGCGCCCACTTCGTCCGCAATTTCTCTGAATTTCTCGTAGTCGATAAATCTCGGATACGCGCTTGCGCCCGCGACGATGAGTTTAGGCTTACATTCGAGTGCGATTTCGCGCACTTTGTCATAGTCGATACGTTCGGTTTCGGGGTCGATTCCGTAGCCTACGCAGTTGAAAAGTTTGCCGCTCATATTCACTTTTGCGCCGTGCGTGAGGTGTCCGCCGTCCGCAAGAGTCATTCCCAAAATCGTATCGCCGCTGTTTAGCAACGCATAATACGCCGCAAAGTTGGCGTTCGAGCCGCAATGCGGTTGAACGTTTGCGTATTTCACGCCGAAAAGTTGCTTTGCGCGCTCGATTGCGAGTTGCTCGGCAATATCGACGTATTCGCAACCGCCGTAATATCTTTTGCCGGGGTAACCTTCAGCATACTTGTTGGTATAGAAAGTTCCCGCGGCGGCAAGCACCGCTTCGGACACTATGTTTTCGCTTGCGATAAGTTCGAGATTATGCTGTTGACGCTTAAGTTCTTTGAGCATTGACTCGTAAAGTTCGGGGTCAACTTGTTTTATGCTTTTCAAATCAATCATCTTTCGTTTTTCCTAATAGTCTATTCGCCGTATAAAAGCGTTATATGGCGTGATTTTTGCTCGTTTTTTTGCCGTAAAATTCGATTTTTGCGGATTTTACGTTTCAATCAAAGGTATTTGTCAAGCACTTCGGCGATTTGCATTTTGAGACGATAGCCCACAAGCACTTCTTTTTTCTCGCCGTCCTTAAAGACAATGAGTGTCGGGATGGACATAATGCCGAAACGCATTGCGAGATTCGGGCACTCGTCAACATCCACTTTGCCGACTGTAACTTTGCCTTTGTACTCGGTTGCGATGTCCTCGACGTTGGGCGCCATCATTCTGCAAGGACCGCACCAAGTCGCCCAAAAATCCACAAGCGCGACGCCTTTGGACGTCACTTCGTCAAAATTTTGCTCGTTCAATACGATATAGTCTTTCATAAGTTTGTCTTCCTTGAATTTATTTTATATTATTATTTGCCGCAATGCTCTATCAGGCACTCGAAAAAAATAACACTTCCCCCTTCCTCAGGTGTTTGGACTTCGGCGTTTGCAAGGCAATCCGCCTCGTTCGCTTTGGCTACAACACATTCACCGAATGTGTTGTTTAACGCGTCTCGCCCGACCGCCGTTCAAATTTTTCCACTTGCGCACGAAGTGCGCTTCACCAAGCAGATAATTTGGCGAAACTGTGGCTTGAAATTTTATACGTGTTTGTACTGATAGCACAAATTCTCTGCGCGGTTAGTGATTGCGAGAACAAGTGCGGTTTGTGACAATCGCCTCAAATATTTTCGTTTCTATTTAGGGGATTCCCACGCTACGTTCTGAATGACGGCGAGGGCGATTGACTCTACCGCAACGCCGTTTGAGCAATCGGATTAAGGCTTCGCCTTCCGCAATTATTAATTATTCATTATTAATTATTCATTAACAATCGCTTTCATCGTCGGCACAAAACCTTTCTTTTTGCGAATGACGAGTCTGTCGAGAAGGATTGCGACGACAAATCCGACGACAAGACCGACGAGTGCCAAAATCGCTTGCGCCACTTCGTTGATGAGCGTGCCTATGCCTATGCCCGCGCCGATAAGCACGAGCGGTATGACGTACACGATTGCCGCCGCCGTGAGAACGTACTTTTCGCCCATTTCCACTTCGACGAAATCGCCGACGTTTGCGCCGAGCGTATTTTCGACAACGACCTCGACTTTCATACCGTCTTTGGTGGTTGCGCACATATGGCATTTGTCGCACGCGCTGCGCCTGTCGAAACGCACGGTGGCTTTATTGCCCTTAATTTTTGCCACTATTCCTCTTTCGGTCATTTTTCAAAAAATCTGCAAAGGTCGCCTATACGACATTCTTCCGTGACGGAATCGCTCATTCTCTTGACGTTCACGACGCCTTTTTCTATCTCGTCGTCGCCGAGTACGCAAACGTACTTCGCACCCGTACGGTCGGCGTATTTCATTTGCGCTTTAAGACCTCTTTGCATAATGTCGGTTTCGGCTTTTATGCCTGCGTTGCGCATATCGAACACGAGTTTTCTCGCAATTTCCTGCGCTTTGTCGCCCATAGGCGCGATATATACGTCCATACACTCTTGCTCTGCCGAAAGGTTGTTTGTGTTTTCAAGCACCAAAAGGAGTCTTTCCAGTCCCAGACCGAATCCGACCGCAGGCGTAGGCTTGCCGCCCACTTCCTCGACGAGATTGTTGTATCTTCCGCCGCCGCAAACCGTACCTTGCGCGCCTATGTCCGTGGACACGAACTCGAATACCGTGCGCGTGTAGTAGTCCAAACCGCGTACGATACCCGGATTGACCTTAAATTCTATACCCAGCGACGTGAGTATGCGTTGCACTTCTTCAAAGTGCGCTCTGCAATCGTCGCAAAGATAATCGGTGATTTTGGGCGCGTTTTTGGTGATTTGCTTGCACTTTTCTTCCTTGCAGTCGAGGATACGAAGCGGATTCTTTTCAAATCTCGCTTGGCATTGACCGCACATAAGGTGCAAGTTTGCGCCGATGTACTCTTTCAACGCCTTATTGTATTCCGCTCTGCACTTGGGGCAACCTATGCTGTTGATGTTGAGTTCGAGGCTCTTAAGTCCCACTTTTCTCAAAAAGGTCGAAGCGAGCGTAATGACTTCCGTGTCTGCGCTCGGACTGTCCGAACCGTAACATTCCACGCCGAATTGATGGTGTTCTCTGAGTCTGCCGTTTTGCGGTTTCTCGTAGCGGAATATGCTTGCGATGTAGTACGCTTTCATAGGCATAACGCCTTGGTGCAAGCCGTTTTCGATAAAACAGCGCGCAACGCCTGCCGTGCCTTCGGGGCGCAAAGTCATACTTCTGCCGCCCTTGTCGTCGAAAGTATACATTTCCTTCGTCACGATGTCCGTCGTTTCGCCAACGCCTCTCAAAAAGAGTTCGGTGTGTTCAAACATCGGCGTGCGAATCTCTTTGAATCCGAAGCAAGCCGCAACTTCTCTTGCGACGTCCTCGACGTAGTGCCACTTGTATGCTTCGCTCGGAAGCATATCTTTGGTTCCTTTAGGAATGTTTATCATATTGCCTCTATGTTCGTATTTCGTTTTATTTATTAAGCGACGTATCGCTTCTATCAATCGGATCTTCCTTCACTGCGGCAGTGCCGCAATATCGCTGTCCGCAAGGACAAT
>DKCG01000002.1:48897-64688 GCA_002449145.1 Christensenella sp. UBA6880 | reverse complement strand
AAGTGCAATATCACTGCGGCAGAGCCGCAATATCGCTGTCCGCAAGGACAATATCACTGCACGAAGTGCAATATCGCTGCGGCAGAGCCGCAATATCACTGTCCGCAAGGACAATATCACTGCGGCAAAGCCGCAATATCGCTCGCGCGCGGCGAGGAAGTTTAGATTATATATCTGCGGAGATTTCTCTCTTTGAGATTTGTGCTCAGATGTTGCTCGACGTATGCCTTGTCGATGTTGATTTTCTTCGTCACGTCGTCGTCCGCCTCGTAGAGTACGTCTTTGAGCAAGGATTCGAGAACGGCGTGCAAACGACGTGCGCCGAGATTCTCGCTGTTTTCGTTTTCTTCGAATGCGACTCTTGCGATTTCGTCGATTGCCTCGTCCGTAAATTCGAGAGATACGCCGTCCACGCCGAGAAGTTCTTTGTACTGTTTAAGCACGGCGTTGTCGGGTTCGGTGAGAATCTTCACGAAATCGTCTTTGGTGAGGTTGTCGAGTTCCACGCGAATGGGGAATCTGCCTTGAAGTTCCGGGATAAGGTCTTCCATACGCGAGATGTGGAACGCGCCTGCCGCGATAAACAAAATGAAGTCCGTACGGATCGAGCCGTACTTCGTCTGCACTGTGCTACCCTCGACGATGGGAAGGATATCTCTTTGCACGCCCTCGCGCGACACGTCGTGACCGCCTTGCTGACCTTGATCGTTTGCGGCAATCTTGTCGATTTCGTCAAGGAATACCACGCCGTCTTGTTCCGCTCTTTGCAACCCTTCTTGCGTGATTGCGTCCTGATCCACCATCTTTTCGGCTTCCTGACTTACGATAAAGTCCATCGCTTGTTTGACTGTGAGTTTTCTCTTTTTGACTTGTCCCTTGCCGAGCATACCGCCGAAAATGCTTCCGAGATCGATTTCGTTTCCGGGGGCGTTGCCGGGTTGAAGTTGAATGGGCTTGGGTTGTTGACGGATTTCCATTTCGATGGTGATTCCGTCAAGATGTCCCGCGCGGATTTCTTTCAAGAGTTCCTCTTTGAGTTCCGCGTCGCTCTTATCCGTCGCGCCTGCGGCGTTTTTGCGTACGGGAAGCAAGATTTCGCAAAGTTTGTTCTCTGCGATTTCGGTTGCTCTGGGCATAACCTCTTTGAACTTCTCGTCTTTTACGAGGCGAATGGAAACTTCCACGAGGTCGCGGATTATGCTCTCTACGTCACGACCGACGTAGCCGACTTCGGTAAACTTCGTCGCTTCCACCTTGACGAAAGGCGCTTTGACGACTTTTGCGAGTCTTCTTGCGATTTCCGTTTTACCCACGCCCGTCGGACCTTTCATAATGATGTTTTTGGGCGTGATTTCCTCTCTCATTTCCTCGGAGAGTTTGCTTCTTCTGTATCTGTTGCGCAGTGCGATTGCAACTGCGACTTTTGCGTCGTGTTGACCGATGATGTATCTATCGAGTTCTGCGACGATTTGTTTCGGTGTCAATACGTTTGAATCCATAGTTCACCTCGTCAGACTGTTTCGACCGTGATATGGTCGTTCGTGTACACGCAAATCTCGCTTGCGATTTTCAAAGCCTTGTATGCAATGTCCTTTGCGCTCAAATCGGTTGCTTCCGCAAGAGCGCGAGCGGCTGCCAAAGCGTAGTTTCCGCCGCTTCCGATTGCCACGATACCGTTTTCGGGTTCGATAACCTCGCCCGTACCCGATATGACGTAAATGCTTGTCGAATCCGCCGCGATGAGCAACGCTTCAAGACGTCTGCCGCCCTTGTCGTTGCGCCAAAGTTCGGCGAGTTCAACCGCCGCACGCATAAGATTTCCGCTGTATTTTTGAAGCATTGCTTCAAATTTCTCACTGAGTGCGAAAGCGTCGGCAACCGAGCCTGCAAAGCCTACGACGACTTTGTCGTTGTAAATGCGTTTGACCTTGACTGCATTGCCTTTCATAATGACGTTTTCGCCCATTGTAACCTGACCGTCGCCGGCAACGGCAGTTTGACCGTTACGTCTGACGGCGCATATAGTAGTTCCGCGAAATTCCACCATAAGTGTATTCCTCCAAAATTATTTCAAGTTTATGTTTTTTACAGCCGTTCAAAGTGTTCTTCACGGCAGTATATATTAGCGCGATATTTAGAGGTGTGGGGTGAAACCCCACCCTTAATTTCTTGTTTGTATGAGTGCGATATTTGGATGAAGAACAAGGAAGATGCGATTTTTGAACAACGAGCGTACTTAGGCGTACGTGACTTGTGAGAAAATCGCATCTGACGCAGTTATTCGCCAAATAGCGCGCTCATAGAACGCTGGTAGTAGCATTGCTTGCGTTTAGCCTTATCCCTAACCCCCTCAATCGGCGGCAAAATTCCGAAGTTCGCGTTCATCGGCTTAAAATCCAACGCGCGAGCGGATACGTATTCGCAAAGAGAGCCGATTATAGTGACGTCGGACGGAACGGAATATTCTTTGCCGTCGAGTTCGCTTGCAAGTGCCTTAGCGGCTATCATTCCGCTCATTATGCTTTCGACGTAACCTTCCACGCCCGAAAGTTGTCCCGCGATATAAAGGGGTCTTTCGCCCTTCACTCTGAACGTCTTTTCGAGAACGCCGGGGGCGTTGATATAGGTGTTTCTGTGCATAACGCCGTATCTTATGAAATCGGCGTGTTCGAGCGCGGGTATGAGGCTGAAAACTCGCTTTTGCTCGCCGTAGGTGAGATTGGTTTGGAATCCCACGAGATTGTAGCAATCGCCTGCGATGTTTTCTTTGCGAAGTTGCACGACGGCGTAGGCTTTTTCGCCCGTTTGCGGATTGCGAAGCCCTATGGGCTTCAACGGACCGAAACGAATGGTGTCGCTGCCTCGCTTTGCCATTTCCTCGATGGGCATACAGCCGTCGAAAAGTTCGCTTTTTTCAAAATCGTGCAACACGACGGTTTTGGCGTTTACGAGTTCGCTATAAAAACGCTCGTACTCGTCCTTTTGCATAGGCAGATTCAAATAATCCTCGCCGCCCTTGCCGTATCTTCCGCCGAAATACGCTTTTTGCATATCTATGCTGTCGAAATCCACGATAGGCGCGATAGCGTCGTAGAAAAACAGTCTGCTTTTGCCCGTGAGTTTTCCCACTTCTTCCGCAAGAGCGTCGCTCGTGAGCGGACCGCTTGCCACGATTGTGGGAACATCCTCGTCAAGCGAAGTCACTTCTTCTCTGACGAGCGTGAAATCGGCATATTCGCCGAGTGCTTTTTCAACCGCTTTTGAAAACTTTTCTCTGTCCACCGAAAGCGCGCTTCCGCTCGGTACGGCACATTCTCTTGCGATAGGCAAGAGCGCACAACCCAAAACGTCGAGTTCCGCCTTCAAAAGTCCCGAAGCCGTGCAAGGCTCGGTGGATTTGAGCGAGTTTGAGCAAACGAGTTCGGCAAGAGAATCGCCTTTATGCGCACCCGTAGTCTTGACGGGACGCATTTCGTACATTTTTACGGCGAATCCTCTTTTCAGCAGTTGCAACGCGCTTTCGCACCCCGCAAGTCCACCGCCTATGATTTTTACAACTTGTTTGCTCATTTTCGTTTGTTTTCGTTAGTTCTCTATGTTTTCTATTCGGGTGCGGGTGTCCCGCCCTCAATTATTAATTAATAATTATTAATTATTAATTTTTCGCGTGATTTGCTTTATTCTTCTTCTTTAACTAATTCGCGATGTTTACACCCGTGATTCGTGCAGACGTAGTAGGTTTTGTCGTCGCGCTTTACAACTTTCATCGTAGAGCCGCAATCGGGACAGAAATACGGCGCGGGTATATCCCAACTGATAAAATCGCACTTTGGATAATTCGTGCAACTATAGAACGTCTTTCCCGCTTTCGATGTGCGTTTGCTCACGTCGCCGCCGCACTTGGGACATTTGCCCACGACTTCCACGATACGCTTGATATTCTTGCACTTGGGATAGTTCGGGCAAGCGAGGAACGGACCGTATTTGCCGTGACGGACGACCATTTTCGCACCGCATTTGTCGCATATGACGTCGCTTTCTTCGTCGGGAAGATAATTTCCGCCGCCCTGCTTTGCCGCGCGTTCCACAAACTTCATAAGTCGCGGATAAAACGCGCCTATGAGTTCCTGCCACTGCTGTTCGCCGTCCGCAACCTTATCGAGCGCGCCTTCGAGACGTGCGGTAAAGTTGAGGTTCATTATGTCGGGAAAATTCTTTTCCATATACTCGCAAACCGCTTCGCCGAGTTGAGTCGGGGCGATTGCTTTTTGCTGTTTTTCGGTGTATTCGCGCTTTGCGATAACCGAAATTATGCTTGCGTAAGTGCTCGGACGACCGATTCCGTTTTCTTCGAGAGCCTTGACGAGCGTTGCGTCGTTGTATCTCGCCGGCGGTTTGGTGAACTTTTGCTCGCACCCCACGTCGTCGAGATTGAGATGTTCGCCCTCGTTGAGATCGGGCATGGTGTCGAGTTCCTTGTCCTCGTCGTTTTCCTCGACGGTTGCCGAGTACACGGCGGTAAAGCCCTTGAATTTTACGCTCTTGCCTTTGACCACGAATCCGAGTTTTTCGCCATCGCTTTCGCCGAGAATATGCACGCGCATAGTGTTGTACTGCGCAGGCGTCATTTGCGAAGCCATAAAGCGTTCGTACACGAGTTTGTAGAGTCTGAACGCGTCCCTATCCATCTTTCCTTCGAGGGATTTGGGCGTACGGTTGAGGTCGATGGGACGGATTGCTTCGTGCGCGTCTTGGGCGTTGTCGCTGGTCTTATAGACGTTCTGCACTTTCGGCGCGTATTCGCTGCCGTAGTTTTTAGCAATGTACGCAAGCGCGATTCTTGCAAAATCGGGTGAAATACGCACGCTGTCGGTACGGATATACGTTATGAGTGCGTGTTGTCCTTCGCCCTCGATGTTTACGCCCTCGTAAAGTTGTTGCGCAACTCTCGACGTGCGTTCGGCAGTCATATTGAGTTTGTGACTCGCCTCTTGTTGCATCGTACTCGTCGTAAACGGCGGCGCGGGTTTCGAGAACGACACGCTCTTTTTCACTTCGTCGACGCGATAGTCGCACTTTCTCATAAGGTCGGCAATCGCATAAGCCTCGTCTGCGCAAGAGGGTTTGATTTTCTCGCCGTTCTTGTCGTTGAGCGCGGCCACGAAAAGATTTGCTTTCGTCTTTTTTGCGCCGTCTTTGAGAAGCATTGCGTTTATCGTCCAGTATTCTTCGGGTTTGAAGTTGCGGATTTCCTTTTCTCTGTCCACAATCATTTTGAGCGCGGCGGATTGCACGCGACCTGCCGAAAGATTGGGCTTGAGTTTGCGTGAAAGTATTGGCGAAATCTTGTAACCGACAAGCCTGTCAAGCACACGTCTTGCTTGTTGCGAGTTGACGAGATTCATATTTATCTCGCGCGGATTTTCCATAGCGGCGCGAACTGCTTTGGGCGAAATCTCGTTGAACTCGATCCGCACCTTGTCGCCTTGAACGCCGAGCGTGTTTTTCAAATGCCACGATATAGCCTCTCCTTCGCGATCGGGGTCGGTTGCGAGGTAAACTTTGTCGTACTTTTTGACTGCTTGCGAGAGTTGTTTTATGGTTGCTTCTTTGTCGGGCGTGACAATATACTGCGGCTTGAAACCGTTGTCGACGTCGATACCCAACGAACGCGTCGGCAAATCGCAAACGTGTCCTTTGGACGCAAGCACCGCAGCGTCGTTGCCCAAATACTTTTGAATGGTCTTCGCCTTGTGCGGTGACTCAACGATAATGAGTTGTTTCATTCTATCTCCTGCTATTGTGTTGTTTTAGGTTTTGTTTGGGTGCGGGTGTCCCGCCCACAATTATTCATTATTAATTATTAATTAATAATTCTCACGCAAGTGAGTAATAATTCCCTGCCGTCTTGACGATAAGTCCGTCTATTTCGAGGTTGAAAAGCACGTTCGTAAGGTCTGCGACGTTGAGTCCCGTGTCTGCCAACAGTTCCTCGAAATGTCTTTCGCCGTCGTGCAATGAGTCGAGAATCTGACTTTCGACAATACCTATCTGCACGGGTTCTTTCTTGACGACTTCGCGCTGTATATGCAAAGCGTCAAGCACGTCTTCGGGCGATATTGCAAGCGCGTGAGGAATTTCCCTCAACAACTCGTTGCCACCCGCGTTTTCCTCGTCGTAAATGTTGCCCGGCACGACGAATATCTCTTTGCCTTGCTCTATTGCAAGGCGCATAGTTATCAGCGAGCCGCTCTTTTTTGCCGCTTGCGGCAGAAACACCGCTTCGGATATTCCGCTCACTATACGGTTGCGGTCGGGAAAGTGATATTGAAGCGGTTTCGTGCCGAGAGGATATTCGCTGATAAGCAATCCGCCGTTTGCCAAAATTCCGTCGGCAAGTCCTCTATGCTCTGCGGGATATATCACGTCGAGTCCGCACGCAAACACGGCAATCGTCGCGCTGTTGTTGTCAATGCAAGCCTTGTGTGCGATTCCGTCCACGCCCCTTGCAAAACCCGAGGCAATGCAAAGCCCCGCTCTTGCAAATTCTCTCGAAAATTCTTCCGCGACTTTTGCGCCGTATCTCGTGGGACGTCTCGTACCGACGACGGATATAGTACGCATTTTCAAAGCCTCGATGTTGCCTTTTGCAAACAGCACTATCGGCTTGTCGTATACGTCTGACAGCGATTCGGGATACTCGTCGTCAAGAAATGTTATCCGGTGAATATCTCGCTTTTGCATTTCGTTCAAACTGTCGTCGATTCTTTCGAGTTTTGCGTAGAATTCTTTTGCGTGGTCGCCGAGTGTCTTTTCTACGATACCTCTCGCAAACGTTTCTTCGAGTTCGCACGGCTCGTCGAATTGTTCGAGCAAAGCATACTTTTTCTTGACCGAAAGTTCTTCGACAAGGCTCAACGCAACGAGAATCTTTGTGTTTTTGTCGAATCCGTCCATCAACTGTACTTCCTGTCAAGGCCTCTGTACTGTATCGCTTCCGCAATATGCGCGGGGGTGATATTCTCGCTTCCCTCGATGTCGGCAATCGTACGCGCGACTTTGAGAATCCTCGTCGTACCCCTTGCGCTCAGATTGAGTTTTTCAAAGGCTTTTTTGAGCAATCTCTCGCAATTTTCGTCGATTTGGCAGTATTTTGCAAGTTCTCTCGAACCCATTTCGGCATTCGTAGATATGCCGTCTTTTGCGAATCTCTCTCTTTCAAGAGCGCGAACTCTGTTTATGCGTTTCTTGATTTCCGCCGACGTTTCGCCCTCTTGCTTGGTGCGCAATTCGTCGTACGAAATATTATCAACTTCGATTTGCAAATCTATTCTGTCCATAAGCGGACCGCTGAGTTTGGACACGTAGTTGTGAATCTGCGACGGCGTGCAACGGCAAATTTGATTTTTCGAGCCGTAGTTTCCGCACGGACACGGATTCATAGAAGCGATAAGCATAAAGTTTGCGGGATACTCCGTCGTTTGTTGCACTCTCGACACGGTGACGCGTCTGTCTTCGAGAGGCTGGCGCAGAGTTTCGAGCGCGTGGCGGGAATATTCGGGCATTTCATCAAGGAACAGTACGCCGTGATTTGCAAGACTCACCTCACCCGGTTTCGCCTTTGCGCCGCCGCCTACGAGCGCGGGAACGGTGGTAGTGTGGTGCGGCGTTCTGAACGGTCTCGTGGTCACGATTCCGACGTTGCCGTCGAGTATGCCCGCAACCGAGTGAATCTTCGTCACTTCGATTGCTTCCTCGAAGGTCATTTCGGGCATAATAGTAGGCACGCATTTCGCAAGCATGGTTTTGCCCGCGCCGGGCGGTCCTATCATAAGCGCGTTATGTCCGCCCGCAACTGCGATTTCGAGCGCGCGTTTTGCAACCGTCTGCCCTTTTACGTCGGCAAAATCCACGCCGTAGCCGTGATTCTCGCAAGCGGATTCGTACGTCGACGACGGCACTTTGTCGTACACCACGCCCGAGAGCATTTCAACGACGTCGCGCAAGGTTTCGAGCGCGTAAACGTCTATTCCTTCGATGAAACTCGCTTCTCTCGCGTTCGAGGCAGGAATGATAAACTTACGATGCCCCGCTTGCATTGCGGATATGAGCAACGGCATAATGCCGTTGACGTGGCGAAGTTCGCCGTTGAGCGACAACTCGCCGATGATGACGTATTGCTTGTACGCTTTGTTTTCGAGTTGACCCGTTGCCGCCATAATGCCGAGCGCGACCGCAAGGTCGAACACCGGTCCTTCCTTTTTGGTGTCGGCAGGCGCGAGATTGACGATTATACGCTTTGCGGGATATTGAAATCCGCTGTTTTTGATTGCAGAGCGCACTCTTTCCTTGCTCTCTTTTGTTGCGGTCGAAGCAAGACCGACCATATCGTAGCCGGGCAATCCGCTGTTTATGTCCACTTCGACATCGACGGCGTATCCCGTCAAACCGTCGAGAGCGTAACTTAGTATCTTTGCAAGCATGCTATCCCCTAATATATATATTTAGTTTTCTTATATTAGCATAGCGCACGCAAAAACGCAATATAATTTATCGCGCCCCAAAACGCAAAGCGTGTATGTAAGCGCGATATACTCGGTTAGATTTCGCAAAAAAATATTTTTGAAGTTTTTTTTCTTAAAATACGATTAAAG
Organism: Christensenella sp. UBA6880; assembly: GCA_002449145.1. Taxonomy (GTDB): domain Bacteria; phylum Bacillota; class Clostridia; order Christensenellales; family CAG-917; genus CAG-475. Next base: position 56,034 of record DKCG01000002.1, on the reverse strand, counting down.
TCGAGCAAAGTTTGAATTTTCCGCTTAATTCTCTGTCAAATCGTCGTTTTTATTGCTCTTTTCTTCGCTTTTTTCTTCTCTTTTTTCGCCGTTTTCGGTGCGGTTTTCGGTGCGGTTTTCGGCGCGATTATCTTCGTTTTCGGCGCGATTAGCCTCGCCGTTTTCTTCCTTTTCGGCGGTTTTTTCGACGTTTTCCGTTTCGCTCAAATAGTTTGCGAGCAACTTCTTTTTGTCCTCGTCGCTTATGTCCGAAATGCTAATCGCCTTGTTTTTTTCCTTTTCGCTCTCGAGCGCAACCTTGTCTTTGACGAATCCCGCTATTATCAGCGCAAACACCACGCAAAGCGGAATGACAACCACCACGACGTAGCCGTACCAGTGCTTCATAAAGCGGCGCAAACCGCCTATAAAAACCGACTTTTTGACGTATTTTGCCTTGACGTTTTCGGGATTAAGTTCCCAACTGTCCGCCTCTTTTGCGTTGTCGCCTTTTGTCTTGAAATACTTGACCGAACCGTCCTCGTTTCTTGCGATTTCGATTATGCGGTGCGTTTCGTTATAGTTGCCGTTTGGTGCTTTGAAAGTGATTATATCACCCTCTTTCAGCTCGTTTACGTCCTCGACGGCTTTGCACATAATCACGTCGCCGGGTTCTATTGTGCCGCTCATGCTGTCCGTCAGAACGTCGTACATATAGTAACCGAAAATTTTGCTTTCGCCGCCGTTGTTTTTCTGTATGAGCATAACGGCAACCACGACGATCATAAACACGAAAATCAACGCCACGACAACCGTTGACGCGACGTTGTAAATTTTCTTTACTTTTGATTGCTCGTTATTCTTCATTCTTTGCCGTTTTATGCTTGCAATTACGCTTTATATTCGGTCTTGCGATTTTTCAATCAGTCTTGCGATTCTTCTTCGGTTTTAGGCTTACGATTGTATTTACGCTTAGGTGTTTGTTCGGTATCGGGATTTTTGATAGTTACGCCGATGCCCCACGGCGCAATCTTTTCGTCGCTCTTGAAGTGTATGCCCATACCTTGCGTATCTTCGATTCTCGTGCCGATGTTTATGCGCAATTCCGACACGGGTTTGTTGGCTTTAATTTCCTCGTTCTTTGTCGCGTTTCGAGCGGATTTCGAGGCATTTTCCTTGCGTTTTACAACGTTTTCGGACGTGTTTTCACTCGTTTTTTCGACGCTTTCGACAGCGTTTTTGCTTGCGATTTCGCCCGCATTTTCGGCGATTTGCTCTTGCTTGGGCTTGCGGTTATACTTGCGTTTGGGCTTTGCCTGTTCGGTTTCGATTTTGCCGAGTTCGGCGTTTTCGTCCCACGGCGTAACATTGTCCGCACTCTTGACGTGCACTTCGCCAACGGCTACTTCCGTTTCGTCGACGGGTGACAGATTGAGTTTTCTGCGCGGCTTTTCTTCTTCCGCCCACGCGTTTGTTTCTTGCGCCTTTGCTATGCGCACTTTGCCCTTCTTTTGAGCCGTGGAAGCGGCTTTTTCCGCTTTGACGTCGGCATTATCGAGGATTTGCGCTTCCGCTTGAACGTTTTGCGCCTCTTGCGCCGCCGTGCTTTCTTGCTCGTTTGCGGCGGGTAAAACCACTTTTTGTTTCGTCTTTTGTGGCAAAATCTCGCCGTCTATGGGCATAACGGAATCTATCGCGTCGAGTGCGTTGTCGATTCTCGTATCTCGCGCCGCTTTCTCTTTACGCGCTTTTTCCATCTCGTCGATGGATTTGTTTATGTCTTCGGTGTTTTTGTCCTCTAATTCGAGGTTTTCGCGCTTGTCGAACTTGATTGCTTCCATGCGCTTTGCTTCTTCCTCTATGCGCTTCTTCTCTTGAATCTTCGCCTTTTGGAAACTGAACGGGTCCATACCGAAGTATGCCGACTCGGTTGACGAATCCGCGTTTCTTTCGAGTTCTTCACGCTGTTTTCTGAACGCTTCGGCGCGCTTTATGATGTCCTCTCTGCGGCGGCGTATGCGTTCTTGTCTGTCGCGCTCGTCGAGTTCCTCTTGCTTGATTCTGCGATAAGACGTAAGACAACGGTCGATTGCGTCGCGCGCCTTGATAATTTCCTCTTGCTTGATTTTGTCGTCGTCGGGACGTTTGAATATCTTGCGGACTTCAAACAAGTGCTGATCGAATTTTTCCGCGTCGGGTTCGAGATCGACTTCTTCCTGATCCGCTTTAGGCGGCATTTCCTTGAAACGCTCGACCTCTACGGGGTGTTCTACGACGACCTCTTTTTCTATTTCTTGCGGTTTTTCTATCTCTTTTTCTTCGATTTCGGGCGGAATTTCGGGCTCTTGTTCTTCCGGTTGTTCCTCTTGCTTTTCCTCTTGTTGTTCGGGCGGCGTTTCGGGCGGAATTTCCTTTTCCGCTTCCTCGTCTTCCTTCGGCTTCACTTCCTCGACGTTCTCGTTTTCGTCCTCGTTTTCCTTTTCGTCGTCGAGTTTTTGAGAGTATTCGTCGCGGTCGATTTTGTCCTTTTCAAAGTCCATTTTGCCAACGCGCAAGAAGTCGGCAAACTCTTTGTCTTCCATATCCATATCCGACTCGCACTGGTCGTACAAACTCTCAAAAACCATAGTGTTGAGAGTTATCATACTGTTGAGTCGCTTTGCGCTTTCGTCGTCGATTTCGTAGTCCTCGACTTCGTCGGACGTCGAAAAGCCTGCCGATTGCTGATAGGTTTCGATAAACTGCCAAAGAGTAAGTGCTTTTTTGAAGTTAGGCTCTTTCAAGATGACGTTCGTACGCATAATAGGCGGACGCACGGGCGCGGAATTGCGCATTGATTTTGCAAAAGACGAGGACAAAAAGTCGGTTATAATACGGTCGATTTTGGCAACTCGCTCGATTTTGGTGAGCGTGTCGGGGTCGAGGCGCATAACCTCGTCAAAACTTAATTGAGCAAAATATTCCGTTTTGTACGTTATCTTTTTGCTCGGAAGATTGAATCTCGATTCGATGTCGAGTTCGAGAACGTCCTGCGTTGCCGACGCCTTTTTAATCTTGTCGTAACGCATAGTAACGAAGTCTTTGAGTTTGAGAAGAAGCGTGTAAATAAAGCGGTTTTCGTAAATCTCGAAAGATTCCTCTTTGGTGATATTGAGGATTTTGGACGGCGTGACGTCACCCGTTTTTTCGTCCACTTTCGAGATCATATTGGTGTGTTGAGCAAGGAATTTGACGGATTCCGTCGAGATACTTCTTGCAAGCGACACGTCCACGATGTCTTCTTCCTGAACGATAAATTTTCTCGGGTTTCGCACGATTGTATCGAGGTTTGGCAAAATGCCCTCGATGGTGTCGATCCAGTCTATCGAGATGTCCTGAACGAGGCGTTTTTTTGCGAGTTTGAAATTCGACGCGCCTTTATCCACGCGTTTTTTGAATTGCTCATAAAAGCCCTCTTTGTTGAGGACGGAAACAATCTTATCGGCGTACTGTCTGTACACTTCTCTCGTAATCTTGTTGTCTGCCATACTTTTATGAGATTTATTTACGTTATTCCACTCTGACGGATAGATTGCTAAGGTGGAATTTTAAGATGTAGTGTTTTGCTACACGCTCTGATTATTCATTGGGGTGTGGGGCAAGCCCCCACCACACGCTTGTTACAATTAAACTTTCCCCCTTCCTCACGTGTTTCCCCTACCGCCGTTCCCCCTCTGCATACTTTGAGGGAACCCACGGCGTCCGCTCTGCGTGGGGCAACACTCGGCACTCACATAGAAAGGTATCGTTCTATACTTATGCCACTCGTTCGCGGGCGAAAAAATCCACACTCGCCCGCTCACTTGTACTTATCGTCAAGTTCGGCGCTCGCTTTCTCGCCGCCTTGCGGCTCGCGTTCCGTCTACAAACAAGTGCAGAATTAGAACAATTTCTTTAACCTATTAATATACTCTTTGCTCTCTTGCATATTCTCTTCGCCGAAAAGTTCGCTCAAATACAGAATCAAGCCGTCGATTTCGTCACGAATGTATGACAAGTTGAGTGACTCGAACTTACGGAATATCTTGTTGCAGAGAACGTAGTCGAGTCCGTCGATTTCCGTGCCGCCGCAGCCGACGTAGGACGGAACGAACTCTTTGAGTTGCTTCACGATACGGTTTCCGAACGCGAGGCGGAAATGCTCGATAACGTAGTCGTCCAACATATTGACTTTGTCGAGAATGTCTTGCGACACCTTGTATATCTCTTGCGACTCTTTGAACATCGCTTCGAGGTGCTTGTAACTGATGAAGATGTTGTCCGCCCACGGTGCGTCGAAAGGTACGCCCTTGCTGTTGATGTTGATAGGCATAGCACGGTCGTAAACCTTATCCGATATTGCAAACGTCGAGTCGTCGTTGTTTGCCGTGCCGATAAACCACATATTTTGCGGAAGTCTGAAACGACCTTTGTCGATATGTTTGGGGTCGTTGGGCCAGCCCGAAGGCACGAGGTCGACAATCCACTCGTCGCGTGAGGGCATTTCGAGAATTGACAACATTTCCGCGAAATAGTACTCGACGCGCGCGATGTTCATTTCGTCGAGAACGGTGAGGTAAATTTGGTCGTTCCAAGTTGCCTCGTACATCTTTTTCAAAACTTCGGTTTCGTTGAAACGCTTCGTGAATTCGTTGAAGTAGCCGAAAAGTTCGGTACGGTCACGCCAAGACGGCTGAACGGACGCTATCGTCGCGGGGTTGTTGAGGAATATGCCCATTGCGTGCGGAAGCGATGTTTTACCTGTACCGGATATACCTTGCAGAATCATAAGACGCGAAGTCGACATACCTGCGATAAACAAGCGGATTATGCGCGGATTGTAGTAAAGGCGCATACGCGAGCAAGCAAAGTTGCGGAAACGGTCGCAAAGTTCGGGCAACGTGATTTCGTCGTCGTACACCGGCGGAACGTAATTCTCGTAGATTTTGTCGATTTCGGTGAGTTTGTAAAAGCGCGACTCGCCCGTGGGGGATTGTTCCTCTTTCTTCTCGCCGCCCTCGCCTTCTTCTTCGCCTTCGTAAGTGCCTATATCGCTCACGCGCATACCGAGAATACGGTCTTTTTCAGCCGACATTTTGATGATTTGCTTCTTGAGATTTGCACATTCTTCAACGAGATCCTGCGGCAAAACTTTGGCTTTTTGAAGCCTTGCGAGTTTGCGTATACCGAGTGCCGCCAAAACGATTATGGCAACGATGGCCGCAACGATCAAAAGAATAAATATGATTGCGACAGCCCACTCGCCCGCACCGAAGTATTCGGTGTAATTCTTGAAAGCGTCCGCATATCCTTCGTTGTAGAAAATATGCAGAATGCCCCAAAAGATACTGCCGATACCTTTGTCGTAAAATGCGCCGAGAAAGGCTTTGAGAAATTCAAAAACTAAATTTATGTTCATTGTATTGCTTTTCGTGGTTCGGACTACGCCCTGTAGCCGACGCCCTTTCGGACGATTGCAAAGTCACGCTCGGATTTGCGTTTGCAATATATACAAAGTATATATGCAAAAATCCCGAAACTTTGCATAAGGAAAATTCGATTCACGCGCAAAAGCCGCGCGCAAAACGCAACGACACAGCCCAATTATTCGGACTTTTCGTCGGTGTTTTGCTCGTCGGATTTTTCCTCTTGAACGGGTGCTTCTTGCGCCGTCGCATCGTCTGCGTTTTTGGCGTCGGAAGCCTTTTCGCCGCCGGCACTCGCTTGCAACGAAGCAAGCAATTCTTGCGCAAGACGACGTTTTTCTTCGTCGGAAAGTCCGTCAACGGATACGACTTGCTCGGATTGTACCTTGCGTTGATTTTCAAGTTTTGCAATAACGAGAGTACGCACCAAAATAAATGCGTAAATAACAAACAACAAAATGAGCGGCAAAACTACGATGCAGAAGAAACGAGTCTTTCGATTTGCGCCGAAGTTTTCCGTGTCCTGAATCCAGTTAGAGAATCCGCCCACGCCTTTGAGCATTTTGCCCGCCTTGAAGTTGCCTTCGCCGTCAACGCTTCCCCACGTCGCAACGATGTTAGACGGGGCTACGATTTCGGTACTGCCTATAACGGATTCTTTTTGGTCGTCAACATCTTTGTCGAGTTCCGCTGCGGCTTCTTGCCAAGTTCCGTCTTGATTGTCGCCGCGCGTCGTGAAGTTCCTGACGGTCAACCCGTCGTTCTCATAATTGATATGTACGATTCTGTGGGTGTTGTAAATTTCGTAAGTCGCACCGCCCGAACGCACTGTGGTCTTGAACGTAACTACTTGACCGACTTTCAGTTCGGAAAGTTGCTTTTCATAATTGAAAGCATTTGCAATAAGCACGTCGCTCGTGTTAAAGGTCGGTTCCATTGAATCCGACGCGACGTTGAGATAAATCTTATCGCCGAATTGCGTGAGATGATTATCGTTTGTCGTACCTGCAATCGTGAATATCGCCACGACGAGCGCGAATACGATCACGACGATGCAGACAGCCGTTGCCACCCAGTTGAGAATGGTCATAGCCTTTTGTTGCTGAGGTGTGCGTTCCTTTTTGGAAGCGGAAGCGAGTTTTTCCTTGATGTTCATAATTTCTTCCTTTTCTGATGCTTCTTCACTTTCAACCCAAGACTTATTGCCGTATGCCGCGCCACTAGCGCGACCGAGAAGAAAACGAATGACTATTGACGTCACCGAGCCATACTTATTGTCCTTTGACGAAGCGTACCGCCCCGCTTTGCTCGAATGATTTTGCTGTACGTATAGTTATAACTATACACTATGTATTTTAACCGAAATAGCCCTCTGTGTCAATACCAAATATTATCCAAAACCGCCTCAAACGGCACTTTTTCACCTCAAATAGTCCTCAAAATCTTCCCAATCCTCATTTTCCCCTCGAACCGTCCATTCTTCCGCCCTATTTTTCGACTCAAACGACAGTGCATTTATTCAAAAACCATTGACAACAATCGAGTGTGTATGATATTATAACCAAGTCAATCGGGCAAACAGCCTTGAAAGACGCACAAAATATAACAGTTTTACCAACTTTGGAGAAGTACCCAAGAGGCCGAAGGGGCTCCCCTGCTAAGGGAGTAGTACGAGTGAATCGTAGCCAGGGTTCAAATCCCTGCTTCTCCGCCA
>DKCG01000002.1:48717-48856 GCA_002449145.1 Christensenella sp. UBA6880 | reverse complement strand
CTTTTTTGTTGCCGTTTTGCGGGATTTCCGTGCATTGCACGGGGCAACTTTGTTGCCGAACCCTGTCACCGCCAAGCTGACACTTCACTTTTCAAGCAAGCTCGACGCTCGTTATTAAACAAATCCCTGCTTCTCCGCC
>DKCG01000002.1:0-48673 GCA_002449145.1 Christensenella sp. UBA6880 | reverse complement strand
CTTTTTTGTTGCCGTTTTGCGTGATTTCCGTGCCTTGCACGGGGCAACTTTGTTGCCGAACCCTGTCACCGCCAGCTGCACGCTCCGTTCCCAAAACATCGTTTTTTCACTCCGCTGTAATACAAATCCCTGCTTCTCCGCCACAAACAACCCGATCCAAATAGGTCGGGTTTTTTGATGTCTTTTACAGGGATTTCCGTGCCTTGCACTGGGCAACTTTGTTGCCGAACCCTGTCACCGCCAAGCTGACACTTCGCTTTTCAAGATTCTCATTGTTTGCTAACATTTACTATTTTACAGTACTTGCCAATGATTTTCCGCAAAACAAGTTACACGCAATCAAATTATACGTTTCCCCTTCCCTACTTCACAGAAAAAGCGTGCCGATAGGCACGCCACCAAGCAGATAATTTGGCGAAATTGCGGTTTGAGTTTTTGCCCGTTCCAATGCGTGCAAAGCACGCAACACCAAACAATCGTTCGTGCGAAATTGCGGCTTGGGCTATTATCCGTGCTTGAATTGAGAACATACGAACGATTGTGCGGTTAGTGATTGCGAGAACAAGTGCGGTTTTTGTCAATCGCCCCAAAAGTTTGCGTTTCTATTTAGGGGATTCCCACGCTTCGCTCTGAATGACGATGTGGGCGATTGATTTCACCGCAACGCCGTTTGAGCAATAGTGCGCGGTAGTAGTGCAAAAATCAAACGAGGCTCTCGGCAATACGCATATTTGCGTATTGTTGTTGCCTCAGTGTAGAAACAAAAGAAAAAGCGTGCCGCTAGGCACGTCACCAAGCAGATAATTTGGCGAAACTGCGGTTTGAGTTTTTGTCCGTTCCAATGCGTGCAAAGCACGCAACACCAAACAATTGTTCGTGCGAAATTGCGGCTTGGGCTCTTATCCGTGCTTGAATTGAGAGCATACGAACGATTGTGCGGTTAGTGATTGCGAGAACAAGTGCGGTTTTTGACAATCGCCCAAAAAGTTTTCGTTTCTATTTAGGGGATTCCCACGCTTCGCTCTGAATGACGACATGGGCGATTGACTTTGCCGCAACGCCGTTTGAGCAATGCTTCGCGGACGGCGGTTTTTATCTCGTCTTTGAAGTCGCACATTCCGTGTACGAGTAGTCTTCGAACAATTTTTCGTTTCGGGGTGTGGGGTAAAACCCCACCCGCAATTATTAATTATTCATTATTAATTATTAATTTGCACTCGGGTGTGCCGTGGCTGAAATCGATGTTTCAGTTGCGGCACACCCGAGTGCGTGGCACGCGCAATTATATTTATAATTTACTTCTATTTGAAAACAAAATTAATCCATATATAATATATACAAGATTTTGCGGTTATTTCGAGTTTTCGAACACAAGTTTGAAAAATATTCGTTTTTTCTTAATTTTTTGCTTGACTTTAATTTTCAAAAATTATATATTAAACGAGCGTGTCGAAAGAGATACGCATTTTCCGTCGCGGTTGCGGCGGGTAAAAAATATAAGACACACACGGACAAGTGTAATATAGGAGGCTAATAATGGCTGGACAAAAGATCAGAATTAAACTTAAGGCTTACGACCACAACCTTATCGATCTTTCCGCAGAGAAGATTGTCGAAACCGTCAAAAAGACGGGAACGAAGGTTTCCGGTCCCATTCCTCTTCCCACGGAAAAGGAAATCATCACGATTTTGCGCGCTACTCACAAATACAAAGACAGCCGCGAACAATTTGAACTCAGAACTCACAAGCGTTTGATCGATATTTACAACCCCACGAGCAAAACGGTCGATTCTTTGATGAAACTCGATTTGCCCGCAGGCGTGGACATCTCGATCAAACTCTAAGCAAATAAAAGGAGGATGAACTTTACATGGATAAAGCAATCATCGGTAAAAAAATCGGTATGAGCCAGATCTTTACTGCAGAAGGCAAGGTTATCCCCGTAACCGTAGTGGAAGCGGGTCCGTGCCCGGTCGTGCAGATAAAGACCAAAGAGAACGACGGATACGAAGCGGTTCAAGTCGGCTTCGGCACCGTCAAGGAAACAAGAGTAAACAAGCCGGTTGCCGGACACTTCAAGAAAGCGGGAGTAACCGTCAAGAAGTACCTTCGTGAATTCCGTTTCGCAAACTGCGCGAGCTACACGCTCGGACAGGAACTGACCTGCGATATGTTCACAGAGGGCGACAAAGTTGACGTTACCGGCACTTCCAAAGGTCACGGTTATTCGGGCGTCATCCAAAGATGGAACTCTCACAGAATCGGTCCTATGACTCACGGTACCGGTCCTATTCACAGAAGCGTCGGTTCTATGGGTGCTTGTTCCTCTCCCTCGAGAGTGTTCAAGAACAAACATATGGCAGGACAATGGGGACACGAAAAGGTTACTGTCCAAAACCTTACTGTCGCACGCGTAGATGCAGCAAGAAATCTTCTTCTCATCAAGGGTGCAATCCCCGGACCGAAGGGCGGCGTCGTCGTCGTGAAGGAATCCATCAAGGGTTAAGCGGAGGTAGAATATGAAACTGAACGTTTTGAATATGGCAGGCAAAAAAGCCGGAACGGTAGAAATCAGCGATTCCATCTTTGCACGCGACTATAACGAAGCACTTATTCACCAAGTGGTCGTTGCACAACTCGCAAACAAACGTCAAGGCACGATGAGCGCGCTCACCAGAACGGAAGTTCGCGGCGGTGGCTGCAAGCCTTATCGTCAAAAAGGTACGGGTCGTGCGCGTCAAGGATCCATCGTCGCACCTCAATACGTCGGCGGCGGCGTGGTGTTCGCAAAGAAACCCAGAGATTTCTCTCAAAAAATCAACAAGAGTATGAAGACAGCCGCGTTCTATTCCGCGCTTTCTGAAAAGATTCGTCAAAACGAAGTGGTCGTTCTTGACAAATTTGCACTCGCAGAAGCAAAAACCAAACTCGTTGCGGGAACGGTTAAAGCACTCTCTCTCAACGGCAAAGTTATGTTCGTCCTCGACGAGTACGACCAAGTCGCACTCAAGGCCAGCAAGAACATTCCTTCCGTCGAAGTTTGCGAAGCAAGAACCCTCAGCGTTTACGACGTAGTCGCAACGAAGAACATCGTCATCACGGTTGACGCACTTAAAAAACTCGAGGAGGCAGCACAATGACAGCATACGACATCATTATCGAGCCTATCCTTTCCGAAAAGAGTTATGACGGCATCGCAAACAAGAGATACACGTTCAAGGTTGTCAAATCCGCAACCAAAACGCAAATCAAGGCAGCGGTCGAGCAAATCTTCCAAGTGAAAGTTGACAAAGTAAATACGTCCAACTACGACGGCAAAGTGAAAAGAATGGGCAGAAACGAAGGCAGACGCTCTGCATTCAAGAAAGCAATCGTCACTCTTACCGACGACAGTAAGGCAATCGAATTCTTCGAGAGCTTGGCATAAGGAGAGTAAAGAATATGGCTATTAAGAAATATAAACCAACGTCTCCTGCACGTCGTTTTATGACGGTGTCTGCATACGAGGAGATCACAAGCACAACGCCCGAGCGTTCACTCTTGGTGTCACTCAATAAGAGCGGCGGCAGAAACTCTATGGGCAGAATCACCGTTCGTCACATCGGCGGCGGCAACAGAAACAAATATCGTATCATCGACTACAAGCGCAACAAAGACGGTATCCCCGCAAAAGTCGCTTCCATCGAATACGACCCCAACCGTTCCGCAAACATCGCACTTTTGCACTATGCTGACGGCGAAAAGAAATACATCCTCGCACCTTTGGGACTCAACGTCGGCGACGTTCTCGAAAGCGGCGAGCACGCAGACATCAAAGTCGGCAACGCACTTCCTCTTTCCGCAATTCCCGTCGGTACTATGATTCACAACATCGAACTTCAACCCGGCAACGGCGGAATCATCGCAAGAGCGGCAGGCAACGCGGCACAACTTATGGCAAAAGAAGGTAAATACGCAATCGTGCGTATGCCCAGTGGCGAAATGAGATACGTTCTCATCAACTGCAGAGCGACGGTCGGTCAAGTCGGCAACATCGATCACGAAATCGTGCGCGTCGGCAAAGCCGGTAAGACCCGCCATATGGGCGTGCGTCCGACCGTTCGTGGTGTCGTTATGAACCCGAACGACCACCCGCACGGCGGCGGCGAAGGCAAGTCACCCGTCGGTATGCCTTCACCTGTCACACCTTGGGGCAAACCTGCTCTCGGTTATAAGACCAGAAAGAAGAAGAACAAATCTAATAAGTTCATTATTAAGCGTGTGAACTAATCGGAGGACAAAATGAGTAGAAGTGTTAAAAAAGGCCCTTATGTAGAAGAACGCCTTATGAACAGAATCAATGCGATGAACGCGTCCGGTGAACGTCAATCCGTTAAAACTTGGTCCAGAAGTTCCACGATTTTCCCCGAAATGGTCGGTCACACGATCGCAGTTCACAACGGTAAGCAACACGTTCCCGTATACATCACGGAAGATATGGTCGGTTGCAAACTCGGCGAATTTGCACCTACGCGTACGTTTAGAGGTCACGCGGGCGCAAAGACCACGAAGTAATAGGAGGAAGATATGGCAACAAGAAGTAAACAAAAAGCCTTGGACCGTCAAGCAAAAGCGGATACAAGACCTTGTGCAACGGCTAAATTCGTCAGAATCTCTCCCTTCAAGGTCCGCATCGTTCTCGACATCATCAGAGGCAAATCGGTAACAGAAGCAATCGCTATTTTGGAAAATACGCCCAAGGCTGCAAGCGAACCCCTTATCAAGTTGGTTAACAGCGCAGCGGCAAACGGCGAAAACAATCAAAATCTCGCAAGAAACGATATGTATATCGCAGAGTGCTACGCAAACGAAGGTCCGACCCTCAAGCGTATCCAAGCGGTGTCCAAGGGCAGAGCGTATCGTATCAACAAGAGAACAAGTCATATCACGGTCATTCTTGACACGGTGAAAGCGTAATAGGAGGTATACACAATGGGACAAAAAGTCGATCCAAACGGTCTTCGTACAGGCGTCATCAAATCGTGGAGTTCTAAATGGTATGCCGACAAGGCGCACTTTGCAGACAATATCGTCGAAGACAATAAAGTCCGCAAATTCATCAAAAAGAAATACTACGATACGGCAATTTCAAAAATCGTACTCGAAAGAGCGGCAGATAAACTTGTAGTCGCAATCTACACCGCACGCCCCGCAGTCCTCATCGGCAAAGCAGGCGCAGGCGTTGAAGAAATCAAGAAGGAAGTCGAAAAACTCGTTTCCGGCGACAAGAAAGTGAGCATCAACATTATGGAAGTCAAACATCCCGATGCAGACGCTCAACTCGTTGCGGAAGGCATTGCAAAACAACTCGAAGGACGCGCTTCCTTCCGTCGTGCAATGAAACAAGCAATGTCCAAGGCTATGAAAGCGGGCGCAAAGGGCGTCAAGACGATGGTCAGCGGCAGACTCGACGGTGCTGAAATCGCAAGAAGCGAACAATACCGTGAAGGTTCTATCCCGCTTCAAACCCTTCGTGCAGACATCGATTACGGCGTAGCAACCGCAAACACCACATTCGGCGCAATCGGCGTCAAATGCTGGATCTACAAGGGCGAAATCCTTGGCAAAAATCCACTTGAAGGAGGAAATCAATAATGTTAATGCCTAAACGCGTCAAAAGACGTCGCCAAATGCGTGGCAGAATGAAAGGCAAAGCAAACAAGGGCAACATCGTCGCATACGGCGAATACGGTCTTGTTTCGACAGAGCCGGGCTGGATTACCTCCAACCAAATCGAAGCAGCGCGTGTCGCTATGACGAGATATATCCGTCGTGGCGGACAAGTCTGGGTGGATATTTTCCCTCACAAACCCGTAACAAAGAAACCTGCCGAAACTCGTATGGGTTCCGGTAAAGGTTCTCCCGAATACTGGGTAGCAGTCGTCAAGCCGGGCCGTGTGATGTTTGAAATCGCAGGTATCGACGAAGCAGTAGCAAAAGAGGCACTCCGTCTTGCAGCAAACAAACTTCCCGTCAAGTGCAAGTTTGTCAGAGCAGAGGACGTGAACGGTGCCGAAGGCGGTGAACAATGAAATCGAAACAAGTTTTGGAAATGACAGATAAAGAGTTGCAAACCAAACTCAACGAATTGAAGTCGGAATTGTTTTTCCTTCGCTTCAAAAACGCCACGAATCAACTGACCAATCCTATGGTTATCGTTGAAACGCGTCGCGACATTGCCCGTATCAAGACTGTCATCCGTCAAAGAGAAATTGCTCGCGCAAAAGACGAGGCAAAGGGCTAATCGGAGGAACGTATGGAAGAAAGAAATTTGAGAAAAGAAAGAGTGGGTATCGTCGTGAGCGATAAGATGGACAAAACCATCGTCGTCGCAGTCCGCGAACGTGTAAAACATCCCCTCTACAAGAAAATCGTAAACCGCACCAAGAAGTTCAAAGCGCACGACGAAAACAACGCTTGCGGCATTGGCGACAAGGTGCTCATCCAAGAAACTCGTCCTCTTTCAAAGGACAAGTGCTGGAGACTCGTCGAAATAGTCGAGAAAGCCAAATAATAGGAGGAACGCTATGATTCAACCATTGAGTTGGCTCAAAGTCGCTGACAACAGCGGAGCCAAAGAAATTATGTGCATCAGAGTCCTGGGCGGTTCTTTCAGAAGAAGCGGAAACATCGGCGACGTTATCGTCGCATCCGTAAAATCGGCTATCCCGGGCGGCAAGGTTAAGAAGGGCGACGTCGTAAAGGCAGTTATCGTCCGCACGACCTTCGGTCTTCAACGCGAGGACGGCAGCCACATCAAGTTCGACGACAATGCGGCAGTCATCATCGACAACCAAAAACAACCACAAGGCACTCGTATTTTTGGGCCCATCGCAAGAGAACTTCGTGACAAGGATTACACCAAAATCATTTCTCTCGCACCCGAAGTGCTGTAAGGAGGACAACTATTATGGCAAAATTGAGTGTTAAGAAAGGCGACAACGTTATGGTTATCACCGGCAAGGATCAAGGCAAAGTGGGCAAAGTCCTCAAAGTCGCTCCCGAAACCGGAAGAATCTACGTTGAAGGCGTAAACATCATTTCAAAGAGCAAAAAGCCCAGAAACGCACAAGACAAGGGCGGCATCATTAAGCAAGAAGGCACAATCGACGCATCCAACGTTATGCACGTTTGCGCAGGTTGCGGCGACGTCGTCAGAGTTAAGCACGAAGTGAAAGACGTGAACGGCAAGCAAAAATCCGTCCGCGTATGCCCCAAGTGCGGTGCGTCTTTGGACGAGAAGAAACCATCTGCAAAGAAAGTGGCAAAGAAAGCCGCAAAAAAGAAAGCAGAAAAGTCCGCAGATAAGGACTGATAAATCGGAGGTAATATCGTGGCAGAAAAGAAAAATCAGGTTGCTAAGGAACCTGCAACCGATAAGACGAATGCTGGTAATGCTGAAAGATACCGTATGAGAAAACAGTACGCCGACGAGGTCGTACCGGCTCTCATCAAACGCTTTGGCTACAAGAACATCAACGAGGTCCCTCGTCTTGAAAAAATTGTGCTTAATATGGGCTTGGGCGACTGCAAAGACAACAGCAAATCACTGCAACTCGCAGTTGAGGAACTCAAAATGATTGCAGGTCAAAAACCGGTTATCACAACAGCAAAGAAATCCGTTGCAAACTTCAAGGTGAGAGAAGGTATGAACGTCGGCGCAAAAGTTACGCTTCGCGGCAACAGAATGTACGACTTCCTCGACAAGTTCATTTCCATCGCGCTTCCTCGCGTCCGCGACTTCCGCGGCATTTCCTCTAAGTCGTTTGACGGCAGAGGCAACTACGCAGTCGGCGTGAAAGAACAACTCATCTTCCCCGAAATCGAATTCGACAAAGTTGAAAAGGTTCGCGGTTTCGATATTTGTATCGTTACGACGGCAAAAACCGACGAGGAGGCAAGAGAACTTCTCAAACTGCTCGGAATGCCTTTTGCGAAGTAAGGAGTGAACTATGGCCAAAACATCAATGAAAATTAAGCAACAAAGACCACAAAAGTTCTCGACGCGTGAATATACACGTTGCCGTATTTGCGGACGTCCCCACGCCGTGCTCAAAAAGTACGGTATTTGCAGAGTTTGCTTCAGAAACCTCGCTTATAAGGGCGAGATTCCCGGAGTGAAGAAGGCAAGTTGGTAAGAGGAGGCACTAAAAATGACTGATCCCATTGCAGATATGCTTACAAGAATTAGAAATGCCTTGACCGCAAAGCACGAAACGGTTGAAGTTCCGGCGAGCAAAATCAAGGTCGCAATAGCAGAAATACTCGTAAAAGAAGGTTACGTCAGAGGATTCGAAGTTGTTGAGGGCGCAGTTCAAAGCAACATCGTGATCTTGCTCAAATACGCACCCGTCAAGGGTCAAAAGGTCGTCACCGGTCTTAAGAGAGTATCAACACCCGGTCTTCGCGTCTACGCAGGTGTGGACAATCTTCCCAAGGTTCTCAACGGAATGGGCATTGCAATCCTTTCCACGTCCAAGGGTATCCTCACCGATAAGGAAGCGAAAGCACAGCACGTCGGCGGCGAAGTGCTTGCATACGTTTGGTAAGGGGGTGCGATATGTCAAGAATCGGTAGAGCACCTATTGCCATTCCGCAAGGTGTAACAGTTGAAATCAACGACAACCTCGTTTCCGTGAAAGGCCCGCTCGGCGCACTTTCTCAAACGGTTGACAAATCCATCGACGTCAAAGTCGAGGACGGACACGTGATCTGCACTCGTCATTCCGACGACAAAGACCATCGCGCATTGCACGGACTTTACCGCGCGCTCATCCACAATATGGTGGTTGGCGTGACGAAAGGCTTCGAAAAGAGCCTCGTCGTCAACGGCGTCGGTTACAAAGTCACCCTTTCGGGCAACAACAAGATGACCCTCAACATCGGATTCTCTCATCCCGTTGAGTTCACCGCACCCGAAGGAATCACTTTTGCGCAACCCCAACCCCTCGAAATCGTCGTGAAGGGTATTGATCGCCAACTCGTCGGTCAAACCGCTGCAACCATCAAGGCTATCAAACCGGTCGAACCGTATCACAACTACGGCATTCACTACAAGGATGAAACCGTCATCCACAAAGTCGGCAAGAGAGCCACGAAGTAATTGAGGTGAAGTATGATAAGCAAAAAAGATAAAAACGCAGATAGAATCATTCGTCACGCAAGAGTCAGAAAGAAAGTCAGCGGCACTGCCGAAAGACCCCGTCTCAGCGTGTACAGAAGCACAAACCATATCTATGCTCAATTGATCGACGACGTGAAGGGCAACACTCTTTGCGCGGCATCCGACCTCGAAAAAGCGATTGCGGCTCAAACCGCAGACCTTTCCAAGAGCGAAGTTGCAAAAGTCGTCGGCAAGGCAATTGCTGAAAAGGCTCAGGCAATCGGCATCAAAGAAGTCGTGTTCGACAGAGGCGGCTATCTTTACACCGGCAGAGTTCAATCTCTCGCCGACGGCGCAAGAGAAGCCGGTCTTGAGTTTTAATCGGAGGAATTATGGCAGAAAATCGTGATAGAAGAAACGATAGAAACAGAGAAGAAAACGACGGTTTGAACAAGAAACTCATTGCTGTCAACCGCGTCACCAAAACCACCAAGGGCGGCAAGAATATGCGCTTTTCCGCACTCGTGGTAGTCGGCGACGGCAACGGCAGAGTGGGTCTCGGTATGGGCAAAGCGGCGGAAGTTCCCGAAGCAATCGAGAAAGCAACGCAATTTGCAAAACGCAACCTCGTGACTGTTTCTTTGAAAGGCAACACAATTCCTCACGCAACGACGGGTAAGTTCGGTCGTGGTCAAGTTCTTCTTCTTCCTGCCGAAGAAGGTACCGGCGTCATCGCGGGCGGCGCAGTCCGTATGGTGCTCGAAACCGCAGGCGTAAAGGACATCAGAACCAAATCACTCGGCTCTAACAACCCCATCAACAGCGCAAAAGCAACGCTCGAAGGTCTTATGAGTCTTCGCAGTGCAGAGCAAATCGCGCAACTTCGCGGCGTAGACGTCGTGGCTGACTAATCGAGAGGTGTACTATGGCAAAGAAAGCAGAAGCAAAAGCAGAAGTCAAAATGATCAAAGTCACTCTCGTTAAGAGCGCAAACGGCATCCTCAAAAATCAAAAAGCCAACCTCGAAGCAATGGGCTTGCACAAAATCGGCAATTCCAGAACTTTCGCAGACGACGCTTGCGTGAGAGGAAAGATCGCAAAAGTTTCTCACCTTGTCAAGGTTGAGGAAGCGTGAGGAGGAACATATGAATATTCAAGATCTTAAACCCGCAGAGGGCGCAAAAACCGCTACCAAGAGAATCGGTCGCGGCGTAGGCTCCGGTATGGGTAAAACATCTACTCGTGGACATAAAGGTCAATGGGCAAGAAGCGGCGGCGGCGTTCGTCCCAACTTCGAAGGCGGCCAAATGCCGATGACCAGAAGACTTCCGAAGATCGGTTTCAACAACAAGAGATTCGCACACGTCTACAACACGGTCAACATCGACGTTTTCAACAGATTTGAAGACGGAGCAGTTGTCGGTATCGATGAGCTTGTCGCAAGCGGTATCATCAAGAAAGTCGAAGCATACGGACTCAAAGTCCTCGGCAACGGCGAACTTGAAAAGAAACTTACGATCAAAGCCAACAAATTCACCGCGTCTGCAATTCAAAAAATCGAAAAGGCAGGCGGCACAGCAGAGGTGCTATAATGTTTGAGACACTCAAAAACGCATTCAAAACGAAGGAAATAAGAGTGAAGATTTGGATTACTCTCGCTCTTATCCTCGTTTACAGAATCGGATGCTACATCCCCATCCCGACTTTCGACATTGCTGCGATGCAAGACGCTACGGCGTTTAATTCCGACTTCCTCAGCATCCTCAACGTCATAACGGGCGGTTCGATGCAGAACGCCACCTTGTTTGCGCTCGGCGTGTTGCCGTTTATCAACTCGTCGATTATTATGCAACTTCTCGCGCTGGTCATTCCCGCGCTTGAAAAGTTGTCCAAAGAAGGTGAAGAAGGCAGAAAGAAACTCACACAAATCACGAGAATCGTTGCCGTCGTGCTTGCAGTCGTGCAAGCAATCGGTATCGTCGTGGCTTTCAAGAGTTACTTCCTCGACGTGTTCTCTTTCGAAGCAAGTGCGGATAATCCCATTCTGACAATGGCTCTGACTATCGTCATCTTGGTGGCGGGCAGCGTTATGGTTATGTGGCTCAGCGAAAGAATCACCGAATACGGCATCGGCAACGGTACGTCAATCATCATCTTTATCGGTATCCTTTCGACCGCAGGCACAACTATGGCGGAATCCTTCAAACTCGTCGGCAACGAATGGACTTATATCTGGAACATCCTCGGCTTCATCCTTTTGGTTGTCGTGATATTCGTGTTCATCGTCTTTATGGACGGCGCAGAGAGAAGAATCACGGTGCAGTACTCTAAACAAATCAAGGGCAACAAGATGTACGGCGGTCAAACGACGTATATCCCCATTCGCGTCAACGGTAGCGGCGTTATGCCCATCATTTTCGCGTCGTCCTTGCTTATGTTCCCGCAAATGATCATCCAACTCTTTTTCAGCGACACATCCGCTGCGACTTGGTATGCGACATATATGGGAAGCGGTACGGCAGTCTACTACGTCCTCTTGGCATTGTTCATTCTCGGATTTAGTTATTTTTACGCTCAAATCCAGTTCAATCCCGAAGACGTATCCAAAAACATTCAACAATACGGCGGATTTATCCCCGGCATAAGAGCGGGCAAACCCACAAGCGACTTCCTCAAGAAGATCAACAACAGAATCACCTTCTTCGGTGCTGTGTTCCTTATGTGCTTGTCCCTTATCCCGACCTTCTTGTTCAGAGCGCTCGCTATGGGCGAAGGCTCTTGGGCGGCACCGGCACTTCCGTTTGCAAACTCGTTCTCGGCAACAGGTTTGCTCATCGTCGTGTCCGTCGCGCTCGAACTCAACAAGCAACTCGAATCTCAAATTATGATGAAGCACTACAAAGGCTTCCTCAGATAAGAGAGAAAACGACAAACAAACCCATATTTTTTGCTCGATGGCGCAAATCACCCGATGATTTGTTTGCCATCGGGACGAAAAAGTGCTATAATAAATAATTATGAAAAATATTATATTATTAGGCGCTCCGGGCGCAGGAAAAGGTACGCAAGCGGCGATGATCGCAGAGGAATTCAAAGTTCCTCACATCTCAACGGGTGACATACTACGTCGCAATATGAAGGAAGGCACACCCCTCGGTTTGAAAGCAAAGGCTTTCGTCGAATCGGGCGGACTCGTTCCCGACGAAGTGGTCATCGGCTTGGTTGAAGACAGACTCTCGCAAGACGATTGCAAAAACGGATATATCCTCGACGGATTTCCAAGAACGATCGCTCAGGCAGAGGCTCTCGACAAGGTTGCCAACATCGACCTTGCAATCAACATCGACGTTCCGTTTGAAACCATTATCGGCAGACTCGGCGGCAGAAGGGTTTGCGTGTGCGGCGAAACTTATCACGTTTCTATGCTCAACGGCGAAACGACTTGCAAGCGTTGCGGAAAGGAACTTTTCATTCGCGACGACGACAAGCCCGAAACCGTGAAGAACAGACTCAGAGTGTACAGCGACCAAACGCAACCGCTCATCGATTACTATCGTTCGCAAAACAAAGTCGTGGACATCGAAGCCAACGGCACGAAAGAAGAGATTTTTGCGGATATAAAGAAGGTGCTTGAATGATTAACATCAAAAGCCCTCACGAAATCGAATGTATGAGGAAATCGGGCGCAATCTTAAGAGATTGCTTGCTGTTCCTCGGCGACAGAGTGAAACCGGGCGTATCGACAAAGCGTCTTGACGAATTTGCCTACGATTACATCAAAAGGCACGATTCGACCCCGTCCTTCCTCGGATACGGCGGATTCCCCGGAACGATATGCGCTTCCATAGACGAAGTCGTAGTTCACGGATTCCCGTCTGACAGACGCCTTAAAGAGGGCGAGATAATCGGCGTGGATTGCGGGCTCGTTTTCAAGGGGTGGCAAGCGGACGCCGCAAGAACGTTCCTCGTAGGCGAAGTCAGCGAAGAAAAGAAACGCCTCGTGGACACCACGAGAGAGAGTTTCTTCGAGGGCGTAAAGCAATTCAAGGCAGGCGGCAGACTCGGCGATATATCGCACGCGGTGCAGGTTTACAACGAATCTCGCGGCTACGGCGTCGTAAGATCGATGGTCGGTCACGGAATCGGCAGAGAAATGCACGAGGACCCCGCAGTGCCGAACTACGGAAAGGCGGGACACGGTCCGAAACTCGAAGTGGGTATGGTGCTTGCAATCGAACCGATGGTCAATATGGGAACGTGGCAAACGCTTGAAGACGGTTGGAAATGCGTCACTCTCGACGGCAAACCTTCCGCTCACTACGAAAACACTGTTGCCCTGACAGAAAACGGGGCTGAAATACTTACGCTTTGATATGGAAATCGGTTCTATCGTTTATTCAAAAGCAGGTCGCGACCAAGGCGCGTATTACGCAGTCGTCGAGATCGTAGACGAAAACACGGTGAGAATCGCGGACGGAAATTTGCGCCATATCAAAAACGCGAAACTCAAAAACGTAAAACATCTGCAATCTACGGGCGACGTGCTCGAAAAGATTGCGGAAAAAATCAAAAACGGCGCGCAAGTGTTCGATCAGGAACTGTTCAGCGCACTTCGTTTTTACAACGACAACAACAATTAAGAGGACTCTATGTCAAAAGAAGACGTTATCGAAACCGAAGGCAAAGTCATCGAAGTTTTGCCCAAAACTCAATTCAGAGTGATGCTCACAAACGGACACGAGATTCTTGCGTATCTCGGCGGAAAGTTGCGTATCAACAACATTAGAATTCTCGAAGGCGACAAAGTCAAAATCGAAATGTCGCCGTACGACCTGACAAAAGGCAGAATAATCTACCGCAACAAATAAGGTCATCGAAACATCGAAAACAAAGGACTCATTTAGGAGGTTAACTATGAAAGTCAGACCCAGCGTCAAGCCTATGTGCGACAAATGCAAAGTTATCAAAAGAAACGGCAGAGTTATGGTTATCTGCTCAAAGTATCCCAACCACAAACAACGTCAAGGTTGATTGTAGCGTCGGGCTTTTGACGTTTCGAGGTACTGTTCCGCCTCGACTTCAAAAGTAAAATTCGGCAAAAAGCGTAGGGCGGCTGGTTGCTTCATTCCACATATTACGGCAACTACCTATGCGTGGCATATATAAAAAACACTTTTTTCACTATTTCGGAGGTAGAAAATGGCAAGAATCGCCGGCGTGGATCTTCCGCGCGACAAGAGAGTTGAATACGGACTTACCTACATCTATGGTATCGGACTTGCAACTTCTCAAAAGATTTTGAAAGAGACCGGCATCAATCCCGATATTCGCGTCAAGGATTTGAGCGAAGATCAAGTCAGTCTCATTCGTGATTACATCGAACAACATTTGCACGTCGAAGGCGACCTCAAAAGAGAAGTCGGTCTCAACATTAAGAGATTGATGGAAATCGGTTGCTATCGCGGCGTACGTCACAGAAAAGGTCTTCCCGTACGTGGTCAAAACACCAAACAAAACGCTCGTACGAGAAAAGGTCCCAAGCGCGCAGTCAGCCGCAGCAAAAAATAAGGAGGCGCGACTATGGCAGGTATCGCAAGAAAAGCAATTAAGAAAAGAAAAGATATCAAACGCGTTGAAAAAGGTCAAGTGCATATTCACGCTTCTTTCAACAACACAATCGTTACTATCACAGATATGAACGGAAACGCTATCTCTTGGTCTTCCGCAGGCAAACTCAAACTTCGCGGTAGCCGTAAATCCACCCCGTTCGCAGCACAAATGGTCAGCGAAGACGCAGCCAAAGTTGCTTACGATCAAGGTATGAGAAGCGTTGAAGTCTACGTCAAAGGTCCCGGTCAAGGCAGAGAGAGCGCAATCCGCGCACTCGCAAACGTCGGTATCGAAGTTACGCTCATTCAAGACGTATCCCCGATTCCTCACAACGGATGCCGTCCGCCCAAGGCGAGAAGACTGTAATTAGGAGGACTTAAACTATGGCTAAATATACAGGAGCAGATTGCCGTCTTTGCAGACGCGAAGGATGCAAACTCTATCTCAAAGGCGAGAAGTGCGGTTCTACAAAATGCCCCCTTCTCACAAAATACGCACCCCCAGGTGACCACGGCAAGGGAAGAAAGAAAGCGAGCGGTTACAGCGTTCAACTTCGTGAGAAACAAAAAACCAAACGCTACTACGGCGTGACCGAAAAGCAATTCAAGATGTACTACGACAGAGCGTCCGAAATGCGCGGCGTCACCGGTGACAACATGCTCGTGCTTATCGAAAGACGTCTCGACAACGTTGTGTATCGTCTCGGTCTCGGCACTTCAAGAGCAATGGCTCGCCAAATCGTCAACCACGGTCACATCACCGTCAACGGCAAAACGGTGGACATTCCGTCCTACCTCGTCAAAGCAGGCGACGTCGTTGCCGTCAAAGAAAACAAGAGAGATTCCGCTTTGTGGAACACCGTCAAGGAAACCAAGAATCTCAACCTCGTCAAATGGCTCGAATTTGACAACGCAACGCTCACAGGTAAGGTTGTTGCTCTTCCCGAAAGAAGCGACATCGACCTCGACATCCAAGAACACCTTATCGTCGAGTTGTACTCTAAATAATTTGATCGGAGGATACAGTTATGATGGAAATGAGAAGTCCCAAAATAAATATGGAGAACGAAAGCAAGAATTATTGCAAGTTCGTCGTCGAGCCGCTTGAAAGAGGCTTCGGCACCACGATCGGCAACTGCTTGCGCCGTATCCTTCTTTCCGCGCTTCCCGGTGCTGCGGCAGTCGGCATCAAAATCGCGGGCGTCGATCACGAATTCTCCACAATCAAGGGCGTAAAAGAGGAAGTTACCGAAATTATCCTCAACCTCAAAACTGTTCGTTTCAAAGCAATCAGCAGCCTTGAAAAAGCCGGAAAGCAAGAATGCAAACTCTTTGCCAACACCGTCGGTACGGTCACCGCAGGCGACATCCAATGCGCCACAGGTATCGAAGTCGTCAACACCGACCAAGTCATTTGCACTTTGGACGAGGGCGCGTCTATCGATATGACCATCTTCGTCGATTGCGGCAGAGGCTACGTTCCCGCTTCTCGCAACAAGGACAGCCGTCAACCCATCGGTTATATTCCGATCGATTCGATCTACACCCCCGTCGTCAAAGTCAATTATGCTGTCGAAAGCACTCGTGTCGAACAAAGCATCGACTTCGATAAACTCACGCTCGAAGTGACCACCGACGGTACGACTTCTGCAAAGGAAATCACTTCTCTTGCAGCAAAGATTATGAACGATCATCTCAAACTGTTCATCAATCTCGTTTCCAATATGGACGAGAACGATATTCTCAAAGAGGACAAGAAAGACGACACCAAGAAAGTCCTCGAAATGTCAGTTGAAGATCTCGATCTCTCGGTGCGTTCGTATAATTGCTTGAAACGCGCAAACATCCACACCGTCGAAGACCTCACCAAACGCAGCGAAGACGATATGCTCAAAGTGAGAAACCTCGGCAGAAAATCACTCGAAGAAGTTGTCAAGAAACTCGAAGATCTCGGCCTCGGCTTGAAGGCTCAAGAGGACTAAGAGTACAGGAGGAACACTATGTCTAAATTAGGAAAACGCACAGACCAAAGAATGGCTATGCTTAAAAATCAGGTTTCCGAACTTCTTTGGTATGGTCAAATCGAAACAACCGTTGACCGTGCAAAAGCAGTCAGAAGCCTTGCTGAAAAATACATCACCATCGCAATGAGAGCCTATCAAGACGACGTCAAAGTCACCAAGACCGTTGACGGCGCAAAGGGCGCAAAGCAAGAAGTCGTCTTCACAAACGACGGCCCCAAGAAACTTGCAGCACGCCGCAGACTTATGGCTGAACTCGTTGACCTTCAAGAAATCAAGGGCGAGAAGGAATCCAAATCCGCATTCAAAGCGCGCATTAAGGATACCAAACACCCCCTCATCGAAAAGATGTTCAAAGAGTATGCACCCAAATACGACGCACGCAAGAACGAACTCGGACAAGGCGGCGGTTACACCCGTATCCTTAAGACCGGCACTCGTCGCGGCGACGCAGCAGAAACCTGCATCCTCAAACTCATCTGATTGAGTCTTTGAAAAAACGAAAGAATCCACCGAATTATTCGGTGGATTTCTTATTTTTTGAATGACGTTAGCAATAAATTTTTTATGACTTTTGTCTTTTACTGTTTTTTCTTACACAATTCTTACAAAATGCGGAAAAGTCGGGCGGATAAAGGCGAAAGTGTAAGGTTTTTGTCAAGACTTCGGTTGGGTTCGGGTGCGATAATATATGCGTAAACAAAAGGAAGGTGGCATATATGAAAAAAATCGTTGCAATCACCGGCGCAAGCGGAAATATGGGACTTGAAACGGTCGCTCAACTTATGGAAAGCGACGTCGTGGAAAAAATCAAAGTTTTGCTTTTGAACGAGAGGCGGGAGCGCAAGTGCGCAAAGGAATGGAAGCACAAATACGGAAACAAAATAGAAGTTATTTTCGGCGATATAGCGGAAATCGAAGATTGCAGAAAACTCGTGGCAAACAGCGATTACGTTCTCAATCTCGCTGCGGTCATTCCGCCGACTGCCGACCATTATCCCGTGCTTACGGACAGATGCAACCGCATAGGCGCAATGAATATCGTGGATGCGGTGTCCGAGATAAAGGAAAATCAGCCAAAACTCGTGCATATTTCCACCGTTGCGATATACGGCAACCGCAACTACAAGCACCCGTGGGGCAGAGTGGGCGACCCCCTCATATCCAGCACCTACGACGAGTATTCCGCAAGCAAAATCAAGGGCGAAAGATACGTTCTCGACAGCGACGTAAAGCAATGGGCGGTGCTTCGTCAAACGGGTATGCTTCACAACAGAATGCTCACCAACAATATGAAAGACGGATTGATGTTCCACACTTGCTTCAACGCGCCGATAGAGTGGGTTACGGCGCGCGACAGCGGACTTTTGATGCGCAGACTCGTGGAAAAGGACGCAAAGGGCGAACTCGAAGAAAAGTTCTGGAAGAAGTGTTACAACATCGGCGGCGGCGCGTGCAACAGAGTTACGGGCTACGACACGTTCGACGAGGGATTCAAGATTATCGGCGGTTCGACGAAAAAGTATATGAAACCCGAATGGAATTCAATCCGCAATTTCCATTGTATGTGGTTCGAGGACAGCCATATCCTTAACGATTATTTCGATTTTCAGCACGAGGACGTGAAAACCTACTGGCAAGAGATACTTTCAAAGCACGGTTATTACAGACTCGGAAAACTCGTGCCTGCAAAACTCGTGTCGAAATTCGCAATCGAAAGACTGCTTAAAGACGACAATGCGCCGAGATATTGGGTTAAAACGAATCAGGCGGGCAAGGTTAAAGCGTTTTTCGGAAGCAAGGAAAACTTGAAGTGTTTGCCGAGCGATTGGGATAAATTCCCCGTTCTCGCGCACGGACAACTTGCCGACGGCGACGTAGATTACGACGATATGCGCGACATAACGAAGTTGAAAGAACACGGCTATATCCTCGACCACGGCTATGACGAAAGCAAACCCGACGAGGAACTCGACATCGAAGATATGCGTTCGGCGGCGGCTTTCAGAGGCGGCAAGTGCGTTTCGACGAGTATGACGAAGGGCGACTTGTACACGAAACTCGAATGGGAATGTCACGACGGACATCGTTTTTGGGCGTCGCCGTACACCGTTCTCAAAGCGGGTCACTGGTGTCCCGAATGTTGCCAACCGAGTCCGTGGGATTACGACAGACTGTCCAAATTTATGCCGTTTTACGCTCAAATCTGGTACGACACTCACGCAAAAGGCGAGAATACGACCTATTATTACGACCAAAACCACGTTGCGAGATACACGCAATACTGAATCAAAAGAGGTGAGAATATGAAAAATGCGATAATTTACGTTTTTTCGGGAACGGGAAACACCAAAAAAGCGTGCGATATATATAAGAACGAGTTTGAAAAATTCGGAATCGAAACCACGCTGTATAACGTGAGAAAAGGCTTTGAAAATTTGCCGAATCCCAACGATTTCGACCTCGTGGGATTTGCGTATCCCATACACGGATTCAACGCGCCGTATATTATGCTCGACCTCGCAAAAGCGTTGCCGAAAGCAAACGAAAAGAAGGGATATTTCGTCGTCAAAACGTCGGGCGAACCTCTCAAAATCAACAACGTTTCTTCCATTAAATTCAACGATATAATGAAGAAAAAGGGCTACGTTGCGGGAAGCGAATATCACTACGTTATGCCGTACAATATGATTTTCCGTCACACCGACGATATGGCGGCAAAGATGAAAGACACGCTCGACAAACTCGCACCCATAGAGGCGAGGGAAGTGATTTGCGGCGTCGAGCATAAACTCGCTAAAGTGCCTTTCGGGCGTTTCGTCGCGTGGGTCGTGCGCATAGAACAGCCCGCAATGAAAGTCAACGGCCGCTTCTTCAAGGTGGATTCCGACAAGTGCATAAACTGCGGCGCGTGCGCAAAGAACTGCCCCGTAGGAAACATAAAAATCGACGAAAACGGAAAATTCACTTTCGGAAACGACTGCGTTATGTGTACGAGATGTTCGTTCAACTGTCCGCGCGACGCTTTCGACATAGGCATACTCAACGGCTGGCGAGTGAACGGAAAATACTCTTTCAAAGCACCCGAAACGCCGCAAAAGGACAAACACGCGCGGTATTGCAAAAAGTCGTACGCGAGATATTTTGCCGAAGCGGGCAAGAAAATCGCCGCAAACGAATACGGCGTGTAAAAAAGTGTGGAAATAAGCAAAAATATATTGTACAATACGGTTAGATAAATCAAGAGGTGTTTATGAGAAAGATACTTATTGCAGAGGACAACGTCGAAATATCCGATATGATGAAAAGTTATCTCGAAAAGGCGGGACACGAAGTCTATCAGGCGTTCGACGGCGCGCAAGCGCTAAAAATCGCAGACGAGATAAAACCAGACCTTGCGCTGTTGGATATTATGATGCCCAAAATCGACGGCTTTACCGTGTGCGAAACGCTGCGCCAAACGATGACGATGCCTATCATCGTCGTGTCGGCAAAGGTTGCCGAAGAAGACAAGGTGCGTATGTTCGACCTCGGCGCGGACGACTACATAACCAAGCCGTTTTCGTTCAAGGAAATGGTTATGAGAGTGGGCGCGCAACTCAGACGTTATTACGAGTTCAACGCCGTGCCGTCGGGTGACAGACACTACGGAAAACTTATGATTTCGTCCACGAGATTCGAGGCGAAAGCGGACGGCGAACCGCTCAATCTCACTGCAAAAGAGTTCAAAATTCTCGATTATCTCACCATACACGAGAATCAGATTATGCCAAAACAGAAACTCATCGACGACGTATGGGGCGTTGACGAGTACATCGACGAAAACACCGTTGCTGTGACTATCGCGCGTCTTCGCGACAAACTTTCAAAGGCAGGCATAAACAACGTCGTCACCGTTTGGGGACTCGGCTATAAGTGGCAAGATTGACGCAAATTGGCCGTCAATACGCAAAACAGAGGTTTTATACGCATAAAAAGCAAGGTTAAACGCTTTATGTTGAATAAAAAGGAAATCGTAGAAATAGAAAAAACGCTCGCGCGTTTTCAAGAGGGAGATTTGTATTCGCCCGTCAGGTCGTGGGGATTCGGCGAATACCACGACATTTGCACGAGGCTTGAATCGCTCAGGCTTTCTATGCTCAAATTGAAGGACGGCATAGCGGAAACGTCCACGAAAACCAACAAGTCAATCGCTTCGGTGGCGCACGATATGAAAACGCCGCTCGCCATAATTTCGGGATACGCCGAATGTATGTCCGACGGTATGGACGACAAGGACTACTCCGCGCTCATCATTCAAAAAGCGCAACAGATGAACGATATGGTCATCGGTATGGTGGAATCCTCAAACGCCGAAATCAAAAAGCAATCCGAGCATAAAACGTTGCACGCGACCAAAAATATGTTCGGCAAAATCATCGAGAAACTTCGTCCGCTCGCAACGGCGAAGAATATAAAACTGAAAGTCGGCAAAATTCCCGACGTCAACGTAAGGGTGGACGAGGGACAAATGGAAAGAGCGGTGCAAAACCTCGTGTCCAACGCCGTCAAGTATTCGCCCGAAAAAAGCGTGGTCAAAATCACCGCGCGAAAAAGGGGCAGAGAGTTTATTCTGTCTGTAAAGGACAAGGGTATAGGCATATCAAAAGAGAGTTTGCCTTACGTTTTCGACCAGTTCTACACCGAGGACAAGTCGCGCTCTAACGGAAACAGTCAGGGCGTGGGGCTTTACGTCGTGCGCGAGATTATGAAAGAGCACGGCGGCAGGGTTAGCGTAAAAAGCAAAAAGGGCAAGGGAAGTACGTTTTCAATGGCGTTGCCCGTCGAGTACGACGATTCAAACTTGCCGTTTGCCGACAAATTCGACCAAATGCCGCTCATAGTAAAACTTGTCGTGGAATCGCTTTTCGGCTGGGCGATGACGTTTATATACCGCTTTGCAAAATACTCGCAGACAAGGCAACGTCACACGCTTATCACGGGTTTTTTGTCCTTTGCGCTGTTCGTGTTCGTGTGGCCCATCGACTTTGTAAGCGTGGCGGTTTACGGCAAGCCGACATTCCTTGCGGACTGAATTTGCGAACAAGCGTATGAAAAACGTGCGAACGTATTGAAACATATATCGATGTCGATAAAAAAATACGCAAATTATAGTTGCATATTTCTTATAATAATTGTAAAATAATGGCGGTTGGAAAATCCAACTATATTCGGAATACACCTTTATGGAGGAATTTATAATGGCAAACGTAAAAGTCGCTATCAACGGTTTTGGTCGTATCGGACGTCTTGCTTTCAGACAAATGTTCGGTGCAGAGGGTTATGAAGTTGTCGCTATCAACGACCTCACAAGCCCCAAGATGCTCGCTCATCTTCTCAAATACGACTCGACACAAGGCAACTATGCAAATTCTCACAATGTTGAGAGTTGTGAAGCAGTTCTCAACGAAGACGGCACGGTCAAAGAAGACGGCTACATCGTAGTTGACGGCAAGAAGATCACCATCTATGCAAAAGCAAAAGCGGCGGAACTTCCTTGGGGCAAACTCGGCGTTGACGTCGTTTTGGAATGCACCGGTTTCTATACATCCAAAGCAAAAGCACAAGCACACATCGACGCAGGCGCACGCAAGGTCGTCATTTCCGCACCCGCAGGCAACGATCTTCCCACAATCGTCTACAACGTCAACCACACCACTTTGAAAGCAACCGACAACATCATTTCCGCTGCAAGTTGCACGACCAACTGCCTCGCACCTATGGCAAAGGCGCTCAACGATTATGCACCCATTATGAGCGGTATTATGACCACGGTTCACGCATACACCGGCGACCAAATGCCTCTTGACGGACCGCAAAGAAAGGGCGATTTGAGAAGAAGCCGCGCTGCTGCAATCAACATCGTTCCCAACAGCACCGGCGCTGCAAAAGCAATCGGTCTCGTTATCCCCGAACTCAACGGCAAACTCATCGGTTCTGCACAACGCGTTCCCACCCCGACCGGTTCTACCACCATTCTCGTTGCAGTCGTTAAAGGTCACGTCACCGTTGACGGAATCAACGCAGCAATGAAGGCAGCCGCAACCGAATCTTTCGGTTACAACACCGACCAAATCGTGTCTTCCGACATCATCGGCAGCCGCTTCGGTTCAATCTTCGACGCAACTCAAACTATGGTTGCACCTATGGAAGACGGCAACAGCCAAGTTCAAGTCGTTTCTTGGTACGACAACGAGAACAGCTACACTTCTCAAATGGTTCGTACAATCAAATACTTCTCTGAACTCAAGTAAAAACTGCGCTATTTAGCGAATAACTGTGTCAAAGCCCTTTTGCTCACCCGTCACGTACACGTAGTACGTTAGGCGGATTTGCAAAAGGGCTTTTCCTTGTTCTTCATCTAAATATCGCAGTTTTTATAAATGCTTACTCTACAAGAGTGTGCGGCGTGAACCTTAAAATCACACATCACCCCTTCCCTTCGGGCTTTCCCCTATTGCTCAAACTTGCGTCATTATTCTGCAAAATTGCACATCGTTCGCAAGAGGGGAAGTCGGCACTCACATAGATAGGGACATTTCTCTCATTATGCCACTGCGCTTTGTGCGCCAGGCAGTGGCCAACAGACGGCGCAGTCGCTTGTACTGTCCGTCAAGTTCGGCGCTCATAGGCTCGCCGCCGTTGCGGCTCGTGTTCCGTCTTCGAATAAACACATACCGCTAATAAGAACGCCTTGAATGAGTGTTCGTTAAAAGTCCGCTCTGCAAGTTCGCGGACGGTGGTTTTATCTCGTCTTCGAAGTCGCACATTCCGTGTACGAGTAGCCTTCGAACAAGTTTTCGGATTAAGGCTTCGCCTTCCACAATTATTAATTATTCATTATTAATTATTAATTAATTCTTGTGCATTTGTATATTTGGTGCTAAAATACTATTAATTAATACTCAATATATGCGGTTTTCGCCGCATTCGGAGGAAAACAATGAACATTTTTACTAAGATGGGTTGCCGTATCTTCCAGCAATCAATGCGTTTGGCAATGTTTTTGTTGCCGTGGAATCAATGCAAAAAGACCTTGTCCGGTCCGGGCAGCATTTCGCAACTTCCCAAATTCTTGAAGGACAACGGCTTTAAGAGCATTCTTATCGTCACCGACGGATTCCTCTTTTCAAGCGGAAAGGCAGATCCCATTATGGCTGCGTGCGAAGCAGAGGGTATGAAGAGTTGCTGCTATCACGACGTCGTTCCGAATCCAACCATTCAAAACATCGAAGAAGGACTCAAAATGTATCACGACAACAACTGTGACGCGATCGTAGCACTCGGCGGCGGCAGCGCAATGGACTGCGCAAAAGGTATCGGCGCAAGAGTCGCTTGCCCCAAAAAGAGCGTTCCGCAAATGAAGGGTGTGCTTAAAATTATGATCACGGGTCACAAACTTCCCCCGCTCGTCGCAATTCCGACGACTTCGGGCACGGGCAGTGAAGCAACGCTCGCCGCGGTTATTTCCAACCCCGAAACGCACGAAAAATATGCTATCAACGACCCGTTCCTCATTCCGAGATACGTCGTTATGGACCCCGAACTTACAAAATCCCTTCCGCCTCACCTTACTTCTACGACGGGTATGGACGCTCTCACCCACGCGGTAGAAGCGTACATCGGCGGCGAGAACACGAAACAAACCAAGAAAGAGGCTATCGAGGCAGTGCAACTCATTCACAAATACCTCAAACAGGCCTACGATCACGGCGACGACCTCGAAGCGAGAGTGGAAATGCAAAAAGCCGCATATCTTGCGGGTAAAGCGTTCACTCGTGCATACGTCGGTTACGTCCACGCAATCGCGCACACGCTCGGCGGCGAATACGGTGTACCTCACGGTCTTGCAAACGCGGTCATTCTCCCGCACGTTTTGAAAGCATACGGTAAATCCGCACACAAGAAACTCGCTCAACTTGCCGACTGTATCAATCTCGGCGGCAAGACCAACGAAGAAAAAGCAAATTTGTTCATCAAGTGGATCGAGGATTTGAACGCTTCAATGAACATCCCAACCAAGATTTTGTCACGCGACGGCGGCAAACTTATCGAAGAAGAACGTTTGCCTCGTATGATAGCGCACGCATATGCGGAAGCAAATCCGCTTTATCCCTGCCCGCAAGTTTGGGGTAAGAAAGAAATCGAGGCTATCTACCGCGAAATTATGTAAAAATCGAAATCGTTTTGTCAAAACGATTTTGAGGGTTTGAAATCAAACCCCGTCTGACGAAATCCGAGTTGTCGGCATTTTGGCAAACGGGGTTTTCTATACTCTTTTCCAAAATTCCGCGTATCGCGCGAAAAATCGGTTTTTTGCGCAAGAAATTCAGTTTATGTTGTTTGGAAAATATATCAACAAATATTACGCCAAGTATTGTTGGCTGTTCTTAATCGGGCTTGTGGGACTCGTCGCCGTTGACGTGTTCCAACTTTTCATACCCGAATATCTCGGAAAACTCGTGGATATGTTCGGCGGCGGAACGATAGATACCGGCGCGCTCAAAGAGATTATTCTCGGCGTTATGGTGGTTGCGTTCGTTATGTTTTTCGGGCGTATTATGTGGCGACTTTCCATATTCAACGCTTCGCAGAGAATCGAAGCGGACTTGCGCCACAATATGTTCCTCAAAAGCGAACGACTTTCCCAACGCTACTACCACGAGAACAAAGTAGGCACGATTATGGCTTGGTTCACCACCGACCTCGAAACCATAGAGGAATTTTTCGGTTGGGGTTCGGTTATGCTCGTGGACGCAATGTTCCTTTCCGTGCTTGCGCTCTACAAAATGTTCTCGCTGGACTGGGCGCTGTCCTGCATTCTTCTGATACCTCTTGCGCTCATCATCGTATGGGGTATGCTCGTCGAAAAGTTTATGGCTCTCAAATGGGAACAACGCCAAACGGAATTTGACAAACTTTACGACTTTTCGCAAGAGAGTTTCACGGGAATACGCGTCATAAAAGCGTTTGTCAAGGAAACTCAACAACTTCACGCCTTTGCAAAAATCGCAAGGCGCAACAAGGACGCAAACATAGAACTGGTCAAGGTGTCCGTCATATTCGACGCAATAATAGAAATTATTATATCGGCGATTATGGCTCTGATTTTGGGTTTGGGCGGTTATTTTGTGTACAAATACGTCACCGGTTCGCCCGTTTCGATATTCGGTCATACGATAGATATGACGGCAGGCGAACTCATAACGTTCGTGGGATATTTCGACACGTTGGTATGGCCGATGATTGCGCTCGGACAAGTGGTGTCTATGCGCTCTCGCTCGAAAGCGTCTCTAAAACGTATAACCAACTTCCTCGACCAAGAGGAAGAAATCCGCAATCCGCAAAACGCCGTCGTACTCGAAGACGTAAAGGGCGAAATCAAGTTCGACGGTTTTTCTTTTGCGTATCCGAACAGCGATTCTAACGTGCTTAAAAACATAAGCGTCGAAATCAAGGCAGGGGAAAGCGTGGGAATCGTCGGCAAGATAGGAAGCGGCAAAACCACGCTCGTCAACACGCTTTTGCACCTCTATAACGTCGAAAAGGGCAAAGTGTTCATTGACGGTCACGACATTATGGATTGCGACATCGACAGCCTCAGAAACGCAATAGGCTACGTTCCGCAAGACAACTTCCTTTTCAGCGACAAGGTGAAAAACAACATCGCGTTCTCGTGCGAGAATCTCGATATGGACAAGGTGTACGACGCGGCGAAATTTGCCGACGTTCACTCGAACATCGAGGACTTTACGGATGGCTACGAAACCGTGTCGGGCGAGAGAGGCGTGACTCTTTCGGGCGGACAAAAGCAGCGCATATCCATTGCGCGCGCGTACATAAAAGACGCGCCGATTATGATTTTGGACGACTCGGTGTCCGCCGTCGACGTAAAGACGGAAGAAACGATACTTGCAAACATTCAGAATCAGCGCAAGGGCAAAACCACGCTCGTCATCGCTTCGCGCGTGTCTACGGTGTCACATCTCGACAAGATTCTCGTGCTCGACAAGGGCGAAGTCGAAGCGTTCGACACGCCGCAACGTCTTGAAGAAATCTCGCCGACTTACAAAAAGATGGTGTACTTGCAAAAACTCGAAAGAGAAGTCGAAGGGGGTGAGGCGTAATGCAGTCGGAAGTCGAAAAACTCAAAGGCGACGTTCACATTCCCTCAAAGGATATGTACAAGCGCATATGGCACTATCTCAAACCCGAAACGGCAAGATTTGTCGGCGCAATGCTTCTCATTCTTGTCAACGTGGTGCTTGACATAATTCTGCCGCTTTTCGTGAGCAGAATCACCAACAACCTCAAATCCGACGGAATAAATCTCGAATTTATCATAGGTATGGCGGTTGCCTACCTCGCCATAGGCGTATTCAACCAAGCGTTTCTCGTTTGGGAATCTATGCTGTTGCAAAAAGCGGGGCAAAGCATAATCTATACGCTTCGCACCGAAGTTTTCGAGCATATAGAAAAGTTGTCGCAAAATCAGTTTGACGAAATGCCCGTAGGCTCGCTCGTCACGCGCGTCGCGTCCTATACGGCGTCGATGTCCGACTTGTTTACGAACGTCATCGTCAACGTAATCCGCAACGCACTCACGGTCGTTGGCGTGTACGGCATAATGCTGTACATATCGTGGCAACTTTCACTCGTTATGCTCGCGTTTATCGTCGTGGTGTTCGTCACCTCGTTCGTGTTCAGAAAAATCGTGCGCAAGGTCTTTACGAAAGAAAGGCAATATATATCCGACCTCAACACTTTCCTCAACGAAAATCTGTCGGGTATGAAACTCATACAGATTTTCAACCGTCAAAAGAAGAAAGACGACGAGTTTTTGCAAAAGAACGAGAATTTACGCAAATCGAGATACGCCGTCGTGCTTGCGTTCGGCATATACCGTCCGTTCATAACGCTTTTGTACATCAGTTCCATCGCGGTGACGTTCTGGCTGGGTATGGGATTCGGACTCGACGCCGGTATGATAGTTGCGTTCTATCTGTATCTTTCGAGGTTCTTCAACCCCATACAAAACCTCGCCGACCAACTCAACAATTTGCAAAAAGCGACCACCGCTTCCGAAAGATTGTTCAACTTGCTCGACGTAAAACCCGAAATCCGCGACAGAAAAGACGCCGTGACGGTGGACAAATTCGAGGGCAAAATCGAGTTTAAGAACGTTTGGTTTGCATACAAGGACGAGGACTGGATTCTCAAAGACGTGTCTTTCACCATAAACCCGAAGGAAACGTGCGCGTTCGTCGGTGCGACTGGTGCGGGAAAAACTACGATACTTTCCCTCATCGTACGCAATTACGAGATTCAAAAAGGTCAGATTCTAATAGACGGCAGAGATATAAGCACCATAGAAATACACTCTTTGCGCAGAGGAATAGGGCAGATGCTTCAAGACGTGTTCCTTTTCAGCGGTACGGTGCGTAGCAACATCACCCTCAACGACGATTCGTTCACCGACGAGGAAATCGAAGCGGCGTGCAAGTACGTCAATGCCGACACGTTCATATCTTCGCAGGAGCACGGACTCGACGAGGAAGTCATAGAGCGAGGCGAAAACTTCTCGCAAGGTCAACGCCAACTTCTTTCGTTTGCAAGAACGGTGCTTCACAAACCGCAGATTCTCATTCTCGACGAGGCAACCGCGAATATCGACACCGAAACCGAAGTGGTAATTCAAAAATCGCTTGAAAATATCCGCAATATCGGCACTATGCTCGTCGTTGCGCACAGACTTTCGACAATCCAGCACGCAGACCAGATTATAGTGCTTCAAAACGGAAGAATCATTGAGCAAGGCACTCACCAACAGTTGCTCAAAAACAAGGGATACTATCACAAACTCTACGAATTGCAGTTTGAAAACCGCGATTGAGTTGCCATACAAACGTTTGAGATATAATACGTTTTGTAGTACAACTCGCAATAAGTTGACTTTTTCGGCATAAGTGTTAAAATAAGTTTGTATATTTAATACAAAAAACAACGGAGGGCATTATGTATCACATAATCGTCAATCCTCAGGGCGGAAAGGGCAAGAGTTTGAAAGCGCTTGCAACCGTCGAGGAAATCTTCAGAAATAACGACGCAGAGTACGTCGTGCATAAAACGGAATACGCAGGACACGCAACCGAAATCGCCAAAGAATTGTCCCAAACGCCAGATACGAATATCGTTGTTATGGGCGGCGACGGCTCGTTCCACGAAGTGCTTTGCGGCATAGATAACTTCGACAACGTTACACTCGGACTCGTTGCGTGCGGAAGCGGGAATGATTTTATCAAGAAATCCGGTCATTCCACCAACGTCAAAGAAGCGACGCAAACCATCCTCAAAGGCAATGTCGGTTACGTGGATTATATGGAACTCGGCAAATATCGTTGCCTCAATGTAGGCGGCGGCGGCATGGACGTGGACGTGTTGCTTAAATACGCAAACTGCAAAACGTTGAAGGGTAAAGCGGCGTATTATTATTCGCTTTTCTACACGCTTTTGCACACGAGATTCCACCACCTCCGCATAACGGCGGACGGCGTAACCAAAGACACGAGCGTGTTTATGATAGGCATAGGCAACGGCGGATTTATCGGCGGCGGTATTCCAATTTGTCCGAACGCAGTCGTTGACGACGGACTTTTGAACGTCGGCTACGTCAGCGAAATGAAAAAAAGCAAAATCTTTTTCCGTCTTTTCAAGTTCCTCAAAGGCAAGCACGTCGGCACGGACTGGGGCGGCGAATACACCGCAAAGAAAGTCACGATTGAAGCACTCGACGACAGCCGTTTTGAACTCGACGGCGAAATTATCGAGGACACCAAACTTGACATCGAGGTCGTCCACGACAAACTCAAGATGTTCAGATAACCTCAAAACAAGCGTTTTATCTGTGAAAAACACACATATAAAATGTCGAATCGAATTGAAAATAAGAAAACGGCCCTGCAATTTTGCAGGACCGTTTTCCATAAAATTAAGCAAAGAAAATTAATCTTTTCTGTTTTGCGATACGATGTATTTGAATAGACGTTTAACGTCTTTGCTCGACAAGAACGGATAGAGTTGGTCCATATTCACGTCTTCGAGTTCGCCCGCGATATATTTGTCAACGAGTTTGGACAAGCATTCTTCGGACACAAAAGGTGCGAGCGACGCCAAAGAGCATCCATGCTTTTTGCTTTCATCGAGCGCGATTCTCATAAACAGAGCATTGCAGTCGCTCTCGCTCAAGAACGGCATAATCGCACAGAGATTGAGCCCGTCGTATTTGTCGGGATTGTTCAAAATATCTTCCACGATTTCGTGAATGTCATCGTCGTCGAGGAAGGGAATGATTTGCATAAGTTTAACGCTGTTTTTCGACTTTCCGCAGTTAACGCCCGAAAACAGATTTCCAAGCGAAATATCAACCGCTTGTACGCCTTTTCGAGTGATTTTTCTCGCTTTTTTTAATGCGTTTTTTACGAAATCCCACGATAGCGTCTTATCTTCGGAATCCTCGTTTTGCGTCTCGTTTTCTTCGTTGTCTTCGTCTTCCTCGTCTGTTTCGATTTCTTCTTCGAGATCCTCTATCTCTTCGAGTACGTCATCGAACTTATCTTTTTCCTCTTCGTCCGTAAACACGAAGTCTGATTTTTCTGCACGTTTTTCTACGGCCTCTTCAAACGAGATAGGTTCGTATACGGTTTTTCCGTCTTGTATTTTCTTTTTGAGTATCATATTTAGACCTCCGTTCTTATAAATTTTTGCTCGGCAGGCGTAAGTCTCGGTTTCAAATTCTCGAGGTTCGTTTCGAGCGTGCCGTTTTTTATCGCTTTGAGAATCATAATCCGTTCCGCTTGCGAAAAACGATAAAAGTTTTCGGGAATGTCGATTTTCATTTTGCCGTCGATTATGCTTTTTACTACGAATAATCTCTCGTGTCCCGCAAATATGTCGTCCGGATCGACAGTGGTTGTTTTGTTCAGACACAACAGATCTTCGATGGTTATTCCGAAAATCTCGGACATATTCAACAAATCGTCGATTGAAGGAACACCCGTGCCGTTTTCCCATTTGGACACGAGTTGACGCGTCACAAACAGTTTGTTTGCAAGTTCCTCTTGCGTCAGATTAAGTTCTTTGCGCTTCGACGCTATGTTGTTGCCGACGGCGATGAAATCAATCATTTTGCGCCTCCTTACGATTGCATTATATCTTGCATTCAAAAATATGTCACGCAACTCAGCGTTGCGTTTAGCAAATTCGCAATGCCGCATGTTTTTGAGGAAAATGTTTGACTTAAGAAAAACAATTGCAACCGATTCTTTTTTCAATATTGGAATGACATTATTTGTATATTGACAATTTTTTTGCGACATTTTATAATTATGACATAATAATTTAATTTTAATTTATTGATGTGATAAATTAAGAGGTGGAAGATGAGAATACTTGTTGTTGAAGACGACGAGAAGTTGTCGAAGATTTTGGCAACGTCGTTGAGTTCGCTCGGCGAGGTGGACATTGCGCTTTCGGGTGAAAAAGCCTTGCAGAACGTCGAAAAAGTGTATTACGACGTCGTTATCCTCGATTTGATGCTCGGAAAATTGTCGGGAATCGACACGCTCAAAGAAATCCGCAGAATGCACATTATGCCTGTCATAATTCTTTCTGCGCTCAGCGACGTGGACAAAAAAATCGAGTGCTTCAAACTCGGCGCGGACGATTATATTACAAAGCCGTTCTCGAGAGAGGAACTCATTGCGAGAATCGAAGTCGTGCTCAGAAGAACGGGCGGCACGCTCAGCGGAACGGACTACCGTTACAAAAATATGGAAGTCAACTACGCCAATAAAATGCTCAAAATCGACGACAATTACGTTGAAATGAACAGAAAAACCTACGAAATCCTCGAACTTTTGGTGCGCAACAAGGAAATTATTATGGCAAAGCAACAGATTTTCGATAGGATTTGGGGTTACTATTCCACGACGGGCATACAGGTTATCGACATCAACATTTTCCGTTTGAGAAAAATTTTGCAGCAGTACGGATTCGAGCAAAACCTCAAAACCATAAAGGCGACGGGGTATATGTGGACCGAGAAGGTGTGATTATGTCGAAAATTGACAGAGATATA
Source organism: Christensenella sp. UBA6880 (assembly GCA_002449145.1). Taxonomy (GTDB): domain Bacteria; phylum Bacillota; class Clostridia; order Christensenellales; family CAG-917; genus CAG-475. The sequence continues at coordinate 16,725 of DKCG01000002.1, read as the reverse complement.
AAGAAGCAATGGATATTGTTCGCGCTTGTGAATATGGTGATTCTCATCATGGTTTTCGGCGCGTTTATCGCGGGATACGTCGTTTTTTCGGCGAAGGCGGCTCAAAACGAATTGTCGGACGGACTTGCCGAATACGCTCAAACTCTCAAAAAATACGATTTGCAGGAATTGCTTGCCGCTTGCTCGGAAGATAGCGGAATTTTGGACGCGGACAATCCGCAGTACAGTTTCGGCGTGTACGTCGTGAGAGGTGACGGAAGTTACGGATTCTATTCAAACGACGACTATCTTGTAAAAAACAATCCCGAAATAGGCGGAAAAGCAGACTCGATACAGAAGATGTCGTTTGCTTCTCACGACTTTTTGACGTACACGACAGCAGTAAACGGCAACGCCGGCGCATATATCAAGGCGTTCGTTTGTATCGACCATATTCAAGCGGCGAACGAAAACGTGAAACTTTACAGCATTCCGTTTGTGTTTGCGTTTATCGCGTTGTGCGTTATTATCGCAATCGCGCTCGGCCAAATCGAGATTAAGCCTATAACCGACAACTATTACAAGCAAAAAGCGTTTATCAACGACATGTCGCACGAGATTCGCACGCCGCTTGCGATAATCAAAGGCAACCTCGAAAACGTGCTTGCCACGCCCGACGCAACGGTTAAAGAAGTTGCAGACGAGATAAATTCCAGCCTCGACGAAGTGGACTATATGACGACTATGTCAACGGGGCTTTTGAACATCGTGCGCGGCGAAAATAAGTCGATAAAGAAAGAGGGAATAATGAGCGACGCCGTTTCCGAAGTGGTGGATATGTTCTCGGACGTTGCAACTCTTTCGGGTAAGGCACTTATCGCGTGCGTGGATTATTGCGATATTCAAGTCGACAAGGAAAAAATCAAGCAACTGCTCACCGTGCTTTTGGATAATTCCATAAAATATACGCACGAGGGCGACAGAATCAACGTAAAACTCAAAAACACGAAAGAGGGGTGTATCCTCACCGTTTCGGACACGGGAATCGGCGTTGATAAGAGCGAACTCGAACTCATATTCGACAGATTCTATCGCGCGCAAAACGCGAAAGACATAAACGGAACGGGACTCGGACTTGCGGTTGCCAAATCCATCGTGGACAGTATGGACGGCAGCATAAAAGCAATGCAGAACGTGCCGCAAGGACTTGAAATCGACGTTGCGATAAAGAGGAACTGATATGAAAAAACTTGCGATTTTTTCCGTGATTTTCATATTGATTTTGCTATCGTGCGTACTTTTCGGATGCGCGGATTCAAACGATATTCCGAGTGGCGTGCCGACGAGTTGGAAGAACTATTGTCAATCGCTTGCAACCGCGATAAGCGAGCAGGCTCTTGACGAGGACGGACTCAATTTCAAGGCGCAGGCGGAATACGTTTCGTCGGGCAAATCCTTGCTTTTTGCCCTCGATTTTGCGTACAATCCGCAAAGCATTGAAGAATCCGCAATGGCAATCAACGTGTATTCAACGGGCGAAAATCTGTTTTCCGTCAAAGCAGACAATCAAAATTCCTATATAGACATCATACAAAACAGCGTGCTTTCGGGTGCGAAAATCAAAATCGAAGGTACGAATTTCTTTGATTGGCTCAACGTCGAATATAACCAAAACACTCAAAAAGAAACGAAAGACGCAATGAAGCAATACGTCCTCGATTTGTGCGACGCGTTTTTCAAAAACGGTGATAAGAGTGCAGACGGAAGAGTTCTGTCGTTTGAACTTAAAGACGACGTTGCGGGTGAAACGCTTGCAAAATTTGCCGAAATACTGACGTTTATAGACAAAAACGTTTCGGATTTGTTTCTCGGCGCACTCGGCGTAGACGACGCAAACGAAGTTTTGTCGAGGATAGGAAAAATCGACGGATCGGTCAAATTTACTCTTGAAAACGGCAAAGTCGTGGGCGCAAAAGGCGAGAATCTTTCTGTCGAAAACGTAGCAAGCACGCTTGACGTGACTTTTGCAAAGGGCGATAAAGACGAGATTAAGGCGACGTTCCCCAAAAGCGACGTAGGGTATAAAACCACGAAAATGGCAACGTCTACGACAGACGGAACGCTCTCTAACGTCGATTCGGGCACTAAAAGAGTGTCGGTGAAGTACGATTTTCAACTCAACACGAACGTCGACGTTATGAAACTCGTGTTCAACGACTACGATTTGTCTTGCCTTGCGGACGACAACTTTTTGCATTTGAGATTATCGCACAAGTGCGATTCGCATTGCAGCGAATACTGCTCGTCGAGAATAAGCGCGGCAAAAGGCGCGGTTATCGACATCGCATTTTCGCCGTCGGCTTTCGGAAGTCACAATCTCTACATCAATACGTCAATTAAGAATCTAATGAGCAGGGAATATCTGCAATCGGTGTCGAAATACGACAGCACTGTTAGGGAAAGCAACTTGCCCGACTATTGTATGTTTACTCTCGTACCCGAAGGTATGGCGAAGAACGTGTGCAAATTGCTCATCGAGTGGTATTCTGACATTATGACGGCAAAAAACGACAGAATCGAGTTTTCTATGCAGTCGATAAAAGACGTGTTTGCCGAGAGCGAAGTTGCCGAAAAAATGCTCGAGCAAATGTCGAGCGAGGAATTTGACGTCGATACCATAAGACTCAAAATCGACGACAATATGTATGGACAAGTGCGCGAATACGACGTGTACGAGGAAGTAGTTTACATCATCGCGCAGGACGTGTCCGAAGTGAAGTCGTACACCGTGAAAGGCATCGATATAAGCAAAGAGTACAATGCGCTCAGTTGGTCGTACGACTTGAAGTCAAACGTGACTATCGACGGGCAAACGGTTGCGCTCACCAACGTTTACGACCCGTCGGGAAGCGTCGTTATACACGGCGAAAAGGACGGCAAATACGTTCCTATGAGCGCAACGGAAGCAAAAGACCTTGTCGGCTGCACGGTGAAATACGAATACGTAGACCTTGAAAAAAATGTGCAAACGGGAATGTTCGGCAAGATTACGGAAGTAGGCGAATACGACCCAGACAGCACGGATTTGCAAGAGGTGAAACTGACGATTACGCACGTCGGGGTGCAAGATTACGTTCTCGATTTGCTCGGCACGGTCAGCGAAGTCGTAAAGAGATTTTTCGGTTGCGACTTCTCGCAGGATACGCAAACGGTGACGGCGTATATCAAACTCGAAAAGGAAGAAGAAGGCTCTTTCAAACTCGATACCGCCGACAAATCGCAGGTGTACAGAATATCGTCGAGTACGCAGATTCCGCAGTTTCTCAAAGGAAACGTGCAGATAAAGTACCGAAACGGCACAATAAAACAATACGACGTGGTCGGACAAACGGACGCGGTTATAACGACGAGAGGACTGTTTAGCACATATTATCGTGTTGTCAACTGGGGTACGGTCAGAGTGAAATTCAACGTTGCGGGGCGCACGATAGAAAAGTATGCGAGCATACAAAAACCAAACAAATTTACGTTCGGCGCAAGCGATTATTCCGTCAATATCGGCGACGCGTGCTACATTACGAGCAGAGTGTCGCTACGAGCGGTGTACGTTGACGTCGTTGACGGCGTAGAAAAAGAAACGAGCACTTCGATTACGCTGAGCCTCGACGATTTCTACATCAACGGCACGTCTTTGGCGCAAGACTCGAACGACTGGGGACATCACGCAAGTTACGGAACGGATACGCTCGTGTTCTACAGGTCGAACGACTATGTCGTGCAAGTGGTCAAAAACGAATTCAGAAGCGAACCGTTTATTTTGAAAGTTACGGACAAGGCGTACGTCGAAACCGAATTTGCTTTGAACGTGAAAAACGAATTGCCGTTAAGCGAGACGCAAGACACGACGATTTCTGTGACGGGCGACATCGTAAATTCACTGCACGGCGAAGGGGAAGATAAAGACCATACGCTGAAAATTTCTATATACGACGTTGCGACGGGCAAGTCGGCAAGCGAGGATTGCATAAAGGAATTGAGCGTCGGCGCAAACGCCCTCGAGCCTACGACTTCGGCAAACGGCTCAAAAGTTTACTCGGTGTTTTTGCCGAACTTGATAAAATCGGGCGTAGCGTTCAAATTGTCGTTGTCGTTTGCAAACGTCGGCAAGTACAGAGTTACGGTGCAAATAGATTCCGAAACCGTTTATAAAGCGGAAATAACCGTAATCGCTCGCGCATAGGCACGCGCGTGATTCAAATAAACGAAGTTACGGTAAAATAAATAAAACAAAATAAAATAGAAAAATCCGCATTCGGCGCAAGTTGTTGAAAACGAACCTAGTGCGGATTTTTCTCGTTTTGATACGATACGAAACGAGGGAAGTCCGCTTTTTGCTTTTGCGGCGGGCATAACGTGTAAAGAAAATTGCATTTTTACGTTTCATAATCATTACAAAAATTAAATTAATATTTCATACAAACGTACAAATTTTCCGCATTTACTGCAAAAATCTTGAAAAAAGTTGTCAAAATTAGCAAATTTAATTTTAATTTAATTTGTTTGAAAGATACGTTTAATATTATGTATATGACAGTATCCAAAAGTATGACCTTTTATATTCGAGGATATTGCAAATAATAAAATCAGGAGAAAGATTATGAAACGCAAAATGTTATCGGTTTTACTGGTCGTTTTGGTTGTGTGTCTTGCGGCAAGTATGCTCGTTTTGAGTGCGTGCAATCCGAAAGAAGACGATAAACCTGAACCTCAAAAACCGTCAACCGAACGCAGCACGACCGATATGATGAACGATATTTGGGCAAATATCCAAAACAGTTATCAACTCGGTGAAAAATTCGGCGTTGACGTAAGCGCGTCCTTTGTCATTGACGACAAGACGGCAAAAGACAACGACGTCACATTTACGCTAACGGCAAAGGGCAATGCGGATTTGCAAGACGGCGCAACCGACGATAAGACCGCTTTTGTGCTCGAGCTTACAAAGAAAGCGAAAACCGACGAAAAGGCAACAACTATTCTCGGGCTTGCTTACGAAGTGATTGAAAATCAACCTTATTTCTTTGGCAACGTGATGGGTGAATATCGCAAGATAAACGGATATTCTCTCACTGCGCTTTACAGAGCCATTGCAAAAAAAGACGCCTCTGCAGCCGCTTTTGACATGAGTTCTATCACCGAATATATTCCAATGGTTATCGGCGCATTCTTCGGTTCGACGGGCACGGTCGAAAACAACGTATATACGCTCAAATTCGATCTCGCAGACCTCGCAAGCAGCCTTGAAGAGTTGTGGGGAAGCGTTGGCAGCGTTGCTCTCGGTGCGCTCAATATTACGCAAGAACAACTCGACGGTTACGTCAAACAATTCTTCGGCGACCTCACATACGAAACGAGAGGCGGCGAAGCCAAAGTAGAAAGCCTTGACGATCTTTTCGCATATTTGCAAAGAGCAATCGGTTTTGAAGGAACACTCGCGTTCAAGTTTGATCAAAACAACAAATTCGAGAGTGCAAATATCTCATTTGATTACGCAAAGAATGATGTCCCCGTTGCAAATTATACTCTTAAAGTCGACAAGGCGGTTGTAGGCATGGTTTCCACGCCTGTCGATACATGGGCAAACTTTGCTCTCGATGCTGACGCAAGAAAGAACAACGAAGCAATCAATCTTCTCAAATTCAGCGTCAACGGAAGTGCAACCGGACTTGACGATAAAGGCGAAGCGAAACACAATTACGAAATTGACGTTCAAGCAGATATAGAGCCGTTTGCTCTTTTGAATCTTGTGAACAATACGAGCAAGGAAAACATCGTCGCAACTCTCAAACAACTCGGTTATTTCCACCTCGAAATAAACGAAGTGTTCAGCAATAAAGATCCTCTGAACATCATTACGCTTCACAGCAACTTTGCGGAAGGATTTGCGGTTGTCAACGTACACACATACGGCGCGATTATCTATAAAGCAGGCGTTGGCGGCGTGTATGACTTCGATGCTCTCGTGGACGTCATCGATATGCTTATCAACAAACCGTCCGAACCCGGCGGCGAACAACCCGGCGGCGAACAACCCGGCGAAGAAACGAGCATTGTCGACACAATTAAGAATGTAGTCAACACCGTAAAAGAATACCTTGCATTCTTCAATGCGGACAATATGAAAGAAAACGGTGTTACTGTACAGTTGAAAGACCTTGTTTTCCATTTGCTTGATGCGCTCGGCGTCGATACAAAAGGTATCATAGGAACCGGTGTCGGTGCGGTGCTTGGTAGCGATTCTATGAACGTTAAGTTGCAAACGCCTGTTTACGGTCAATGCGAAAAAGTTGCAACCGACTCGATCGTTTGCACGATAAGAGAAGCAAGTGCGTTTAAAGACGGCAAGAACGATTTCATCAAAGAGATCAAGTCCGTAGACGGTGTTGCTCTAAAAGCGTACAAAGGCACGGATATTAATAACTACTCGTCGGCGGCGGCTCTCGATCTCGGAAAAGCGTTCCGTATCACAGGCAAAAACCTCAAAGGCGAAGACGTTGTGACGAGCGGCTACATTATGGGCGTGAAAGGTCTTGACTTGAGCAAAGTGGGCAAGCAAAACGTTACGCTTTACGTTGCGATCGCAAACGACGTACTAGATCTTTCCAAAGCGGGACTTGCACTCGGCGACGATATTCCGATTGCCGGCGCACTCAAATTCGAAACCGAATTCGAAGTTCTCGATCCTCAAACCGTGACGGCAGAGAATATCTCTCTCGTCAACACCAAGACTCCGACAAACACAATTCTTTACACAAAGGAAATTTTCGAGCAAGTGACGAGTGACAATCCGTATATGAATATAAACGGCATCTATCGTCCTATCGGCGAAAGCGATATGAAAGTCGTTGACGCAAACGGCAATGCGGTCGAACTCGTAGACGGCAAAATTGCAAAAGGCGGCGCATACAAAGTGTATTTCGAAACGGCAGGATTCAAATCCGATTATATCGAAATCAGCGTCGTTAGTGCTTATGCAAAGCGTACTGACGGTCATAAAGAAGTCGAACAACTCGTTCTCGGCGAAGTTTGGAATTACGATCCGTATGAAGTGTGGGTTGTCACAAAAGACGGCGAAACGAAAGTCGACAATGCAACCGCAAAGTTTACGCTCGGTTCCGCAACAGGTTTGAACAACATCTTCGACATCACGAAAGATGCAAACGGCAAAGACGTTTATACGCTCAAAAAGAATCTCGATTTTGCAGGCAAGAACCTCACAATCACATTCAGTAGGTTGACGATTGCCGGCAACAAGTATCAAACCGTAAAGGCTGAAATACCCGTTGTATGTGCAGACGGCTACACCGTGTCCAAAGCAATTAACAGCAACTACATTACAAACACACTAAACGGCGGCTTTGAAATCACGCAAAACGGCGTTGCGTACAGTGTAGTGTGGAACGGCACGGCGTTCGAGGCTGTCGCGGCAGACGGCTCGAAACTCGCAGATTTCTCGATGTCTCTCACTTGGGCGACGAGAAAGATCGCAGTCGAACTCGACAAACAAGGTTGCATAACCAACATTGCAAATAAGAACATGGCAAGCTTGAGAACAGAGAAGATCGCTTGCGAAATCAAGGTTGGCGATTATACCTACACGGACGACTTCACGTTCAACGAATTGTATGCTTCCAACAAATCGTTCGGTGTTGAAGTCGGTGCTACACTCGACGGCTATATCGGCAATGTAAACAAACTCTACTATGTCGACGCAAACGGCGAACAACAAGAGCTTGAATTCAAAAACGGCAAAGACGGCTACGCAATCTACGTCAAAGACACCGATACGAAAGTATACGACGTCACGGTGACAGTCACAAAAGACAATGCGGCAGTCGAACTCGTCGAAGGCGCATTTGCCGAAACCGGCAAGTACAGAGTGTCTTACACTGTCAATGTCAACGGAATCGACCAAACGTTCTATCACGACGTAACGGTCAAATAAACACAACCCAACATCTGCAAGCAACGGCGTAAAAAACCGTTGCTTGCAAACCCCCTTGCAATTAAGTTGCAAGCCTAAACTACATAAGGCAGGAAAATAATGAAACAATATATCTACAAAGGGCTGAAAATTCTCTTTTTCTTGGCAGGTTTTCCGCTGTTGCTGGTGATTATGCTCATCACGATGGCGCCGATGTTCAACCAAGAAATTATGGGGAATCACGCAGCCAACTGGATGATAGGTTTTTGCGCAATTTGGGTCGGTTTGCTCATAGTTCAATTTGTCCTCACCAAATTCGTCGCAAAAAAGAGCGATTTCTGTCGCAAGATAGTGCTTGTGTCCGTTGCCGCTCTCTCGATGCTCTGCGTGCTTCTTCCGTCCGCAATCTACGACGCGGCAGTAAGCAAGAAGTACGCCGACGCTTACGAGCAACTCTACGACAAGTCCGACGTCAAAACGTACGACGCTTTGATGGGCTGGCACATGGATTTTACAACCGAATATAAGAGCGAAACATATTATCTTTTGCAAGATAATTACGACATCCAAAAGATGTATGGATTGAGCCACACATATTCCGAATGGTACGACAACGCCGACAAAGAACATAATCTCGGCTACAAGTACGGCACGATTGAAAAAGCGCAAGTGCTTACCAAACAAAAACTCGAAGCTCTTGAAAACTACAACAAGGCAAGTGCGGAACTTGACGCTCTCGAAGAGCAAATTGCACAAAAGCAAGCCGCTTACGATGCCGCAAAGGCTGCATACGAGGCAGATACTGCAAATGCGGAACTCGAAAACGCAATGAACGAGGCAAAATCCGCACTCGATACGTTCCTTGCCGAAAAGGATGCGGACCTTGTGCGTCTTAAAGGTTACAGAGTTGACATAACCGCTTACAAAGACGAGCTCGTCAACATTCTCGTGACCGCGGTCAAAGACAAAAATTTGCTTCCCGACGGACTTGTCATCCGCATTGCCGGACTCGACCTCGATGCGGGCAGTCTTCTCAATTCCGTTCTCGGCATAGCGGGCGGCGCAATCACGCCCGAAACGGTGAGCGGCCTTATCCCCGACGTGATATATACGGGACTAGGCGAACAAACTGTTTCCACCTATCAAAAGGCGGTAGAGGGCAGTGACAGCGACCTTTCTCTCGCACAAGCGCAATCGTTTGCCTTCAAGGCGGAATATTATCCGTCGGTGCTTGCCGCAGGCGCAATGAAATACGTTTGCTACGTCTGCGTCGCGCTCGTTGTTATGAGCGTGTTCCTCACCGACTACTTTGCAAGAAAAGAAAAGGGGGAAGAGATAAATGAATAAGAAATTGTCCGTTGCGCTCAACGTGTTGCTCTACGCCGTAGGTTTCCCCGTGCTTTTCGTCATCGCGCTTGTAAGTTCGCTCGAATGGAACGAGTACGGCATGTACGGCGCAAGCGCATTCGCACCGCTTATTGCGGTTGTCGTCATTGCCGCATTGACGCTTGGTATTCAAGCAATCGTATACAACGTCGAAAAGAAGAAGGGCAGAAAGAACATCGCAATAAAAATGATGGTTATCCCGATTGCGATAATCGTCGGCATATTTGCCATTCTCGACATCGCAATGCCGCCTCTTCTTAAAGACGCGACTTCGAATACGATTCTTTACGAAGACGTCGTTTTCGACGCAAAAGGAGTGCATCAAAAACTCTACGACAGAGTCGAATTGTTCAAGAAAAAGAACGGACTCGACGAAAGCATAACCTATCAAAGCGAAGAGTTCCAGGCAAAGTTCAAGCCCATTTTCACAAGTATGGACAAGGCGTACAACGCTTTCGACCCGCTTGCGGTTGAGATGGCTCTCGACTCTCCCGACCTCGTTTCGTCGATTTTAAGCGGTGATTTTCCCGTTTCCGTTGCGGCAACGTTGCTCGTCAGAACAACCGATGCCAAAACCGACCCCAACGGCAACAACCACAACGTGTCTTTGCAAGAGATTGTGTCGCTCAATATGAAAAGCATACTTTCTCTCGTAAATCAGGTCGTAAACGACGGTCTCGATACCTCGCCCGAAGGCTTGAACGCAATGCTAAACAAGATTCTCGTCACCAAAACGTTTGACGTGGACGGCGAGTACAAGCAAGACGGTTCGGGTATCGAATGGAATATTTTCAACATTCTCGGCAGCAATATGATTGCGCCCGAAATCGACCCCAACGCGCAAATCGTCCGCAAAACCGTGGACGAATACGGCGACGTTCAAGAAGAAGTTATCGGCGCTGCGCTCGGCTATCAGGATATGGCTTGGCTCAACGGCATACCGCTTATGTTCTTCTTGCCGCTTTTGGAAATGCGCATGGTTATGTACCTGTTTGCAGGACTTATTGCTCTGTTAAGCGTTGCTCAATGCTATATCAGAGCGAAAAGAAATTTAGCGGAGGTGAAGCCATAAGAAACTGATTTTTTCATAATATTAACCTAAAACTTTCTCATCGTTTGGAAAATCCCGTCGATTCGGCGGGATTTTCCTTTCAGTTTCGGATATTTTTATGGGCGTTTTTTTAAGTGTAGGGTGGTGTCGTGATTACCTAAAATAATAAGAGATTTTTATAAATCCCATGAATTTACAGGTGTAGTTTTGTTGCAAAAAACACTCGAAGAAAAAATAATACGAACCCATTGTCTGAGTTCGTATTATTGTCTGTTGGTGACCCTACCGAGGTTCGAACTCGGGTTACCGCCGTGAAAGGGCGATGTCTTAGACCACTTGACCATAGGGCCATATTCTATTCGTTGTGTTCAGATGGTGGAAGCTACAGGACTCGAACCTGTGACCCCCTGCTTGTAAGGCAGGTGCTCTAACCAACTGAGCTAAGCTTCCGTATGGTAGCGGCGATCGGATTCGAACCAATGACCTGCCGGGTATGAACCGGCCGCTATAACCAACTAAGCTACGCCGCCATATAATTTGTGTTATGTTGCGGGGAGTGCTTTTGCACTCCGCACAACGAGGGATTGCAAGTCCGGATTGTTTTCAAACCGATGTCGTGACTTCGATTTTTTCGATCCGATCTCGCATATGGTTGCGGGGGAAGGATTTGAACCAACGACCTCCGGGTTATGAGCCCGACGAGCTACCAGCTGCTCTACCCCGCGATATTCAATGCTTGCTTATGATATGATAAATAAGAAAAATTGTCAAGCGGATTGAAAAAATAAATTTGCAAAGCGCAAAACTTTTGCAAAATCGGGGAATAATTGCTTAAAAAATATAGCCGAAAGGGCGGGGCGGACAAAATGTTTGCTGACAAAAATCGATATTCTATTTTAGGTGCGGAATTTTGAAATTGCGGCAAAATCGTGCTTCTATTTGCGCAAAACGGAACTTTTTTGCAATGCGGGCAAATAAAGAAACGGATAAAAAACAATTTTAATTATTTGTTTTATGAACTAAAAACGCTTGCGTGCGCCCTCTCGTGCGTGTATAATGGGTATACTATTGATTTAATGCTCATTATATGAGGTTGATATGAAAAAGAAATTGATTGTCGCAACAGCCCTTGTTTTGGTACTCGCTATGAGCGTGACCTTGTTTGTCGGCTGCGACGAAATCTTCAAGAAGAACGACAAGCGCGACGCACAGCAAGTCGTCGCATCCGTCACCTATAACGGTGAATTCGGAAAGCAAACGGAAAACGTGTACAAGTTCGAGTTGGCGTCGAGTTTCAACTCTTACGCTTACTACTACGTCAACTACTACGGTATGACGTATGAAGCCACCGCAAACTATCTTGCACAATCCCTTGCACAACAGAAACTGCTTGTCCTTTTCGCAAAAGAGAAGGTCGCAAAACTCGAAGGCAAGAATTCGCTTCCCGCAAACATCGCGGAATTGCTTTCCGCAGCGGAAAGAAACAAGGCAATCGAAGATACGAACAAGAGTTTGCTCGATTCGCTCGTATCGACGGTTGAAAGTCTTATCACCGAGGATAACGCAAACACGACGACTTCCGACGACACCAAGAAAGACACCACCGAAACGAAGGTGACCGATCCCGTATACGTCAGATTCGAGTCCAACGGCGGTTCGACGGTTGAAAAGCAAAAAATCCAAAAGGGTAGCGTTGCAACCGAACCCGACGATCCCACCAAATCCGGTTATACGTTCTACGGCTGGTATGCGGACGAAAACTTCACCGGTAAAGAATTCGATTTTGAAAACACCGCCGTTAACGAAACTATGACCCTTTACGCAAAGTGGGTCGAATACGTTTCGCCGCGCACCGCACTTCCCGAAGTCGAGGAAGAGGACGATTACGATCCCGATAGCACCGAAGACGTGAAACTGGCGGACAAATTCTTCTCTGAAGAGTACAAAGCGCAGTTGCGCGACGACACCAAAGAAGACAGTTTGTTCACCACAGAGTTCCTCGAAGCGGATTTCGTTGACAACATCGTCGTAGACGACGGCAAAACTCTCGTTTCCGTGCTTAAAGACTATATCAACGAAGGCCTTTCCGAAATGGAAACCAACCTCAAAAACAATCTTTACAAAGACAACGTCGAGGATTGCTACAACTACTATCTCGATTCTCAACATCAATCGTTGCTCGTTGCAAGACTTAAACGTATGGTCGGCAACAGCGCGCAAGTGACCGAACAAGAAATCAAAGAGGAATTCGAAGCGCAAGTCGCAAAGAACAAAGAAACCTTTGCGGGCAGCGATTCCTCCTATGAATCCGCACTTACTAGCACGCTCAACAAGACGTACTATCACCCCCAAGCGGATCAAGGCTACGGCTTCGTTATCAACATTCTTTTCAAACTCGATTCAGAGAGTATGAATACGCTCAACGCAATGGCAAAGAACGATCCGACAAACGTCGAGGCAATTTTGCTCACTCGCAATCGTCTTATCGCTGATATGACGGCGTACGTTTCCAACCCGAAATACGATTCGACGGCAGTCGTTGAGGACGCAGACGGCAAGAAGATTGAATTGCGCGACCCGATGACCGACGCAAAGAACCCCTACAACAACGTCGGCGGCAACCAAGACACCACCTATCAAGTCGAGGGCGGCAACAACTATAACCAAATCGTCGAGTTCAAGAAAGTCGACGACGCATATCAAATCGTATACAACGCAACCGAACATCCCGCAATGGCATACTTGTCCAACAAAGTTTCCGTGTTCGACAAGGACGGTCAAATCGGTTTGATTCATCAAATCCACAACAGTTTGAACCAAGTCAAGGCGGCGGTTGAAGCAAAGGAAATCACCAAAGAAGAAGGCGTTTACTGGCTTCGTGAAGTAGCGACGACGTGGGCATACCTCGTCAGCGACGATCCGGGCGCAACCAGCAGCGATTCCAACAACAACGGACTCGGCTACCTCGTTTCCCCCGAAGGCAAGGAGAGTTCTTACCTCGCAGATTTCACCGACTACGCTCGCAGCCTTATCACCGCAGGCACAGGCTCGTTTGCAAACGGTGACGTCACGAACGATATGTTCAACGGCACACTTACCGCCGACGGTCAATTCGCAGGCGACAAGAAAGCGTTTGTGGTTGCAGACAGCCTCGTTTCCGATGGTAAAGCAAGCGCAAGCGACAGCGCATACGCAGGCGTGTTCGTGCTTCTCAATTCCTATACGGTTTGGGATGCCGACAACGTAAGTTCCGACACCGAAAAGAAGGGCGACGTTTTGGGATCTATGAGCGAAAATACGCTTCCCAGCAACTACGTTATGACGTTTGCCAAGAAGTCGTCCGACGTAAAGACGCTCTACGATGTTATCTACGACACCATTCTCGAAGCCAAGAAGAACGACCTCTACAATTCCGAAGTCAACACTATGGTTGCAAGTCAAAAAGACGGAATCGAGTATTTTGATAAGGTTATCAAGCAACTTTACAAAGACTTGACCTAAGCGCACTATTGAGCGAAGAACTGCGGCAACGCCCTTCTCAAATAATGAGAGGGGCGTTTTTCGACCTCTACAAGAGTGTAATGCGTGAACCCTAATTAAAATTTCCCCTTTCCTCAGGTGTTTTCCCTATCGCCGTTCCCCCTCTGCATAAATTTGAGGGAACCCACGGCGACCGCGCAGCGGGGGACAACACTCGGTGCTCGCATAGATAGGGACATTTCACTCATTATGCCACTTCGACTGCGTGGCGGCTTCGCAACAGAATGCCACGCATTCTCGTACAAAACGTCGCGCTTCGACGCTCGCTTTTCTCGCCGCCGTTGCGGCTCGCGTTCCGTCTTCGAATCACACATTCCGTATACGAGTAGCCTTCAAACAAGTTTTCGTTTCGGGTGTGGGGTGTAACAACACCCGCAATTATTAATTATTCATTAATCATTATTAATTAAAAAAACGGCGCATATCGCGCCGTTTTATCGTTGTTATCGTCATTTCGTGTACAAGTCCAACTCGTCTTCGACGTATTGAAACTTTTTGACTTTCGGATTGTTTATAATCTCGCCTCGCAATGCCACCGCTTTGGGATTGCGCAACGCTTCCAGATTTTCGAGCGGATTGCCGTCCACAACCATAAAGTCTGCGGATTTGCCTTCCTCGATAGTGCCCGTTTCGCCGTCTATGCCTGCAATCTTTGCGTTGACTTCGGTTGCGGTGTGAATGGCAAATTCGTTACTCACGCCGAGATATTTTTGGAAGTAGCGAAGTTCGCGCCACATATCGTAGTGTGTGACGAACGGGCAAGCCGTATCCGTGCCGAGTCCGACGGGAATGTCGTTTTCAAGACATTTTCTTGCGCAGTCGAGCATACCCTCGAACACCACTTTGCCGTTGACCTTGTGAAGCGGTGTGCCGCCCGATACCGAGAGGTCGAACATACAGAGGGGAATCGTGGGGGATATGGTCAAAACGTGCGCAGAACCGTTTTGCTTGAACAATTCGATTTCGTGTTCGCCGACGTTTGCGCCGTGCTCGATCGTGTCAACGCCGCCTTCGAGCGCAACGGTTACGCCAAGCGGACTTTCGACGTGCGCCGCAACCTTAAATCCGAGTTTGTGCGCCTCGTCACAGCACGCTTTGACGATTTCGGGGGACATACGCAATACGCCCGGTTCGCCTTCTTTCTTTGCGTCGAGAACGCCGCCCGTAATCATAAGTTTGATGAGGTCGGGATTTGTTTTTGCAATCTCGCGGACGTAGCGTCTGCCGTCTTCGGGGTCTTTCGCTTCGTACGCCAACAAGCCTGCCATATGTCCGTCTTTGACGGATACCGCCATATTCGACGCAAGCACTCTCGGTGCTTTCAACTTGCCCTTTGCGCCGTTGTCGCGAATCCTCGAATCGATGTCGTCGAGTCCGCCCACCGTACGTATTGTCGTAACGCCGGACATAAGTTCGACTTTGGCGTAGTTTGCGCACATACGGTACACGATATACTTCGTCAGCGCGTGATTCATAAGCATACGCACGGTTTTCTTGTTCTGTTTTTTCGTGTCTTTCGGCATACCCGAACCCGGAAGGTGAACGTGCAGATTGATAAGACCGGGAAGAAGATATTTTCCGTTCAAATCCACCACTTTCAAACCGTCGCTTGCCGCCTTATCGCTCGTGATTTTTGCGATTTTTCCGTCTTCGACAATAACGTATTTGCCGCTTTGAACGCCGTCGTTCAATTTGCCCGAAATTATGTTCGCGTTTGCGATTGCGTATTTTTTCATATTGCCGTTCCTTTATATAATGATTAATATTGTTATATAATTTATGATATATAATTATACGACGATTTTCCCGTCCGTCAAGCAATAGAGCGTATGCGAGTCTTACGATTAAAGCGATATTCGGATTAATCTTCGCCGTATTTCCTTTTTCTTTTCGGTTAAGTGTGGTAATATATACCAATCAAGTCATACGGCAGGATTTATATGAAATCGTATCAGGATATAAACGCACGGACGATAGACAAATGGGTCGAAGAAGGTTGGGAATGGGGAAAATCCGTTTCCCGCGACGAGTTTCAAAGTGCCAAAAACGGGGTGTGGAACGTGAAACTTACCCCCGTCAGATTCGTCCCGCACGAATGGTTCGGCAACTTAAAAGGTAAGCGTGTTCTTGGACTTGCGTCGGGCGGCGGACAGCAAATGCCGATATTTGCGGCTCTGGGCGCAGAGTGTACGGTTCTCGACTATTCCGAAAAGCAGATTGAATCCGAGCGAATCGTTGCGGATAGAGAGGGGTATGAAATCACGATAATCCGCGCCGATATGACCAAAAGACTTCCTTTTGACGACGCTTCGTTCGATTTGATTTTTCATCCCGTGTCAAACTGCTACGTCGAAGAAGTGTTGCCCATTTGGAAAGAATGTTATCGAGTGTTGAAACAAGGCGGCAGATTGCTTTCGGGCTTAGACAACGGATTCAACTACGTTTTTGACGACGACGAAACGACGGTTTGCAATTCGTTGCCGTTCAATCCGCTTAAAAACGAAGAACAAATGCGTTGCTTGCAACAAAACGACGACGGAATCCAGTTTTCGCACACAGCAGAGGAACAGTTGACGGGGCAACTTCGAGCAGGCTTCCGTCTTGCCGATTTGTATGAAGATACCAACGGCAGCGGAAATCTTCACGAGAAAAACATCCCGACGTACTGGGCAACGCTTGCAATAAAAGACTAGTTTTTTAAACAATGGCAAAACTTGTTGCAAAAATTAATAATTTATAATATAATTACCACGCTGAATCGCAAATACGGAAGTGTATCGAAGTG
>DKCG01000033.1 GCA_002449145.1 Christensenella sp. UBA6880 | reverse complement strand
GCTGGTGGATTTTTATTGTAGGGTGAATTATACTTTCAAGTGCAACACCTGTAAAAAAAACAGTTCATACGAATCTCTAGTATAATTAGTTTACCACAACAGAATTTCCAAGGAGGATTCGTATGAACTACTCTCATCTTAGCATAGAAGCACGCTGTTGTATATTCCGAATTGTTTTCATCATCCAAATCGATAGGAATAATATTTGCTTTTTTATACCGATAGATAAGAGATAATCCTTATGTAAAGTAAACAATAAATAACTTTTGCCGCAACGTCTAATGCCTGTGATGATTTTTATAAGTCCGTTATCTTTTCGGTCTATAAGTTTTTGGAGGTAAGAGTTGCGTTGAATATATTCCATATAGCATGCTCCTTATTTTATGATTTTTACACAAATGCATAAAATGTAAAATAATAACACAATAAAAGTACGCTAATGTCAACTACATAATTAATCGATTATTTTACAAAAAGTGCAAAATGTACGATTTATAAAATATTTTTTTTTGTAAAAACCTATTGACAAAATCAAAACCGGTATTAAAAAGCCGCACGCATGAGCGCAATTCGATTTCCGCGCCGTTTTTTGTCGGCATTGCAAAACGATAAAGACGATAAAGTTTGCAACGTTTGTAGCGTAATTCGGCAGATAAACCTTGCAAATGCGAGAAACCGATATTATAATATTCATATCAAGATTAAGAGGTAAGTCGTTATGCTTTTGACAACGATGATAATCCGTACGCTCTTGTGCAAGCCCAAAGAAATAGACGCGGGCGAGTATAAAGCGAGAGATTTCGACAAGAACCTTATCGCAAAGCACCTTTCCGAGGCAGTTCAAATTCCCACCGTATCTATGGTCGGCGAATTCGAGGGGATAGACAAGCCGTTTTTGGACTATCACGCATGGCTCGAAAAGACTTATCCGCTCGTACATAAGGCGGCGCAAAAGACCGTCATAAACAATTACAGCCTCGTGTTCAAGTTTACGGGGAAGGATTCGACGTTGCTTCCCGGTGCGTTTTTGGCGCACCAAGACGTCGTTCCCGCACCCAAAGAGGGTTGGGATTACGAGCCGTTCGGCGGAACGATAGACGACGGATTCATCTGGGGGCGCGGAACGCAGGATATGAAGGGCACTATGATTTCCCTTTTGGAAGCCGCCGAAAAACTATCGTCGGAAGGCTGGCAACCCGAGCGCGACGTGTATTTCTGCTTCGGTCACGACGAAGAAGCGTGGACTGAAGAAGGCGCGGCGCATATTTGCGACTGGTTCAAAAAACAGAATATTCGTCTCGAATACATAGTTGACGAGGGCGGTACGATTATCGACGGCAAGATGATAGGCGAGGACAAGTTGTTCGGACTTATCGCAACTTGCGAAAAGGGCAATATGAATATGACTTTAACCGTCGAAAAGGCGGGCGGTCACGCTTCCAATCCATCGAAACCGTCTGCAGCGGCAATTTTGGGCAAGGCACTCGTCAAACTCGACAAGCATCCGATGCCGAGCAAATGGACGGCCGCGACGAAGCAAACGTTCAAACTCATTGCGCCGCACGTCAAATTCCCGTTTAGATTTATTCTCGTCAACAGGGATATTTTGAGCCCGTTGCTCAAATTCGTGTTCAAAAAAATACCGCTCACGAACTCGCTTATTTCGACGACGTTCGCACAAACGATGTTGCACGGAAGCGACGCCGAAAATGTCATCCCGCCCAAGGTTACGGCGAATATCAACACGAGAATCATCACGGGCGTGACGAGCGACGAAGTGCTTGAATACACTCAAAAACTTCTCGGCAAAAACGTCAACGTCGAAAGACACGGCAAGGGTACGGAAGCGACTGCCGTTTCGCCCATCGACGTAAAACCGTGGCACGATCTGAACGTTGCGATCAAACAAATTTTTCCGACGATGGTCACCGCGCCGTATATGTTTATCGCAAACAGCGACAGCCGCTATTACGGTGACGTATGCGACAACATCTATCGTTTCACGCCGTTCTTGATGACTTTGGACGACCAAAAACGTATTCACGCAATCAACGAGCGCGTGAGCATCGACGCAATGGAAACCGCAACCAAATTCTTTGCGCAATGCCTCGAAGTTATGAACAAATAACGAGTTTAACGTATCGTTTCGCATATCTAAACGTGCAAATTGCAAAAGCAACCGAATTTTGACGGTTGCTTTTTCTTGCAAAAAAACGCCGACGAAATGTTTTTTAAACGATGTGAATAGCAAGCGGTCGATAGTGTTTTTTATTAAAATGTGACAATGCGATTTTTTATATTGATTGTTTGAACGATTGCTGTTATAATAATACAGTAGTATTGTTTTTTATAAACAAAATATATGCTATGTGGTGAAATTATGAGTGATTCTTCTCAAACGACAGAAAAAGTCGGCGCAAAGGTTAAACTCAACGCTTTCGCACACAAGTTGTTCGGCTCAACGCCCGGCGACGGCGAAATGCAACCCAAAGAAGGCTTCAGTTATTCTCTTTGCGGTTTCGGTCAAAACCTTATTTGCACGATTATCGGTTCTTATCTGACCGTCTTTATGACGGACGCAATCGGTTTCAACGCGTTGGCAGTTGCATTTCTTATGCTCGGCGCACGTATCTTCGACGCACTCAACGACCCGATTATGGGCTCTATCGTTGACAGAACGCGTACAAAGTGGGGCAAATGTCGTCCGTATATGAAGTGGATGGCTTTGCCTATCGCACTTATGACGACGATATGCTTCTTGCCGTGGTATCCGAAAAACGACGGCGGTTTTGCGGCGATTTCCGTAATGTACGTCATTTGGGGTATGGTTTACACGGTTGCGGACGTTCCGTACTGGGGACTTTCCACCGCAATGAGCAACGACACTTATCGCAGAGGCAACTTGCTCACCATCGCGCGTTTGTTCTGCACGGCGGGCGCAGGTATCGTCACCGTTATCACCCCGATCATCACCGACAATATGACCAAAGGTCTCGATCCTGCCGCAAAGGGCGATATGCTCAAATGGATCTACTTTGTCATCGCAATAATCTGCTGCGTTATCGCGCTTCCGCTTTTCTATCTCGGTTTCAAGAACACGAAGGAAAGAAACGTAACCGAAGAAAATCCCCCGTCGCTCGGACACAACCTCAAACTTTTGTTCAAGAACAAGCCTTTGATGCTCATCGTGCTTTCGGGTATCGGCGGCGCGGCAAGAATGCTTTTCACCTACACGGGCGGTTTGTATTTTGCAAAATACATAATGGATAAAGAATCTATGTATTCCTTGTTCACTATGGCAATCGTTCCGGGCGGACTTATCGCTTCCTTGCTCGTTCCTTGGTGCACAAAGAAATTCGGCAAAAAGAACACTTATATTTGGTCGCATATCGTCGGCGGCGTTGCAATGCTCATCGCGTTTATCGTCGGTATCGCTTGCGACCGCGGCGCATACACAAGCACGGCAACGACGGTTGTGTTGCTCATCGCACTCGTTATCGCAGGTATTCCTTCGGGCTTCGGCAACATCATCACTTACGCAATGATCGGCGACACGGTTGAGTATCTCGAACTCAAAACCGGCGAAAGAGCGGAAGGTATCTGCTTTGCAATGCAAACGCTCATCAACAAAATCGGTATGGCAGTCGGCGCATTCGTTGGCGTTTTGGCTTACTATATGGCAGGCGTTGCGGCAAACGACGCAAGTTCCGTCACCCCCGAAGGCAAAGACACAATGTGGTTTATGCTCGTCGGTATTGCGGCAATCAGTTTCTTCTTGACGGTTATTCCGCTTTTCTTCTACAAGTTCAACGAGAAGGAACAGCAAGCGGCAAAGGCTGAAATCGAAGCAAGAAAGCACGCTCACGACGAAAACAGCGAGCTCGTCCAAGAAATCGCTGACGAAGCGACGCAAGACGGTCAAAACGAAGGCGCACCTCAAATGGTTTTCCCCAACGAAGACAATCAAGCGGTTGCAATCGAGCAAGAAAAAACTTGCGACGACAACTGCGCGGAATGCGACAAGCAAGAAGATTGTCCCGACAAAAAAGACAACGAATAAAAAATGAGTCGTCAATCGACGAAAGAGCCGCACGCAAAACGCGTGCGGCTTTTCATATACGGAAACGGAAAACGAACATATCACAAAGAAATAACGTTACAAACGAGAAAAAAAATTGAAAAAACATAAACAAATTGAAAAATCATAAATTAAGAAGTAGCGTGTTGCGAATGGCAAAAAGTTATGAATCGCAAAACACGCCGTGTAGACAAGCAATCGCAAAAATCGTTGATTTAGTTAACTTTTTAGTTTTTGTTGAAATGCGGCGAAATTGATGTTATAATATCGATATGGATTTGAAAAATACGGCTTATTTTTTTGCGGCGTTCAGAAAATTGCTCAGAGAATACACCGATTATCAACTCAGAGAATTGAAAGACTACGACCTTACGCCAAACGAAATCGTGGTGCTTTCGAGTATCGGGGTGGTGGGTATGGCGAGCGATATTGCACAAAACGCCTGTGTATCGAAGGCTCTCGTTTCGCGTAGCGTGAAAGAACTGCGCGACAAGGGGCTTATTTGTGCGTCCATTTCGGAAGTGGACAAGCGCGAGCAGAAACTCTCGCTCACGTCCGAGGGCGAAAAGGTTGCCGAGCTCATTGCGGAAGCGAATCACAAGTTCTATCAAGTGGCGTTCAAACACTTCGAGGACAACGAAAAGCAAGTGTTGCAAGCGCTTTTGCAACTTATACTCAACAATCTCGACGAAACTAATCTTTGACGCTTTTTTTTGAGTAAATCACGATAAACATATAAAGAGGGGAAATTATGAAAATTGTATTTATCGGCGCAGGTATGGCGTCGCTCGTGGCAAGCGAAAGGCTTGCAAGAGCAGGCTTCGACGTGAGCGTATATGAAAAGGATTCATACGACAACTTGTCGTACGACTGGCACGACGACGTAAACCGCGACGCATTCGATATGTTTAATCTTCCGTTGCCGAAAGAGGGGACTTATTTTCCCAAGCGCAACTGGACGTTCGTTCCGCCGGCAGAGCGCATAGAGGTGAGTCTGCACATTCCCGAAAAGGAACTAGACTGGTCGACGGAAAGACGAATCCTCGCCCAGCAATACGTTGACAGAGCAAAGGACGTCGTGGACTTCCACTTTTCTTCACCCGTTGAAAGCCTCATTGTAGAGGACGGCAAGGTTAAGGGCGTTGCGGTTGGCGGCGAAAAGGTGTACGCCGACCTCGTCGTTGACAATTCGGGCGCAATGTCGCCGTTCAGAGGTCAACTTCCCAAAGCCGCGCACGTCACGGCAAATCCGCAAAAGAACGAGATTTTCGTTGCGTATCGCGCGTTCCACAAGAAAGCGGACGGCGTAAAAGACCCAGAAAACACCAACAAAGCGTATCTCAAACATCTCGGTGAAGAAGGCATAAGTTGGAGCATAATCGACCCTGCGGGCACTGTAAACGTGCTTATCGGCAGAGCGGGCGAGTTGTCAAAGGAAACGTTTGACAGAGCGTACAAGGCTCTCAAAGCGTCAAATCCCATAATAAGCGACGAAGTCGTGCGCGGCGGTCGCACTTGCATTATTCCTATAAGGTATCCGCTCACGAGAATGGTTGCCGACGGCTATGCCGCAATCGGCGATGCGGCGTTTATGACCATTCCTATGATAGGAAGCGGCATTGAAAATTCTATGAAAGCGGCTTGCATACTCGCAGACGTAATCATAAAATCCAACTCGGTCAAGAAAGAGGATTTGTGGAAATACGAAGTCGAGTACTATAAACTTCGCGGCGCGGACCACATCGGCATCGACATTCTCAAACGCTGGCTTTTGGGCGCAAAACCCGCCGATCTCGATTGGCTGTTTGAAAAAGGCGTTGTCGACGACAGCAATATGGCGGCCGGCGCAACGGGCAAACTCATCGTGCTTTCGCCCAAAGACCTCGTCGTCAAAGTTGCTAGAGGGTGGACGAGACTTCCGCTTCTTCTTGCAATGAACAATATGCTTATGCGCTCGAAGAAAGCGGCAAAAATCGCAAAGCGAATCCCGCAAACCTACGACGAAGCAAAAATCTCGAAGTGGGAAAGCAAAATCGAGAAACTCGTGTATCATAAGTAAGAAAAAAATATGACGCACATAAATCAACGACACAAAATTCAATGAAAAAATAATGGCGATTTGAAGATTCAAATCGCCATTATTTTTTAGAAATAATTTCGTTATTTGATTATTCCTCGTCTGTTGGTTTTCATTTCTTTGCGGAAGGCTTTGAGTTCCGAAAGCAACGTTGAGGCGATTTCGGGATAGGTCTTCGATACGCTGTATCCTTCGGCGGGGTCGGTGTCGAGATTGAACAGATAGTTCTTGTACACTTGGTCGATGAACGCCGAGTTTTCGGTTCGCACGCTGTCGTAGTACTTGAAGTCGTAGGTCGTTCCGTCAAGTTCCACCGCCATTTGCACGGCTTGACATTTGCCTTTTTTCAGATAGAAAAGTTTTTTGTGTACGCGCGTGGACGTGGGGACGGTGCAGTTCCAAAGCGAGGTAAGGTCAACGCCGTCGATGATTCTGTCAGAGGGAAGATACACGCTTCCGTCCTCGTTTGTGATGCCGCAGTAACTCAAAATGGTGTTGAACAAGTCGAAGTTCATACTGCTTGCGTCGATATGCTTCGTCGTTGCGCTCGTTGCCACGCTCGATTTAACCTTGCTTGCAACGTTTTCTTGCGAGGTGGGCTCGGAATTGTTTTCCCATTGATAGTAGTTGTACGTTTCGGTTGCGATTGCATCGCCGCTGCCTACGCCGCCGTTGGGGTAACTGACAAGCATCGGCACTTTCATACCGCCCTCGAAGGTGGTGTTTTTTCTGCCTCTCATATCGCCCGTAACGCCCTCTCTACCGGGGCCGTTGTCCGACGTGAATACGACGAGGGTATTGCCATAAAGCGAGCCATTTCCGCTCGGGTCGGGCGTGTTTTTGAGGTAGTTGAGAATGTCGCCCAGATACTTGTCGAATTCCTCTATACATTGAACGTAGGTGTCGTCGCTCGTGTTGCCTTTGCCGCTTCCGCTGTTGTCCGAGTAGATAGGATAGTGCGGCCACGGCGTGGTGTAGTAGGCGAGGAATTTCTCGTCGTTTTCAACCGACGAGGATATGAAGTTGAGCATTTGCGCGGTGAGCAATCTCGTCGATTCGGATTGGTCGAGGTTTTCCTTGTGCGTGCGCACTTCCTTTGAATGGAAGTTGCCGCTCTCGTCCACGTAGTCCTCGACCCAGTTGTACGGGGTCATATCGTTGACGTAATAACTGCCGTAGAAGTAGTCGAAGCCTTGGCTTGTGGGAAGGTACTCGCCGTAGTCGCCGAGATTCCACTTACCTATGCAACCCGTGTTGTAGCCTGCCGCTTGCAACACTTCCGCAAACGTGATTTCGTCGCCCAAAATTCCGTCGACGTTGTTGAGGAACTGATAGGGATTGAGAAAGTGCGTTGGCGACCACGGATTGGATTGAATGTCGCTTGGGAACACCACGTTGTCCAAATATCCGCGCGAGGAATATCTGCCCGTGAGTATCGAAAAGCGCGAGGGCGAGCATACGGGGGACGCCGAATAGAAGTTGTCCATCATAATTCCGCCGTCGGCAATCGAGTCGATGTTTGGGGTGTTTATCGTGGCGTTTACGGAATCGGTCACCGTTCCGCCTTCGCCGTTAACTTTCGAGGCAAGATAACTGTACGCAGAGATGTCGCTGTACGCCATATCGTCCATAAGAATGACGAGGACGTTCGGGCTGTCGTTTTTCGTGTTGTACTTGTTCTTTACGCTCGCAAGATAGTCGTCGTGACCCGCTTGTAAACTCTCGACGGTGGGGCGGCAGCGCAAGTTCATAAAGAAAACGTACACGATTGCCGTGCCGACCATAAGGAACGCGCATACCGCGCAAGTCACTTTCAACGCCGCTTTTTTGGCGATAAACTTGTCGGCAAGATACACGAGGGTTGCAAGAAGCACGGGGAAAAGAACGATTACGAAGTTGTACCAAAGGTTCTTTCCAAAACTTTCCGCACCCCATATGAGGAAGAACACGAACAGTCCGCAAATGCAAACCATATAGGAAATCCACATATAGAGTCCGACGTTGCTTTTTGCGAGCATACGCGCAAAAATGAATACGCCCGCGACGATTGCGAGTATGTCGGCGACGAGGGGCAGGAAGTTGTAACCCGTGCACCACATAACCAGCATAAACGCCGAGCAAAGCGCAAGATACACGATGTCGAAAATGCGTTTGGACTTGTCGATATGCACAAACTTTTTGCCGTCTACGCTTTCGACATTATCGGCAGTCTGCGCCTCGTCGTTTTGAACTTGGACGTTGTTTTCGTCAAATTCGTTCATAACAGCCACCTATTAATTGTGATATACAATTAATTTAACACAAAATGTAGAATAAAACAAGAAGGAAATGGATAAAGCGAGATTTTAATCAATATGCAATCGTTTTTTTTGTTGAAAAAGGTGTAAAACAGATGAAGAACGAGGAAAAATCGCTTGAATGGCAACCCTAATTTTACAATTTATCACTCAACACCTCGTTTCTGTTGAAAAAGGCATAAAACAGATGAAGAACAAGGAAACGCCCCTCTGATAGCAATCCTATTTTACAACTTGCTACTCAACACCTCGTTTTTGTTGAAGAAAGTGTAAAACAGATGAAGAACAAGAAAGAGCCTCGCAAGCAGACAGAAGCGTACTTTGTCGTACGTGACTGTTTGCGCGCGAGGCTCTGCCGCAGTTATTCGCTGTTTTACGCTTTTTTCCAAGATTTGAAGTTAAAGAGAAGTAGAATAGGCAAAATTTCCAGTCTTCCGAGCAACATATCGAAGCAAAGCACCAGTTTCGCAAAAATCGTGTAACTTGCGTAATTGCCCGTCGGACCTACCGCACCGCTTCCCGGTCCTACGTTGTTGAAACACGCAACGACGGCTGAAAAGTTGGTTTCAAACGCGCTGTATGTGCCGAAATCGTTGTTGCCGACGGATATGAGAAGCACAGACACAAACATAATGAACATGTAGATGATGAAGAAACTCTTGACGTTGCGCCTTGTTGCTTCGTCAATGGGGTTACCGTCCATTTTTGCCGTGTAAACAGAGCGTGGCGAGAGGGTCTTTTTGACGTTGATAATCGACGATTTGCTGAGCATAACGATACGCGAAACTTTCAAGCCGCCTGCCGTAGATCCTGCACAACCGCCTATACACATAACCGCAAACAACACTATGCGAGAGAACACCGGCCACTTCGTATAATCTGCCGTGCCGAATCCGGACGTGCTCATAAGCGACGACACGTTGAAGGCGGCGTCTTTGAGGGCAGTGCCGAAGTTTGCGTAGGTCTTCGATGCCATAAGATTTGCGACTATCAACCCAACTGCCGCCGCAAATATCGCCAAGAACCAAATAAGTTCCTCATTTCTTATCGCTTTGATGAATTGTCCTATCAAAATGAGGTAATAGACGGTGAAGTTGACGGAAAACAGAAGCATAAAGATTGTGAGAGTCACTTCGATTCCGACCGAATTGTATGCGGCAACGCTTGCCGCTTTTATGCCGAATCCGCCTGTCGATGCAGTCGAGAAAGCGTGGCAGAAACTGTCGAAAACGGGCATTTTGAGCGCGCAGAGTATGCCGACCAATATGAAGGTCATCACAATGTAAATCGCATACAGAATGAGGGACGTAAAGCGCAATTTGCTCACGATTTTGCCGAATTGCGGTCCGGGTATTTCCGCTTTTGCCAGAGCGGTTGACATCTTGTCGTTTTTGGGAATGAAAACTATCACGAAAACGAGCACGCCCATACCGCCGACGAACTGCGTGAGCGAACGCCAGAAAAGCAAGGATTTCGGCAGTAATTCGACGTTTGGCAATATGCTCGAACCCGTCGTTGTGTAGCCCGAAATGGTTTCGAAAAGTGCGTCGATGTAGTTGGGGATATATCCGGATACGCGGAAAGGAATCGCACTCACGAGCGCGATGAAAATCCAAAACAGAGCGCACATAGCAAAGCCGCTCGTCGAGCGCATATCGCGTTTGTCCTTGGGCGGTCTTACGAGAATACCGACTACGCCGAGCAACAGGCATACGCCGATTGCGATGCCGAAGCCCAAAATGGTCGTGTCTTCACCGTATCCTATCGCCATAAAGAGAGGAATGGACATCAACGCGCCTATTATTACGGCGATTTCGCCGAGAACGAATGCAAGCAAACGTAAATTCATAAGCCTCAGTTGTCGAGAATATCTCGCAAATCGTCAAGTCCTTCTTCGAGCGTGACGATAATGACGCTATCGCCTTCTTTGATAACGTCCTGCCCCGACGGGGTGATAAGCACGCCTTTGCGGATTATGCCTGCAACGAGCAAATGCTTTTTGAGATTGAGTTTTTGAAGGGGAATATCGAACTTTTTGAAGTTCTCTTTCGCCTCGAATTCGAGAATTTCGGTCGAGTCGTCAATGATGTGGAACATACGCTTGACGGTGCTTCCCGACTTGTTGCTCATAAGACGCACGAATCGTATGATGTGGTCTGCGGTAGAGTTTTTTGTGGAAACCGCGCTGTAAATGCCGCTCTTTTGAAGCATATCGTAGTAGCCGAGTTGGTCGATTTTTGTGATGACTTTCGGCACGTTTTGCGAGGCGGCAAACATACTCATAATGATGTTTTGTTCGTCGATATTGCCAAGCGCGACGAAAGCGTCGGTCGTTGAGATGTTTTCTTCAAACAGCAATTCCTGATCCGTGCCGTCGCCCCAAATGACGTTGACCTTCTTGAAGTCCTGCGAGAACATCTCGGCTTTTTGTCTGTCTTTTTCGATGAGTTTAGAGTGTATGCCGAGTTTGTCGAGTTCTTGGCAAAGGTAGTATGCCGTCGTAGAACCGCCGACGATAATCACGTCTTTTGATTGTTTGTTCCAACCGAGTTGCTTGAAGAAAAGGGAAATGTCTTTCGCTGTTGCCGTGAGGAAAAGTCTGTCCTCTGCCTGAATGACGAAATCGCCGCCCGGAATGATGGCTTTGCCGTCTCTTTGCGCGGCGCAAATGAGGACTTTGCTTTTGAATTTGTTGCCGAGATTTTTGAGTTCGAGCCCCACGAGGTCGGAATCGCCGCTTACTCGAAATTCCACGAGTTCCACCTTACCGTTTGAAAATTCGTTGACTTTGATTGCGGAAGGGAAGCGAAGCATACGGCTTATTTCGAGTGCGGCTTCGTATTGCGGATTGACCAGAAGGCTTATGCCGAGGTCGTTTTCGTTGCCGAACAATTCGAGATATTCGGGCTTGGAAACGCGCGCGATAGTCTTTTTCGCGCCCAGTCGTTTTGCGATGATACAGCAAAGAATATTCAATTCGTCGTGGTTTGTCGCGCCGATGAAAAGTTCGGTGTAAGCAACGTTTGCTTCTTTGAGCACATCTGCGCTCGCACTGTTGCCGATAACGCCCTTGACGTCAAACTGATTGACGGCTTTTTCCACTTTGTCGCCGTTGAGATCCACCACGACGACGTTGTGTCCTTCGTCCGCAAGTTCTTGCATCAAGGTGGTTCCGACTGCGCCCAAACCGCTGATAATAATGTCCATTAGATTCCTCTTTGTTTGAGAATTATATTGATTATAACACTTATAAATGATAATAACAACTATAAAATGCAAACTCGCATATTGCGCAAGCAAAACAAAATCCGACGATTGCTCGTCGGATTTCTGTCAAAGTTCGCTTATCAGTCGACAGATTGCGTATCTTCGGCAATTTGTTCGGCTTCTTTTTCCGCTTCTTCGAGGGCGGTTTCTTCGCTTTCGGCTTCCGCTTTTTCGGATTTTGCGTTTTGTTCGTCCGCGGTTTCGTCTGCGGTTTCGTCTGCGGTTTCGTCTGCGGTTTCGTCTGCGGTTTCGTCTGCCGTTACGTTTTCGCCGTTTTGTTCGAGTTCGACGTCGGACACTGCGATTTGCTCGAGGTGTTCTTGTTCCTCTTTGAGTTTTGCTTTCTTCTTTTCACGCACCACTTGAAGCACGCCGAAGATAGCGCAGAGCGCGATACCCACAAACAGATATGCAGAGCCTACGCCGAGCGACGGTGCGGCAAATCCCAAAATGAGAGAGAACGCAACGATGATGACGAGCGGCAGCACTGCGAGTTTGATGTTTTTGACGACGTATTTTCCGCCGAGCGAACCGAAAAGCGCGTATACGACGCAAGTGAACGCAGGCGTAATCCACGGCGTGTTTTTGATTGCCGTTTCGACGTTGCTGACTGCGAGTATAAGCACGAAAATCGCGATAATCACGGTCGTGACGAGGGTGCTCGTCGCAACCGAGAGAGTGGACACGACTTCGTTTTCTTCCGTGCCGAGTTTAGTGCCGCAAATCTCTTGCGCCTTGACCACGCACGGGATTTTGAGGTTCGAAAGGTTGCCCGTGATGAACGCGAGATACGCACTGTTCACGCCGAGCATAGGCGAGTAGATAATCGGCTCGAAAATGCCCGAGAAGAAGTTGATGATAAAGGGAATGAGAACGGCGGACGTACCCATAACCGTCATATCGGGTTTAACGTCGTAGTAGAGGCAAATCGTTGTCGGTACGGCAAAGAAAATGATAAGCGACAATGCCATCCAGATTTTGCCTATTATGTGCGATTTGAGGTTGTAATCCATTGTGACTTTAACTTTGTTGGACATAATCGCACCTCCTTACAGTATCATAGCAAAGGCATTTTTCGCCGCCTCTGCCGCTTCGCTTGCCGAACCGGACAAATCCGTCGAGAGAGCCCAGCCGTACCTGTTTGCGCAAAAACTTATAATGCCCACGACGAACATCGCGATGAGCATAGAAAGCGGTGTGGAAAAACTGTCGAGCCATTTCCAGTTAGCCTTGTTTATAAGCACGTCGCAAACGTACATGCACCCCATAGCGACCAAAACCGCGATAAAGTTGTAGTAGCCGTCGATGAAGGTCACGTTCTTTGCGAGAGTTTCGATGCTCATTGCAAGGTAGCCGATGACCATACCGATGAAAGACACTTGGAAAACGAGGTCGCCGATATTCACGCCGCCTTTCTTTCCGCCCGTGGTTTTTGCCATAAGTTTGCCGATTTTCGGCTGATACAAGCGGTAGAAGAACAGCACTTCGACGCCGCCCGAACAAATTGCGATGGTCATAATCATAGCCATAGTCGCAAAGTCCTGTGCGGAAATTCCGTGCGCAATCATATTGCTCATAGAGCCGTAAAGTCCTTCTGCAACGCCGTTTGCCATCTGCGTTTCGTATTGAAGGGAACCTACGACGGAAAGTCTGATTGCGGGGAAGGCTATGCCGAGCGTGCCGATGAGCGTCACTACGCCGAGCGCGATTCCCAGTCCCGGAAGTATGGAAAACGTCGCCGAAGTCGTGATGACTTTCTTGATTTTGGACGATTCGATGCCGAGTTCTTTCGCTCTTTTGAACGCCGACAGCATATAGTAAAGCGACAACGCAACGATAAACGCCAGCACCACGCCGTACAATATGAACACCATCGGGTCTCTCAAAGAGAACTCTCTCGCACCTATTGCGGTTGCAAACATAAGCGCACCTCTTTAATGAAATGAATTTTTAATAATTATATTAAGTATAAAACATAAAGTACGGTTAGGCAATTATTTTTTTCGTCGCAAGCCTTGCAAATTTACGCCGCGAGCGGACTATACTCGCTTATCCGTTTATGTCCGAAAGGTCGAACTGTGCCGTTTTATTCCGCGCCGATTAATTCGATTGCGTTTTTTCGCAAAAGTCTTGCTTATATATTCGTTTGGTGTTAAAATTCAATTATCATCTATGGAAGTAGTAGAAATTGCGCGTTAAGTGCCGTACGAACGTGGGGTGTCGGCGGACGAAGGGCGTTGCCCGCGGTGCAATATTCACTCCGGACTTCACATATTACCATAAAAGGTTTTTTGCGAGTGCTTCCAAAAGGGGTGCTTTTTGTTTTATCAAGAGGCAATCGACTACATAAAGAATATCGAAAGGTCGGGTTCGGACTACGGAATCGAGCGTATGCGCGAACTTCTCGACCTTCTCGGCGCGCCCGACAAACACTTGAAATTCGTGCATATCGCAGGTACGAACGGCAAAGGCTCGGTCAGCGCGTATCTCACGTCGATTTTGAAAGAGGCGGGCTACAACGTCGGCACTTACAATTCGCCGTCCGTTTTCTGCTACAACGAAAGGTGGCTGATAAACGGCAAACCGCTTTCGGACGAGGAAGTTGCAAAGTATCTCACCGTCGTAAAAGAGTGCATAGAAAGCGAGCGCATTTTGCGAGGTGCATTCGGCATAGGCGAATTTAATCCGACGGCTTTTGAAATCGAAACCGCCGTCGCTATGCTCGCGTTTTTCGACAAGGAATGCGACGTGTGCGTGCTTGAAACGGGACTCGGCGGCAGGTGGGACGCAACCAACGCAATCGAGAATAAGGAACTTGCGGTGATAACGCCGATAGGTCTTGACCACTGCGCGATTTTGGGGAATACGCTTTCGCAAATAACAAGCGAGAAAGCGGCGATAATCAAAGACGTCGCAGTCACTTGCAATCAACCCGCGGAAGTGATGAAAGAAATCGAAACCCCCTACGTTTTCAAGGACGGCAAAAAAGAGTATCGCAAGGCAAAAGTGGTCGTGTGCAAAGAGCCGATTTTTTTAAGCGGCGATTTGAACGGACAACGCTTTTTGTACGACGGCAAAGAGTACGAAATTTCTATGCTCGGAAAGCACCAACTCATAAACGCCGCAATAGCGATTTGCGCCGTCGAGCAACTGAGGAACAAGCACTTTTCAATAAGCCAGACCGCGCTTGAAAACGGACTTAAAAACACCGTGTGGAAAGCAAGGCTTCAAGTCGTCAAAAACGCAAAAGAGGACTTTAACATAACGATTCCGCAAGATAAAGTGCTTATTTTCGACGGTTCGCACAATCCGCAAGGCGCAACCACGCTTGCAAACGCAATAAAGGATTTGTTTCAAAATAGGCGCGTTCATCTCGTTTTGGGCGTGCTTAAAGACAAGGACGTCAAGGGCATTTGCGAAATCGTCGCGCCGCTTGCAGACAGAATAACTTGCGTTACGCCGCCGTCCCCGAGAGCAATGCAAAAAGAAGATTTGCTCGCAATAGCAAAGCCGCTTTGCAAGGGGATTTGCGACGTGCAAAACGATATAAAAACCGCCGTGCAAAACGCATTGAGAGGCGATTGCGACGTCGTGATTCTGTGCGGCTCGCTCACGCTTTTTAAAAACCTTAACGACAATAAAAAAACGAAATAAATATGCTTATGAAAAACAATAATATCGACCGAGAAAAAATCAAAAAAGCAGTCTACGACATTCTCGAAGCCATAGGCGAAGACCCTATGCGCGAGGGGCTTTTGCAGACCCCGGACAGAGT
Source organism: Christensenella sp. UBA6880 (assembly GCA_002449145.1). Classification (GTDB taxonomy): domain Bacteria; phylum Bacillota; class Clostridia; order Christensenellales; family CAG-917; genus CAG-475. The sequence continues at coordinate 8,916 of DKCG01000033.1, read as the reverse complement.
TGCCCGTATGCTCGAAGAACTAACCGCAGGTTATAACGACGACCCTAAAACTCATCTTTCAAAAACGTTCGTCGAGAGCGGAAGCGAAGTCGTCGTCGAAAAGGATATAGACTTTTCTTCGACTTGCGAACATCACCTTATGCCGTTTTTCGGCAAGGTGCATATCGCGTATATTCCTTGCGGAAAAGTCGTCGGACTTTCAAAACTCGCGCGTGTGGTCGAAGTCTACGCAAAGCGGTTGCAACTGCAAGAAAGGCTCAACGCGCAGATTGCCGACGCAATTTTCGAGCAACTCAATCCGAAGGGCGTAATCGTCGTAATCGAGGCGCACCACACTTGTATGAGCGCAAGAGGCGTAAAGAAAATCGGTGCGAAAACAGTCACTTTCGCAAAGCGCGGGGAAGTAGACGAACTCGTCGAAAAAATGCTTATCGAGGGGATAAAATGAGAGGAAAAAGGGAATACGATTTTTACGTCGGCAACAAAATTTTTACGGACGGCACGCACGTTATGGCAATTCTCAACGTCACGCCGGACAGTTTTTTTGCGGGAAGCAGACACGCTCACGACGCGGTTGAAACCGCCGAAAAGTTTTTGAAACAGGGCGCGGAAATCATAGATATAGGCGGGCAGTCCACAAGACCCGGTGCGCAAAGCGTAAGCGCAATCGAGGAAATGGCAAGAGTTTTGCCTGCAGTCGAAAGCATAAAAAAAGCGTTCCCCGACGCACTTGTGAGCGTTGACACGTTCTATCCCGACGTTGCGCAAGCGGCAATTGATTTGGGTGCGGATATGATAAACGACGTAAGTTGCCTCGCCGACAAAAATCTTGCAAAAGTCGTCGCGCAAAACGACGTTGCCATATGCGTTATGCACGATAGGCGCAAATCCAAAATTCCCGACCTCTTTTTCGACAAGGAAACGGGACTTATGCGAGCGGTCGATTCGCTCTTGTCGCAAGGTCTCGACAAAAGCAGAATATTGCTTGACGGCGGCATAGGTTTCAACAAAAACAACGACGAGGACTGGCAACTTTTGAGGGATTACGACAAACTTTTGGATATGTTCGACGAGTATCCGTTCTTGCTCGGCACGTCGCGAAAATCCATGTTCGGCGGCACGCCCGACACGAGACTTTCGGCAACTCTCGATTCTACGATTCTCGCCGTAAAGCAAGGCGTATTGTTCGTCAGAGTCCACGACGTGAGAGAAAATACTGCCGTTATAAATCTTTCAAAATAACACGAAAAATATGGACAAAATAATACTCAAAAACTACCAAATAACTTCCTGCCACGGGTGCAATCCCGAAGAAAAAATTACGCCGCAAAGATTTGTGTTTACGGCAGAGATTTTCTACGATTTTTCCGAAGCGGCAAAATTCGACGATTTGACCAAAACCATAAGTTATAGCGACATAAAAAAGACGTTAAAGTCGTTTTGTGAAAACAACTGCTTCGATTTGATTGAAACTTTGGCAACGCGTTCGGCTGAATTATTGCTCAAAAAATACCCCGCGAAAAAGGTGATTCTCACCGTCAAAAAACCGGACGCGCCAATGAGCGGCGTGTTCGATTACGCCGCTGTCGAAGTTGAAAAGGAATGGCACGAAGTCTACCTTGCGCTCGGCTCGAATATGGGCGACAAAAACGCATATCTCGATTTCGCGATTTCAAGGCTTTGCGCCGACGACAATATAAAGGACGTAACGGAAAGTTCGAGATATTCGACAGCCCCGTACGGCGGCGTTGCGACCAACGATTTTGTCAACAGCGCGGTGAAAATTCAAACCTTGTATAGTCCCGAGGAACTTTTGAGGGTCGTATCGCAAATCGAAAAGGACGGCGAGCGCGTGCGCAACGAGAGGTGGGGCAACAGAACCCTTGACGTCGATATAATTTTCTACGACGATTGCGTCATCGAGTCAAACGATTTTTGCGTTCCGCATATCGATATGCACAATAGATATTTCGTCCTCAAACCGCTTGCCGAACTTTGCCCGTACAAACTTCACCCGATTCTCAAAAAGCGCGTTTGCGAACTTCTTGCCGACATCGAAAACAAGTGACGACTGTTCGCTTTCGTCAAACAAATATATGTTATATGCTTGCAAATATTCATATTGTATGATAAACTACATTTAGTACGAATATTATTCGCAAATTGTCGGAGGGAATTATGAGGATAATCATCAAACAAAAGTATTTCACCGTCGGTGCAAAATTCGAAATAAAGACCAAAGAAGGGCAAACCGTATTCTTTGCCGAAAGACAGTGGGACAGATTTATGACCAACGTCGTTCTGTTTACGCCCGACGGCGCGCCGATTGCGCGTATGCAATCCGAGCTTAAAAAAGTTTTCACGTCTTGGTTTTCAATCTCCGACGCGCGCGGCAATCAAGTGTGCGTCATCAACGAGAAGTTGCCGTTTTTGTGCTTCCGTCGCGCCGTATCGTCGCAAGGCAATCTTAACTTCAAAATTAAGGCAGGTCCTTTCCATATGAAAGCCTATCTTCTCGACTCAAATGGCAAAACTCTCGCCGTCAAAGCACGCAAAAAACTTTTATCCTTCCGCGACACCTACGTCATCGACATCGACGAAAATCGCATAAACCCTGCGTACGGTGTGTTGGTGGGGTTGTGGTATGACCTTGTTTGCCACCCTTCCCATTAAAATTGTGTGATTGAGCGAATAACTTTGGACGCGATTGACGCAAGCGTAGCAATCGCTATTCCGTCACTTCGTTCCTTACAACGCCCCTTATCTGTCAACTCATTTACGCATAGTAAATTAGGGTTGCCATATAAGGGGCGTTTTCGCGTTCTTCATCTCAATCACGCAATTTTAATATAAAAATATTTTGATTATAAATTTGCCTCTTTTACGATTAGTAAATTAGGGTTGCCGTTCGAGTGCCTCTTTCGCGTTATGCATCGATTTGGTGCACTTTTACAAATTGTGTGATTGAGCGACTAACTGTGTCAGGCACACCCTGCCTCAAAACCGTGTACGCCTATGTACACTGGGTTTTGATTCAAGCCGTGCCTTTCGCATTCTTCATCTCAATATCGCACTTTTACAAAACGCGTTCTTCATCTCAATATCGCACTTTTACAACATATCCAAAAATTTCAACGTATGCCATCTCAAATCCTTTTATCCTTATCAAAAACTGCGAAAATATTTCCGTCTTGAAAACGGGGTTTTCGTATGATACAATACTATAAGTGTCATAAATATTTATATTTGGCGGAAACGGCGAGTATAATTATGTGAAAATAATCAATCAAGCGTTTTGCACAATCGGTTTTGCGCAAAGTGAGGGGAAAATGATAAATGTTTTTGTAAACGGAATCGAAAAGCAAGTCAAGGAAGGCACGAGAGTGCTTGACTTGCTAAAACAAGAAGATAGGCGCAAATACGCCGTGTGCAAACTCGGCTCGCAAATCAAAGAACTCAATCGCAAACTTTCAAGCAAGGACGACGGAAAGACAATCGAGTTTTTGGGCATCGAAAACAACGAAGCGGCAAAGGCGTACGAGGCAAGTTTGAGATATATCGTGGCAATGGCGTTTCACAATCTTTATCCCGACGTGCGCATACGCTTCGGTTACAATGCGTCGCGCTCGATTTTCTGCCAGATTCTCACCAAAGGTTTCAACGTGTCCAAGGCGACGGACGAAATCCGCAAAGAAGTTGACCGAATCATAAAGGCTGATATGCCTATCGAGCGTATCACCGTTTCGACGGACGAGGCGCGCGAGATTTTCGAGAAGATGCAACGCGACGACAAGTTGCGCATATTGCCGTATCGCCCCGAAAGTTTGGTGAACATCTACGTTTGCGGTGACTATTACGACTATTTGCACGCGTATATGGTGCCGTCCACGGGGTGCATATTCAGTTACAACCTTATGCCGTACAGCCCGGGCATAATCATTCAATATCCGCGCTCGGAACTCAACGCCGAGATACCCGAATTTGTGGAAGAAAGCACTTACGGCAAAACCCTTCAAAGAGCGACTGTTTGGGCGAACAAGACGAAAACGGGAACTGTTGCCGACATAAACGAAAAGGTCGAGGACGGCAAAGTTCTCGATTTCGTGCAGATGTGCGAAGCAAGGCAAAACTCTATGCTTTCCGAACTCGGCAGAAAAATCGAGAGCGACATCGAAAATATCCGCCTCATCTGTATTGCGGGTCCGAGTTCGAGCGGCAAGACCACGTTCTGCAACAGAGTGCGCATAGAACTCATATCGAGGGGCATAAATCCCGTTATGATTTCTATGGACGACTACTATCTCGAACGCGAAAAGATATGCAAAAAGCAGGGCAAGGCGGCAAACGAGGTTGACCTCGAACACGTCGAATGCCTCGACATCGAGCAGTTCAACAAGGACCTTTTCGATTTGATAAACGGTGAAGAAGTCACGCTTCCGAGTTTCAATTTTTCGAAGGGCGTAAAGGAAAAAGGACGCACGATAAGAGTTGACGAGCATAGCCCCATAATAATAGAGGGCATACACGCTCTCAACGAAAAACTCACCGCGTCCATACCAAAGCACCAAAAATTCAAAATCTACATTGCGCCGCAACTTACCATAAACGTTGACGACCATTCGCCGCTCAGTATAACGGACTTGCGACTTATCCGCAGAATCGTGAGGGATATGCAGTTCAGAAACTATCCCGCAAAGAACACGATAGATATGTGGTCGAGCGTGAGAAACGGCGAATTCAGATGGATATATCCGTGGCAAGAGGGCGTGGACTTCGTGTTCAATTCCGCGCTTGCTTACGAACTTTGCGTACTCAAAAAACTCGCGCTGCCCGCACTCAAAGAAATCAAGGACACCGACCCGCAATTTATCGTTGCAAACAGACTTATCAAATATCTCAAATATTTCAAGACGATAGATGACGAAAGTCTTATCCCGTGCAACTCGCTTTTGAGAGAGTTTATAGGCGGCAGTTGTTTCGATGTCTGATTTTGCATGAGGCAGAGAAAAAGCAAAGATAATAAATACGGAGGGGCGGAGCCTTATCCGATTGCGTGCAAAGCAGAATATCGCCTTTGCCCGACACAAATATCACCATATAAAAAGCCGAATTATGTACAAGATTGCCAGAGTCGGATTGCATCATTTTGAAGAACCGTGTTTGTCGGGCGAGAGAGGTAGCGGAACTATCTTTTTTTCGGGGTGCAATCTGCGCTGTCTGTTCTGCCAAAACTACGAGATTTCGCACGAAGGCAAAGGGCTCGAAGTGAGCGAGAGCGAACTCGTGTCGCTTATGCTTTATCTTCAACAAATAGGCGCGCACAACGTAAACCTCGTTACGCCGTCAAATTACACGAATTTGCTCAAAGACACGCTTAAAGTTGCAAAACGACAACTTAAAATACCGATTGTGTGGAATAGTAGCGGATACGAAACCGTGCAGAATCTCAAAAAACTCGAAGGCTTGGTGGATATTTATCTGCCCGATTTCAAGTATTTCGACAACGATTTGGCGTGGGAATATTCGCACGCAAAAGGGTATAGAGAAGTCGCTCTCGAAGCGATAAAAGAAATGCGCCGTCAGCAACCCGAGGACGTTTTCGACAGCGACGGAATGATGAAAAAAGGCGTTATTGTAAGACACCTCGTTTTGCCTTGCGCACTTGAAAACACGAGAGGGGTTTTGCAAGATATATCTTCGATTGACGATACGATGTACGTTTCACTTATGGGGCAGTATTTCCCAACGCCCGCCGTGTTTAACCACCCGATATTGTCGAGGCGCATAACCGAACAAGAGTACGATAGGGCGACGCAAGCGTTTTTCGTCGCAGGATTGCAAAACGGATTTTCACAAGAACTTGACAGCGCGACGGAAGAATACGTGCCTAATTTTGAGTTGTCTGCTCTGCAAGAAATATTGAAAAAAATTAATAATTAACAATTAATAATTGCGGGCGGGCTCTGCCCACACCCGAATAAATCCTTTCTTTTCTCGAAATCCCTCGGATAACACAATTCGTATTCTTGCGAAAAATTTGTCGAAATCGGTTGCGCGATTCTTTCGTTTGTGCTAACATACTGTCAAATGTGAATCGGAGGGCTTTATGGCTCAAAGTGCTGTCAAACTCAAAAAAGCAATTCTTCTCGCAACAGCCTCTGTTGCAAAAATTGTTTTTTCTTCCTTTGACGAGTGCCTCTTTCCCTCGATTGATTCAAAAATTGCCTAACGTAGATGTCCCTAGCGGACATCTTTTTTTTGCCCTCAAACGGCGTTAGGCGCGTAAGAAGATAACAACAAATATATATAGGAGAAAGACAAATGTCAAAAAATCAACTCGTTTACGACGTCAATGACAAACCTGCTTTTGGCAAGAACCTCGTGTTTGCATTCCAACAAGTGCTTGCAATTATGGCTGCCACTATTGCAGTTCCGACCATTATCGGTCTGCCGACTCAAATCCCCGCGGCAATCCTCGGCGCAGGCCTCGGCACGATAGTGTATCTGCTTTTCACCAAATTTAAGAGCCCGGTTATCATTTCGAGTTCGTTTGCGTTTTTGAGTTCGCTCTCGACCGCGCTTTGCTTTGGATATTGCGGCGTAATCCTCGGCGGTATCCTCGCAGGACTCGTATACGTCGTTTTGGCAATCATAATCAAGTTTGCCGGCAGCAAGTGGGTTTCAAAACTTATGCCCCCCGTCATCATCGGACCCACCGTCGCACTCATCGGTCTTTCTCTTGCGGGAAGCGCAATGGGCGACATCACCAAAGCAAGCGGCGCAACCGTCAATGCAAGTTACAACCTCGTCGCGCTTTTCTGCGGCCTTGTGACGCTCATAACGATTTGCATTTGCTCAACTCAAAAGAAATTCAAAATGGGTCGCCTCATTCCGTTCATTCTCGGTATCGGCGCAGGATATGCGGTCGCGGCATTCTTCTCGATTTTCGGATATGCTTGCCACGTCGAATATCTCAAGATAGTCAACTGGCAACCCCTCGTGGACAACTTTGCGGCTCTCGGCGATTCCACTGCGAGCGTCGGCGCAAAATTCCAATCCTTCCTTAACTATCCCGACTTTGCTCTTATCGAGGCAATCAAAGAACTCGTCACGGGCAACGTCAGCGAAGCGGTCAGCACCGCAACCAACGGCGTTGCAACCACAATCACTTGGGCGGGCGTTGGCGAAGTCGTACTCGCATTCGTACCCGTCGCGCTTGTCGTCTTTGCAGAACATATCGCAGACCACAAGAACCTCGGCTCTATTATCGGTCACGACCTCGTCGAAGGCGAACCGGGTCTTTCGAGAACCCTTCTCGGCGACGGCGTCGGCTCTATTGTCGGCACGGTGTTCGGCGTTTGCCCCAACACCACTTACGGCGAATCCGTCGGTTGCGTCGCAATCACCAAAAACGCTTCCGTATCCACAATCTTCCTTGCGGCTTGTATGTGCATAGTGCTTTCCTTCATAAGCCCGCTTATGGCACTTCTTCGCACGATTCCCGCTTGTGTAATGGGCGGCGTATGCCTCACGCTTTACGGATTCATCGCGGTCAGCGGTCTCAAAATGTTCAAAGACATCAATCTCGGCGACAACAAGAACCTCTTTACCGTATCCACAATCCTCATCTCAGGTATCGGCGGACTTTCAATCAAGATTCCGTATGCGCTTGCAGGCGACGGCACCGTAACCAAGACCATCACCATCACTTCCATCGCAACCGCGCTCGTGCTCGGTATCGTCGTACACGCAATCATCGACGCAATCGAAAAGAAACAGGGCGGCGACGGCAACGAAGAAGAAGTCGTAGAAGAACCGCAAAGCCTCATCACCGGCGCAGTCGCACCCAACGCAACGTTCGACGTCGGCGTGGACGTTGTTAAAGCGGCAGAAGAAAAAGAAAGGGAAGAAGAAGTCGTAGAGGAACTTCGCGAAGAAGAAAGAGCAGAAGAAAAACTCGAATCTACCGACAAAAAATAAGTATTAAAACAAAAGAATATACCAAAAATACGGAGGTAAAACTATGAAAGAATACGCAAACGTACACATTCTGGATCATCCGCTCATTCGCCACAAAGTGGCAATCATAAGAGATAAAAACACAACGACCAAACAATTCAGAGAGGTCATCGGCGAAATCGCAACGCTTATGGCGTTCGAGGCGTTCAAGGACGTTCCCACCCAAACCATAACCGTCGAAACGCCGCTCGAAACCGTCGAACAAACCGTCGTGAAAGAAAACTCTATCGCAATCGTGCCTATCCTTCGCGCAGGACTCGGTATGGTTGACGGAATCCTCACGCTTTTCCCTGCGGCAAAGGTCGGACACATCGGTATGTACCGCAACGAAGAAACCCTCGAACCGCAAGAATATTATTGCAAATTGCCCCAAGGCATCGAGGACAAAGTCGTTATGCTCGTAGACCCGATGCTCGCAACGGGCGGCAGTGCTTGCGACGCAATCGCGCTTCTCAAAAAACGCGGCTGCAAACACATCAAATTCCTTGCGATAATCGGCGCGCCCGAAGGCGTTGAAAAAGTACATTCCGAACATCCCGACGTTGAAGTTTACGTATCGACGCTCGACCGTCAACTCAACGAGAACGGCTACATTTTGCCGGGGTTGGGGGATGCCGGTGACCGTATCTTCGGCACAAAATAAGAGCCTCAAATAGCGAATAACTGTGTCAACGCCCTTTTGTTCACCTGTCACGTACGGCTTAGTACGCTGGGCAGGTTCGCAAAAGGGCGTTTCCTTGTTCTTCATCTATTTGAGGCTCTTATTTAAAGTAAAACTGCGCTATTTGGCGAATAACTTTGTCAACGCCCCTCTCGAAAAAAAAGAGGGGCGTTTTTTCTTTCTCTACAAAAGTGTACGGCGTGTACTCTAATTAGAATTTCCCCTTTCCTCAGGTG